>CAIOGM010000088.1 GCA_903857795.1 uncultured Geobacter sp.
CGTTCAAAAACCTGTCGGGTTTATTGGCTGTATAAATGGCCTTGGAATACCCTTTCAAAAGGCATTCAAGGCCAATATATATGAAATCCCATACTTCCAAATCACCCGCTAAACACTTCCAAATCACGCACGCCGCTACAGTTCCTGGGGAGGGTAGCGCAGAGAGCAGAAGTTGCACGGGAGTTTGCACGAACCGTAAGAAATAAAAAAAGGACCTAGCTGGAATCGGCTAAGTACTTGTTTTTATTGGAGCGTGAAACGAGATTCGAACCCGCGACCTTCAGCTTGGGAAGATTCCGGTGACCAACTACAGCAGGGATCTGTTGAGAAGTGGGGTCGCCGCTGCTCCCGATTACACTCAACTGGGCAGGCAGGATGGCAAAATTGCCGTGCAACTGCTCACTGGTACTGCACCACAATCTCCCGCCCCCCCTACCCCGTTGTTACGTCCTTCCCTCTGCCATGAAGACGGATGCCGTTTGTCCCGCGTACCGTCGGGGTGACTTTCGGAACGCTCCCCAGAACAGCTCGGTACGATTACTGTGATAGACGGATAAATTTATGCAGACGACACGGAGTACAAAAATCAAGGAAAATCAGAAAAACGACACTCACCCGCAAAAAAAGGTAGTGAATTTTTACATCACTCAACAGCACCAGCGGATTCTATTACACCATTTACTACACCATGGGGAAATTTGGGCAAGAAAAAAGGACCCAGGCAATTGCCTAAGTCCTTGTTTCTAATGGTGGAGCTGATCAGGATCGAACTGACGACCTCTTGAATGCCATTCAAGCGCTCTCCCAACTGAGCTACAGCCCCAAAAGAGAAGCAACTTATATCAAGAACTTCCCCTTCTGTCAAACCTATTTTTTCATTGAACCTCTTTTTTTTCGCTCGGCAACCGCCGGAATAGCTCCACGCGCTTCTGATGGATGAACGCCGGACGCTGAGTCGAATGCAGGGGAATAATCCCGTCAACCGGAAGAGCGGAAAAAAGTCGGGGATCTATCCCCAGAGCGACTGTGGAAAGCCCGACGATCCTGACGGCCTCTTCCCACCCCGGGAGCGGGCCCCCTTCCCCCTTGTCGGCGGCGGCCACCAGCGGAAGCAGCCCCGCCACCCCGGCTCTCACCGCCTGTTCGGCCACTCTCACCTGTGTGCCGACTCGCAACTCCTCCCAGAGGTTGACCGTGGTATGAAGCCGGTTCACCCACCTGAGCGCCGTCTTTAATGCTCCAGGAAGTGTCAACCGGTCGCAGAATGCCCCTGCCATGCGAAAGCCTGCCTCGTCGTGACCATGGTGGCGGGGATACTGCTCCGGCGGGCTCTCCAGCTTCCCAAGATCGTGGAACAGGGCGCAGAAACGGCCGACGACGTCATCGGTTACAGTGCAGAGCCGCTCCAGAACCTGTAGTGAATGGGTCAGGAGATCCCCTTCGGGATGGTGCACCAGAGGACCGGCAGGGATCGTTGCCATCCGGAAGAGCTCGGGCAGAAATTCCCGCCCCACCCCGAATTCGATCATCTTCCGGAAAAACCGGGCAGGGTCGGCGCTGGCCAGCGCCTTGAGGAGCTCACCGCTGAACCGCTCCACCGGAATGCGGCCGAGCCCTTCGCGCCACTCCCGTTCCCGGATCAGATCCACCGCGCCGGAACTCATCCTCCAGCCGGCCGCCTCGAAGCGAAAGAGCCTGAAGATTCTCACGGGATCGGTGACGAGGCTCTCGGCGCTGCACGGTATCAGCGCTCTCTCCTGCAGCGCTCCCCGGCCATTGAGGGGATCGATAAGGTCGCCGGCAAGTGAGAGAGCCATGGCGTTGACGGTGACATCCCGACGGCGAAGGTCGCTCTCCAGCTCCGCCGGAGAGTCGATGGTCGTCACCTCGATCTTGCCCAAGGGGTCGTGAAACCGGAAGAAGATGGGAGCAGCGCTTGTAGGCTGGACCCGACGAAAGCCGAGCCGTTCCAACTGCCCGGCGGTGACTGCGGCCACCAGATCGATATCCTGGGCGCTCTCTCCCAGCAGCAGATCCCGCACCGTCCCCCCCACGAGGAAGAGACGGTGGTGGAGGTCGGGAGGAAAGAGAGTCAGGAGTGGGAGAAGATATGCAGGGAGCGGGAGGTTCAAGATCGGGTTTATCCCTTCACCGCTGCGGCCCCGGCCATGATCGCCTGCATGTTGGCCGGGATGAACCGATGATTCCGCTCGGGGAGCACGCTCTTGAGGGCGTCCTGAAGCGACCCCAGCTGTACGGCGCCGGATGCGGCGGCATAGGCGCCGGCAGCCACCATGTTGACCATCCGGGCATCCCCCAGCTCCATGGCGATCCGGTTCATGGGGATGGTGATGATCTGCAGATCGTCACGGTCATAGGCGGAGCACTCCACCAGAGAGCTGTTGAGGATGGCGAGCCCCCCCGCCTTGACCTTGGCCCCATACCGGTCGAGAGATGTCTGGTTCAGATAGACCCCCACCGACGGTCGACCGATGATCGGCGAACCGACCTCGCCGTCGGCGATGACCACGGTGCACATGGCCGCCCCCCCCCGCTTTTCCACACCATAGGCAGGGAAGAAGGAGACGTTTTTCCCCTCGTTGATCGCCGCATAGGAGAGAAGGTTCCCCGCCAGGAGCACCCCCTGTCCGCCAAATCCCGCCATGAACAGGTCATATTTCATGCATGAACTCCGGATAAGGAAGTGCGCCCGGCTGCTCCACGGGACCGGCAGGAGCCGCAGTGGGGTGCCACTGGGCGGTGTCTTTGAACGTCCCCAGAGGGAAGTAGCCGATCAGCTCCCCCCCTATCCTCTCGTTGGCCTGAAGCGGGGTGACCCCCCAGGCGGTGGGACAGGTGGAGAGCGCCTCGATGAAGGAGAACCCCTTCCCCTCCACCTGGTAGCGGAACGCCTTCTTGATCTGCTTCTTGGCGTCCATGAGATTCCTGGGGTTGTTCACCGCTACCCGGGCAGAAAAGGCGACCCCACCCAATTGAGCCAGCAGCTCCGCCATCCGGATGGGGTGACCGTCCTTGGAGTGGTCGCGGCCATAGGGGGAGGTGGAGGTCTTCTGCCCCACCATGGAGGTGGGGGCCATCTGGCCGCCGGTCATCCCGTAGGTGGTGTTGTTGACGAAGATGACGGTGATATCCTCGCCGCGATTGGCCGCGTGGATGATCTCCGCCGTACCGATGGCCGCCAGGTCGCCGTCCCCCTGGTAGGTAAAGACAAAGCTGTCCGGCCGGGCCCGCTTGACCCCCGTGGCCACGGCCGCCGCCCGACCGTGGGGCGCCTCCACCACATCCACATCGAAATAGCCGTAGAGAAAGACCGAGCAGCCCACCGAGGCGACGCCGATGGTCCGTTCCCGGACCCCGAACTCATCCATCGCCTCGGCCACGAGGCGGTGGATGGTGCCATGCTGACAGCCGGGACAGAAGTGGGTCTGGACATCCTTGAGACTGTCCGGTCGCTTGAAAACCTGTTGCATGGAGACCTCGTCAATAATGCTTCTTTATCTGCTCGAAGAGCTCTTCCGGCACCGGCAGGGAGCCGGCGCCGGGGGGGCGACCGTAGAAGAAAACCTCCGCATCACGAGCCACGGAGAGCCGCACGTCATCCACCATCTGCCCGGTATTCAGTTCGATATCCAGGAGCTTCTTGCAACTCTGGCTCACCTCCGCAAACGCCTTGGCCGGGAACGGGAAGAGGGTGATGGGACGGATGAGCCCTACCTTGAGTCCGGCCTCGCGGGCCATCATCACCGCGCTCTTGGCGATCCGGGCCACGGAGCCGAAGGCGGCGACGATCAGTTCGGCGTCATCGGTGAGGTAGAGCTCATGACGGCTCTCCTTTTCCGTCAGCTCCTGGTATTTCCGGTGGAGTTTCCAGTTGTGGGCCTCAAGCTCGCCGTCCCCCAGAAAGAGCGACTTGACGATCTTCTGCGGAGTCCCCTCCTTGCGGCCGCGCACGGCCCACTCCTTTGCGGGAAGCAGCGTGTCGGGGCGGGGGTTGGGAATCAGCGCCTCCTTCATCTGACCGATGACCGAGTCGGCCAGGACCATGGCCGGCATCCGGTAGAGGTCGGAGAGGTCGAAGGCGAGCATGGTCAGGTCATACATCTCCTGAACCGACGCCGGCGCCAGGACCACGATACGATACCCCCCGTGCCCTCCCCCTTTCACCGACTGCCAGTAATCGGCCTGGGAGGCGTCGATACCGCCGAGTCCGGGGCCGGAGCGGGAGATATTGACGATGACCCCGGGCAGTTCGGAGCCTGCCATATAGGAAATCCCCTCCTGCTTGAGGGAGATTCCGGGGCTGGACGAGGAGGTCATGGCCCGCACGCCGGTGGCCGACGCACCCAGGAGCATATTGATGGCGGCGACCTCGCTCTCCGCCTGGATGAACTCGCCGTTCAGGGCAGGGAACTCCCGGGAGAGGTATTCGGGGATGTCGCTCTGCGGCGTGATCGGGTAGCCGAAATAGTAGCGGCAGCCGGCCTCGATGGCGGCCATGGCGACCGCCTCGTTCCCCTTGACGAACAAACGTTGTGACACGACAACCTCCCACCGCCATGAGCGGATCACGGCGGAGACGTAGTACCTTCAAATGGTTCCTCGCGGGAGCAACCGGGGGATTCAGCGGGGCTTGTCCTTGAACACCGTGATCGCCACGTCGGGGCAGAGCTCGGCGCAGAGGGCGCAGCCGGTGCAGCGTTCCGGGTTGGTGGTGACGGCGGGGGTGAACCCGAGGGTGTTGATCTCGCTCTTCAGGGAGATCAGCTTGAGGTGACAGGCGGTGGTGCAGAGCCCGCACCCCTTGCAGCGTGCTTCATCTATCTCGATCCTGCCCATGGAACCATCCGTACTCATAACGTTAATGTGTGGCCAGACTATCAGAAACGGACGTACCGCGTCAATCCTTAAGACGGAACATGACCGAACCCGATGTTACCGATTTATTTGCGACTTGCTTTCGGTCCGAAGAGCCACTATACTCACCCACATTTTCTCCTTAATGTTTATTGCGGACCCAATATGCCTACCCTGGAATCACTGTCGCGTTTTTTAATGATGTATCTTCTTCTTGGAATCCCCGCGGTCATCTGCGCCCTGTGCATGGTGGTAATGGCCCGAAGGGACAAGGGGGCGTTCAGGAGATGCAGCCACTGCGGGCATTCGGGAAGAATGCACTCAATTCTGCAGCACAGGGAGTTCTGCTATGCCACCGGGTTTCTCCTCCTGGCGGGGGTCTTCCCCGGGATACTCTTCCTCTTGTGGGCGAACAGGCGCTACGCCTGCAAGGACTGCGGCAGCGTAGCCAAACATCTCCCCTCTTCCCAGGCTCTCTCCAACTACTGACGAAAACTTCAGTTAGCTCCAAAAACCAAAGAACCGCGCCCTATACCGGGAGCGGTTCTTTGGTTTTTGCCGACCATCTGCGTCGGCGTACTGTCTACCGCCGCACTACTCGGCTTTTTTCCAACTCGTGTCGGGATCATAGAGCTTCAGCGCCGCGGCTGTCGCAGCGGTCGCCTCCCCCAGGTCTTTCTGATAGATAACTCCACTCTGGTTCACGATGAAGGTCATGATCCCGGAGGAACCGTACTGTGCGGGAAAGGCGACCAGGGCAAAACCGAGGATCATCTTGCCGTCTACCACGTAGTCGAATGCCCCCCCTTCGGCATGTTCCCCCTGGGCCTTGAGAATCCTGAAGAGATAGCCGTGATACGGGTCGATGGCGGGAGAGTCCCCGTACCCCTCCTGGGCGGCGCGGGCAGCCAGGGGACCCAGCGGGCTCTCCTTCTCTCCCTCTTTAACGTCCCAGTAAAGTCCGTCTTTGGCGCCGGGGGTACTCCGGAAGTGCGCGGCAAACGCCCTGGCGCCGTCACCGTTCCGGGCGGCCGAGACATACTCCCGCTGGGCAACCACATAAGCCCGGGCAAACTCCATGGCTCTCAATTCATTCTTGCCGATCCTCCGGTTGAGAATCTCCTCCCTGCCGGCTGCGGTGTTAAAGAACCATCGTGTTCCCTTCTTCACCAAGGGGATCGCAAAGGGGTCTTCGCCGGGGCCGACGATCAGCACGACCTTGTCCAGGCCAACCGGTTCTAGACGATTTTTCTCTTCATAGCGCTGAACAAAACCTTTCCTGCCGGCGGCGTCGGCAACCGGGTCACCGGACGAGACCAGCGGTTGGGAACCGGGTCCGAGAATCGCCACCAGTTTTGCCAGATCGTCACTCTTGACCGCGGCGATGAGTCTCTGTACCGCCTTCTCCGGTGAGGCAAAAGTTTTCTGTTTTTTCCCTGCCGCGAAGGCGGCAGACGATGTCCCCAGCAGCATGAGCGCCAGCAGCAGAGGAAGCAGTCGGTATGTGAAGAAAGAGGCAGGTATCGTAATGGCCATCATGGTTGTTCCTCCGTCAAGAGTAGCTGCAACGCCATCCCTCTGATTTGCCCGGTTGATTATCTGCGACCACCACCGCCATGGCCGCCACCATGGCCGCCGCCACCGGATTCGCCACCACCACCGGACCTGAAGCCCCCCTCGGCGCCGCCGGAGCGGCCTCCCTGGTCGCCGTAGCCGCCTCCGGACTGTTGCCGACTGGACTGCCCCCGGTCGCTGGCGGCACGGGTGCTGGCGCCGTCACCATAGGTGGGATTAAAGGCGCTGTCGCGGCCACCGGAACTCCCACCCCCACGGTTACCACCGGACGGCGCCGCGCTTCGATTGCCTCCGCTCTGGCCGGAACCGGAGGTGCTCCCCTTGACAGGCGGGGTTGGGGTACGCCCCGCCGAACCGCCGCCGGAGGAAGCGCCACTCCGGTAACTCCCCCCCCGGCTCCCCTGGTCAAGGGATCCTTTGTTTCCCACCGACTGCTGAGAGGTAGGAGAATGTCCGCCGGGTGAACCGCCGGAAGGATAACTCCCTCGACCCTGCCCCCCCTTGGGCCCCTGACTAGCCGACCCTCTGTTGCCGGCGGACTGACTCCCGCCACTGCGGCTGTCACCGTACCCCCGGGCGTCTCGTCCCGCCTGCGAGGCGCGAGCCGGAGACTGGCCGTACTTCTGGGCCATGGCCGGATTCCGGTACGCCACCCCTTTACGATGGGCCGGATCATGCTGCCAGGTCCCCTGGCCGTTCTGACCGACCATTCCCCGGTTCTGGTAGTTTTTCTGATAGGTGGTGCGATTGATATAGGTATTGTTGATGGTGGTGTTGCGGTAGACATTCACATTCACGCTGCCGCCGTGCCAGTTGCACCCCCCCCAGGCATATCCCCAGGCCATGCCCACGGCGATTCCCGCGGTAAAAGCGAACGCCCCCCCGTAGACAGGTGGCGGATAGGCGTAGTAGGGGTAAGGGGGATAGGCGGGATACATCCAGGGACCGTATACCACTGTCGGGCTGTAGGTGGGGACATAGATGACCTGGGGGTTGGCGGGCTGAATAATGATGGTCTCTTTTTCCACCACCACCTTCTGCTCCGGAGTAGCCTGCAGGTTCCCCGCATCATAGGCCCTCTTCCTTAAGGCCTGAACCGTAGCCATCAGCTCCTTCTCCTGATTCAGAAAGGCGTCACCCAGCTTGGAGGTCACCTCCAGCTTCTGGCTCATCATCGTGAGCACCGAAGGGAAATTCACCAGTGACTTCACACTGGGGTCCCACCCCTTCTGTTCCAACGCCTTGGCCAGAGAGTCTCCATTGAGCGACTTGTTCTGCTGCACCCACCGGTCCGCCTCCACTATCTCCAGCGGGTAGGTCGAGGCCATCAGGATCTGGGCCACCAGTTCGTCGGGATAGAGGGCAATAGGCGCCACCAGCTGCGCCAGCTCTTCCTGAGAAAACTGCGGGGGTGGAGTGTCACCGTTCTGCGCCATGGCCGGCAGCGGGAGGGCCAGGAGAACCGCAGTAACGAGACTAATGATGCGCATCCAGAATGGTTTCCGTCTCATACAGATGCTCCTTTGGGTAAGGTTCCGGAATGACTGGTACGGGAAAACACCCGTCGGACTATAGCAGACAGTTGAGAGGAACTCAACACGAGAACTGACTGCGGGCTACTCGAACGGTTACGACACCCGGGCTATGAACGAGGGAGAGCCCGCGGTGAAGTACACCGGCGGGCTCTCTGTTGTGTGCGTATGGATGGTCTGCCGATAGGTGATGAGACCCTGACCGCTACTTCTTGGGGGCCTTCTCCACGGCGATGGCCAGCGCCTCGGTGTAGGTGATGACGACCTCGTCACCCACCTTGACACTCTGCAGGTTTTTCGGGTCCTTGGCCTTGACGGTAAAGCTCTTGCCGTCTGGTCCCTTGAGGGTTGCACTCTGGGCTTTCATGTCCAGGGACTCGATGGTTGCGGTGAGTGTCGTCTGGCTCCCCACCAAACCCGCCGGCCGGTCGCCGGGCTTGGCCGTTTCCACCAGATCGGTCTGGCTGGTCGGAACGACTGCTTCACCCGGCTTGAGGAGACGGTAGGCAACCGACTCGTAATAGGTGGTCACGACCTCGTCCCCGACTTTCACCTGGCTAAGATTCTTGACCTCCGGACCGACCTTGATATCAAAGGCGTTTCCCTTGGGGCCTACGAGCGTCACCATCCGTTTTTCCAGGTTCAGCGCCCGTACAATAGCGGTCACCGTAATCGTCCGCTCCTTCTTTACCGCAATTCTCTTGTGGGGTGGTTTGGCAGCGGGAGCCTTATCCTGAGGGGCAGCAGGAGCGGAAGCAGTTTCATCGGCAATGGCCGTTCCCCCGATAGAGAGGGCCAGAAGAGATCCTGCGAGCAGGGTGACAATCCGTTTTTTCATCATGAGAATGCTCCTTAAGCTGTTGTCTGCCGGTTTCGGGCAGGAGGTTGCACCGCGTGAGTGCAACACGCGGCAATCGGGTGGTTACTGGTCACGATCCGGCGGCTAACCGGCAGATACCGTCACGGTCCGTCGATGAACGAACCGCTGTCCTCTTCGTCGGGGAACGTCACGGTCCGTCGATGAACGAACCGCTGTACTCTTTGCCGTTTATCCTGATCCTGACGGCCCCTTCCTTGTTCTTCAGAATGGAGACCACAGGCATGTACTGGGAATTATCATAACCGAAGCTGCTGCAGGCGAAGAGCTTGCCGTTGGTGAAACGCAGATAGGCCGAGGCGGTGCACCCCTGATAGTCACCGACGACCCGGCTCTCCTCCACTACCGTATACCCTTCCGCAGGTGGTGATGGAGGGTCGGCACAAAAGCAGAGTCCGGGGAGCGCCAGGAGAGCAGAAAGCAGGGTTATGACGACCGATTCTCTCAACTATTGCCTCCTTGAAGCCTCTGTCGATCGTTGACGGGAGCCAACTATACCGGATTTTGTCCATAATTCAACTTAAAAACGGCATTTCGAATAACACGGAGCAACGGAGAAATCAAGCTCTTGCATAAGGAAAGTGTTTCTCCAAAAAGGTGAGTCATTGAATTGATATTCTCAATGAAATCCGCACGGACTTCACTCCGTTGCTCAGTAGCTCCGTGTTTCAAATGCTTTTCCCAGGTTCAATGAAAAATAGTTGTTCGTCTTCACGGGTTCATAATCCGGCAAACCACCCCTTGAGGTTCCGGGAGACGTTGGCGCATAAAGCACGCAATCGGCGCAGCGGTGACTCCGGAGTGGCGCGAGACGCCACTGGAGATGAGGGGGGAACGTCGCTGATGACGGCTCTTGCCGCAGGTTGCACGACCGTCACCTTCGGCGCCGGCGGTGCACGGCGAGGCGCCGGTTCTTCCCGGAGCAGGGCCTGGGAAGAAACAGTCACCCTGCTCTCCTCCTCTTTTCCTGACGCGCCCCTCCCCCTTTCCGCTGCTGCCGGAGCAGGGGGAGACGGTTTCCGGGTGAGCGGCGGCCGCTGCCGTGGCGGAAGCGGATCCGGGGTGAGGGGTGGGGCAAGACATTCCGGGGCCGATTTCGACTCCGGAACAGGTGACTTCCCACCCTCCAGATCATACTGCCGCGCCAGCAAGAGCAGCTCTTCCTCGACGCTCTCTGCAAGGAGGTGATCGGGGTACTCCTTGAGGAACCGCGACATGACCCTGGCCGCCTCCGGCCGATCGCCCTTACGGAATGAAGCGCGGGCCAGCCAGAAGAGTGACATATCGCGCAGCGGTGATGCGGGATTCTCCCTGAGCAACCGGGAGAGCTCCCTGACGGCGACCCCGTACTCTCCGTTCTGGCAGGCGGTGAAGCCGCTGACAAAGAGCTGAGCGTCTCCGGAGAGCGGAGCCGGGAAGAGCAGCGCAGGAGTGGCGACGGTAATGAGCACGCCGAGAAGGATCCTGGTCAGTAACGCCGTTAGCTCTCTGTTTACGGGCACGGTTCTCCCCCTTCCCCCGAGACTCACAAAATTAGAAATTAAAAATTACAAATTGCTTATATCATTATCGATACACATCTGTCAACGGTGAACGGTAAACGCGGGCGCCCCCCCATAAAGCGGTTGAACGCCGCTGCAGATCCCTCTATACTCCCGGCCATGCTCACCGTCGATGCCATAAGCCACTTCCCCATCGCCCCCGGCGTCTATCTCATGAAAGATGCGGCAGGAATCATCCTCTACGTGGGGAAGGCCCGCATACTCAGGAACCGGGTCCGCTCCTATTTCGGCGCCTCCGCGGATGGCCGCTATCAGATCCCCGCTCTCATGAACCGGGTCTTTGCCATCGACTTCATCGTGACTGACACGGAGAAAGAGGCGCTGATCCTGGAGAACACCCTCATCAAGGAGCACCACCCCCGGTACAACATCGAACTCCGCGATGACAAGACCTATTTTTCCCTCCGGCTGGACCCTGCCGAAGAGTTCCCCCGGCTCACCGTGATCCGCAAGGTGCTGCCCGACGGCGCCCGCTACTTCGGCCCCTATGCCTCGACCTCGGCGGCCCGGGAGGTGCTGGATCAGCTCACCCGGATCTTCCCGCTGCGCCACTACCCCCTGGAAACCTGCCGCCGCCGGAAACGCCCCTGCCTCTTTTACCAGATCCGGCACTGCTGCGCCCCCTGCCACGGCCTGATCAGCGGCGAGGAGTACGGGGCGCTGGTTCAGGGAACAGCCCTCTTTCTTGAAGGGCGCAATCGGGCGGTCCTCGATCTGCTCCGGCAACGGATGGCCGAGGCGGCCGGGAGGGAACGGTATGAGGAGGCGGCCCGCTTCCGCGACCTGATCCGGGCCATCGAGACCACCCTGGAGAAGCAGAAGATGGTCCTCCCCGGCGGGGAGGCCGACATCTTCGGCTATGTCCGCCAGGGGAACTCTCTGGAGGTGGCGCTCCTCTATCTCAGGGGGGGGCGGATCATCGGGGGGCGCAACTTCTCGGTAGCCTGGGAGCTGGATGACGCCGAGGGGCTCGGCAACCTCCTCCTGGAGTACTATCATCAGGAGGTCGCCATCCCCGAAGAGGTCCTTCTTCCACTGGAGCTGGAAGACGCGCCGCTCTACGCGGAACTCCTCTCCGAAAAAAAGGGGCGCAAGGTGGCGGTCCATCTCCCCCGGCGCGGCGTCAAGCGGGAGCTGATGCTGCTGGCGATAAAAAATGCCGAGAGTTCGGCCGCAGAGCGGCACAAGAGCGAGCAGGCGGAGAGAGAGACCCTGGAGGAGTTGCAGGAGCGGCTCTCCCTTCCCAGGCTCCCCCGCCGGATCGAGTGCTATGATATCTCGCTCTTTCAGGGAGAGGAGGCCGTGGGGAGCCGCGTCCTCTTCCGGGAGGGGAAGAGCGACCCCAAGGGGTACCGTCACTACCGGATCAGGAGCGTGAGCGGCACCGACGACTTCGCCATGATGCGGGAGGTGCTGACCCGACGCTTCAGCCGGGAGGAGGAGCTCCCCGACCTGATCGTCGTGGATGGCGGCATGGGCCAGTTGAACATCCTGACGGAGGTGCTGCGGGAGCTGGGGATCGAGGGGATCGGGCTGGCCGGGCTGGCCAAGAGCCGGGTGGAGCGGGAGGCGACGGCAACGGCGGTCACCAGGAGCGACGAGCGGCTCTTCCTGCCGGGGCGCAAGAATCCGGTCACCCTCCGCCAGAACTCGGCCCCGCTGCTCCTCCTGGCGAGGATCCGCGACGAAGCCCACCGGTTCGCGGTGACCTATCACCGTAAGCTTCGGGGAAAGAAAGGGCTCCATTCACCGTTGGACGACATCCCCGGTATCGGCGATCAGCGGAAGAAGGAGCTGCTCCGGCGGTTCGGAAGCCTGAAGAACGTTCGGGAGGCGAGCGTGGAGGAGTTGCAGGAGCTGAAGGGGATCTCCCGGGAGCTGGCGGAGAGCATCCGGGAGCGGTTGGGTGGGGATCAGGCAGGCTTATGAGGTCGCCACGTTCCGGATGTACCACTGGAGGGCGGCATCCAGCCCCTGGTCGATGGTGTGGGTCGGCTCATACCCCAGGAGCCGGCGCCCCTTGCCGATGTCCGCCTGGGAGTGGAGTACATCCCCCTTGCGGAAATCGCGGTAGAGCGGCCGGGCTCCGGCAAGGTGACCGTAATGGGGGAGGAGCCGCTCCCGGAGCAGGAGATACAGTTCGTTGAGGGAGGTCCGGGCGTTGAGCGCCGTGTTGTAGATCTGGTTCACCGCCTCGGGGTCAACGGCCGTGGCCGCCAGGATATTCATCTGCACCACGTTCTCCACGAAACAGAAGTCGCGGCTGGTCTCGCCGGTGCCGTTGATGAAGAGCTCTTCCCCCTTGATCAGCGAGGCGATCCAGCGGGGGATGACGGCGGCATAGGCCCCGTCCGGGTCCTGACGCGGCCCGAAGACGTTGAAATAGCGGAGGCCGATGGTCTGGATGCCGTAACTCCGGCTGAAGACCTCGGCGTAGAGTTCATTCACATACTTGGTCACGGCGTAGGGGGAGAGCGGCCGGCCGATGACCTCCTCCACCTTGGGGAGCCCCGGATGGTCGCCATAGGTGGAACTGCTGGCGGCATAGACCAGCCGCTTCACCCCTTCGTCCCGCACCGCCACCAGCATATTGAGGGAGCCGGTGACGTTGTTATCGTTGCTGGTGATCGGGTCTTCCAGCGAGCGGGGGACCGACCCCAGGGCAGCCTCATGGAGGACGTAGTCGACCCCGCGGCAGAGCGTCCGGCAGCACTCCAGATCCCGGATATCCCCTTGGGTAAAGGTGAACCGGCCCCACTGCTCCGGGGTCACCAGGCTCTGCACCTCATCCAGGTTCCGCTGCTTGCCGGTGGAGAAGTTGTCCATCCCCGCCACCACCTGATCGAGTCTCAGAAGCTGCTCCACCAGGTTGGAGCCGATGAATCCCGCGGCGCCGGTCACCAGCCATCGCTTCGGCGCCCCCCGCAACTCTTCCCGTACCTCATCGTATCTGCTCATGACCACCCTCCCCACGTCATCCCAAACCATCCCGTCCAAAGAAATCGATGACCCAAGAACCCGCAAACATTGAACCCTGAACCGTGGCGAATTACTCAATTTCATGGCAATCTCCCCCTCACCCTGTCCCTCTCCCACAAGGGGAGAGGGAACGTGACAGGAGACAGTGGTGTTGAAATTGCCGAGTTTCTTTGGGTTAGCTTCCTTTTCACTCACTGACTCATCCCATTACTCCCTCTCCCCTCAGTGGGAGAGGGTAGGGGTGAGGGGTGGTTTAGTATCATCTTGATCGCGAAACGGTTCTAAAGCCTCCAGACCCGGACCCCTTCCGCCTGGAACAGCGCCCGGTCATAGATCCCCTTCACATCCACCAGCACCGGATTACCGAAGGTCAGGTGGCAAATATCGGTGACGGAGAGCGCCCGGAACTCGGCATGTGCCACGGCCACCACCACCGCAACTGCAGTTTTGAGGGACTTGAAGGGGACAAGGGTGACGCCGTACTCGTGCAGGGCCTCCCCGGAGTCGGCCTGGGGGTCGCAAACCTGCACATCCACCCCGTACTCCTGCAGTTCGGCGATGATATCCACCACCCGGGTATTCCGGACGTCGGGACAGTCTTCCTTGAAGGTGATCCCGAGTATGGTGACCCGACACCCCGCGATGCTGTGGCCGGCCCGGATCATCTCCTTGACGGTCTGGCGGGCGATGAATTTCCCCATGCTGTCGTTGATCCGGCGGCCGGCCAGGATCACCTGGGGGATATAGCCGACCTTCTCGGCCTTGTGGGTCAGATAGTAGGGGTCAACGCCGATGCAGTGCCCCCCCACCAACCCCGGACGGAACTTGAGAAAGTTCCACTTGGTCCCGGCGGCGTCCAGCACCTCGTTGGTATCGATCCCCAACCGCTCAAAGATCAGCGCCAGTTCGTTCATGAGCGCGATGTTCAGGTCCCGCTGGGTATTCTCGATGACCTTGGCCGCCTCCGCCACCTTGATGGTGCTGGCCCGGTGCACCCCGGCGGTCACCACCGATTCATAGACTCGCGCCACCACTTCCAGGGTAGCGGCATCCTGGCCGGAGACCACCTTCTTGATGGTGGTGAAGGTATGCTCCTTGTCCCCGGGATTGATCCGTTCCGGACTGTACCCCACCGTAAAATCGACACCGCACTTCAGCCCCGAGGCCCTCTCCAGGACCGGAACGCACTCCTCCTCGGTGGCGCCCGGATAGACCGTCGACTCGTACACGACGATGGCCCCAGGTTTAAGCGCCTTCCCCACGCTCTCCGACGCCTTGAGGAGCAACCCCAGGTCCGGTACGTGGGCCTCATCCACCGGGGTCGGCACCGCCACGATGTGGAAATCGGCCGTTCGGAGATCATCGATCAGGGCGGTGAAGAGGATATCGGCGCCTGCCAGCTCCTGAGAGGTCACCTCCCCGGTCCGGTCATGGCCGTTGCGCAGCTCCTCGATCCGGACCGGATTGATGTCGAACCCCACGGTCTGACGAACCTTGCCGAAGGCGATCGCCACCGGCAGTCCCACGTAGCCAAGCCCCACCACCGAAATTATTCGCTCACTGCTCATCGGTTGCCCCTCCTTTTCATGCCTCGGCTCCCCCTATGAGGGGAGGAATTTCTGAAACAGCGGGTAAAAATCCTGGACGAACTTGATGACCGCCTCCTGCTTCTTCCCCTCATCCCCCCCGGCAGGAGCGGAGATCCGGATAAAGGTGGCGTCCCGCCGACGGGAGGTGATGGAACTCCGGATCTGGGCCAGCTTCAAACCGACCTCGCTGGTGATCGCCTCATCCCCCTTGGCCCGGAACCAGTAGATGAAGAGCTCCTTCTCTCCCCCCTTCTGATACACCGCCTGAACCACCGGAAACTCCTTCGCCCCCGCCTTCAGGGTGACGACCTTCTCCGAAACGATGAGCCACCCGCCGCCAGGCAGACAGTTCTTGGGCGAGTGGATCTCCCCCCCCCCCTTCCCGCCGCCATGATAGCCGATGTAGAGATTAACCTTATCCCCCTGGGGGTTCACGTACTGGGCCGAGAGGTAGTCCGTCGGCTTGAGCACCTGAAGGATCTCATCACTGAACTCGCCCCGGGAGGTCTGCCGCCATTCGCCGTTGGTCACGGGGAACTCCCGCAGCGGGGTGATGGCAGGAACCATAATATCCTTGTGCAGGTTGACGTAGAGTCCCGCCCCGGCCAGGAGGAGATAGACGACAATGAACCGCCATGCCTTGATCATTTCTCCCCCCTGTTCATAAGCGTTCCGAGTCCGGCCAGGAGCAGCAGGGCCACGGCAAAGACTGCCAGCCCGGCAAATTCATGAAAGAAACCCTCGGCTGCCTTTGCCCCCCAGTACTGAGCCAGCATACCGGTGCCGATGACCCGCAACCCGTTGGTCAGAATGGCGATGGGTACCGCCGCGACGATCATAATGATCCGCTTCAGGGTGCTCTTCTGGGTAAAGAGGGCAAACGCCGCGGCCAGGGCCAGCAGGGAGACCAGAGAGCGGATGCCGCTACAGGCGTCGGCCACCTCCAGCGTCGTCTCCGGGAGCATGAGAATGTTCCCCTCCCGGATGATGATCACCCCCATGAGTTGCAGGGCGTCTACCGAGTATTTGGAGACCAGCTGCTTGAGCGGAAAGGCGACTGAGTTGTAGATGATGGCCGGCAGAGGGATCATGAAGAAGAGGTAGAGCACCGGCAGGAGCATGAGCCGGAAAAGCGCCGCCCCGAAGAGATAGAGAATCATCCCGGCCAGGATCACGATGCAGGAGGAGCGCATGGTGTAGAGCTCGTAGGCCAGATAGCCGCCACAGAGCTGCAGCAGACCGAAGATGAGGATGAACAGCCCGGCAAGAGACGGGGCCACCTCTGTCTTCAGCAGCTCCTCGCGCCGCTCATAGAGGAGATAGCCGGAGATGAGCGGCACGATGAAGCCGTGGGAGTAGTTGGGATCAACGTACCACTGCTGCACCATGGACGGCATGATGTTGTAATACATGAGCATGAAGAGCGGCAGGAGCAGCAGCAGGGGAATTCGATAACTCTTGAGGGATTCTGTCAGGGTCATGGTGCTCTCTTCTCGGAACAGCTCAGGTTCCACTAAAATATCCTAATTACCCGGCAACGAGCGGTGCATCATACACGGAACCAAACCTTACGGCAACCCATTACATGGGGATTACATCCGATATGGTGGACAAAGGGCGGCGATTCTCCTTGATTCGGAAATATTAGCGTGATACAAGAACGCATTGTGTCGTATCGTATAGACCTTCATCATCCAAGAAAAGGAGATCCGCAGATGGCAACAACATACACCGCCGATTTCGAAAAGGCGCTCCAGGTCGGACGCCCCCCCAACATCCAGGCGCTCTTCCCCAACTCCAAGGCCCTCATCGTCAGCGGCAAGGTCGTGGACCGGGCCATGCTGGCCAAGGGGAAGGCCGTCGCCATGGCCGCCAACGGTCGGAGCTACTTCGTCATCCGCGGCGCCCTCATGGCGGCCCAGCGGGCCAACTCCCCCATCATCATCGAGATCGCCAAGTCCGAAGGGGGAAGAAGCTCCTACTGCGCCGTGAACTATTGGAACATGGCCCGCATCGTGGACGCCCTCTGCAACGAACTGGGAATCACCGTGCCGGTGGCCATCCACGCCGACCACTACGGCATCAAAAACGACAAGGATCTGGCAGAGGCCATGGTTGAGGTTCCCACCATGTTCGAGGCAGGGATCACCTCCATAGCCATCGACGCCTCCCACCAGCCCGACGACAAGAATCTGCTGGCCAATATCGCCATCAACCCCTGCATCCCAGCCTGGGCCTCCATCGAGACCGAAGTGGGAGAGATCAAGGGGAACAGCGGCCTCTCCACCGTCCCCGAGGCCAAGTTCCTCATCCAGGGGTTGAACGCCCATGAGATCTACCCCGACTGGATCGCCCTCAACAACGGCACCTCCCACGGTTTGGAAGCCAGCGACGCCGGCATCCAGGTGGAGCTCACCGCCGGCATCCATCACGCCCTGGCCCCTTACAAACTGAGCGGCGCCCAGCACGGCACCTCCGGGAACAGCTCCGTACGTCTCAGAGAGATTGCCAACCAGACTGCCACCACCAAGGCAAACGTGGCCACCGCCCTCCAGATGATCTCCTGGGGACTGGAAGTCAACGACTACGGCAATGCCCAGCTGGACGCCGACGGCAACTTCATCAAGGTGCCCGGCGAAGGGATGACCGAAGAACTATGGGCGGAAGTGGTCGCCTACGCCACCGCCAAGGGGTGGAAAAAAGGTGATTACAAGAGCCTCAACCTCCCCTTCGAAAACAAACTGCTGGCCCAGCCCAAGGCGATTCGGGATCGGATGGCCAAGCGGGTGGAAGAGTTCGTCTACAAGATGTTGACCGAGGTCTTCAACGCACGGGACACCGCCCCCCTGGGAATCGCCGCCATCCTCAAGGCAAACTCTTATGATCTCGGCCCCAAGGGGAGTCTCCTGGAAGATCCGGCCTACTGGACCAAGGAGCAGATCATCGAGCGGGCCAAGCAGCTGGACGGCGACAAGGGCGCCACCGGGAACTTCGACGACTAGACAGAAACCAGCCGAATAACGAGGGGGGCTTTAGAGCCCCCCTTTTCGTATCAGTAGAGAACTCATGAATCAGACCGACCTCACCCGACTCCGTGACTGGTTTACCCCCTTCTGCGCCGTGTATAGCCGCGATGCCGACGATGAGGCGCGCCGCAACTATCTCCTCAAGGAGCACCATACCCACCGGGTGGCCGAGGCGGCCAGAACCATCGCCGCCGACCAGGGGCTCACCGGCAATGACCTGCTCCTGGCGGAGAGCATCGGGCTGCTCCACGACGTGGGGCGGTTCCCCCAGTACCGGGAATTCAGGACCTTCAGGGACAGCGATTCGGTGAATCATGCGGGGCGCAGCGTCCGGGTCATGGTCGAGGAGCGGCTCCTGCGCCACCTCCCCCGAGAAGAGCAGCGGCTTATCATTAGAAGTGTAGCGCTCCACAACGTCTACCGGATTCCGGCATTTCTCGATGAACGGGAGAGCCTCTTTCTCCGCCTGATCCGCGATGCGGACAAGCTGGACATCTGGCGGGTGTTCCTGGAATATTACGCGCTTCCCGAGGAGGAACGGGCTTCGGCCGTGGGACTCGGCTTTCCCGACCGTCCCGGCTGTTCACCCCGGATCCTCGACGCCATCACCAGGGAAGAGATGATCAACCTGGCGGAGGTGAAGAGCCTCAACGATTTCAAGCTGCTGCAGCTCTCCTGGATCTTCGATCTCAACTTCGGCGCCACCCGCCGGCTGTTCCGGGAGCGGGGATACCTGGAACGATTCGCCGCGGCCCTCCCCCCCCATGAGGAGGTCAAGCTGGCCCTCTCCCTCCTCGCCTCTCATCTGGAGCGCTCCGCCGCCACCGAAGCGACCGTCACTTCAGGAGGAGCCGCGTGGATACGGTAGTCCTGGAACTCTGCCTCATCGCCCTCCTCATCGTCATCCACGGTTTCTTCTCCTGCGCCGAATTCGCCATCATCTCCATCCGCAAGAGCCGGATCGCCCACCTCACCGCCGCCGGTGATGAGCGGGCGGAAATCATCGGCAAGCTGCAGAAGGATCCGAACCGGCTCCTGGCCACGGTGCAGATCGGGATCACCATCGTCGGCTCCACCGCCTCGGCCGTGGGGGGGATCATCGCCGTGGAGCATCTCAAGCCGCTCCTCGTCGCCTCCCCCTACCCCTTCCTCAGCCACTCCGCCGAACCGGTGGCGGTGACGGTGATGGTCTCCCTGGTCTCGTACCTCCTCCTGATCCTGGGGGAGCTGGTCCCCAAGTCCCTGGGGCTCCAGTACGCCGATCCTCTGGCGCTCCGGGTGGCCCGTCCCATCGCCCTCTTCGCCCGACTGGCGGGGGTCGTGGTCTCGTTCCTGACGGTCTCCAGCCGGGCGGTCTTCGCCCTCCTCCGGATCAAGGGGGAGAACAAGACCTTCATCACCCGGGAAGAGGTCCAGCATATGGTGGCCGAGGGGCACGAGACCGGGGTCTTCAGCGCCACCGAGCAGGAGTACATCAAGAACATCTTCGACTTTACCCACACCAGCGTCCGCGAGGTGATGGTTCCCCGGACCCGGATGGTGGCCCTCAACCTGGAGCTGTCAGCGGCCGAGCTGGTAAAGACGGTGACGGACAACATGTACTCCCGCTACCCGGTCTATCGGGGGGATATCGAGGAGATCGCCGGCTTCATCCTCGGCAAGGATCTCCTGGGGAGGACGGTGACCGATCCCGGCTTCGATATCGCGTCAATCGTCCGTCCGCCCCACTTTGTCCCCGAGGGGAAGAAGGTCAACGAGCTGCTCAAGGAGATGCAGCGGATGAAGCTTCACATGGCGCTGGTGGTGGACGAATACGGCGGGATCAGCGGGGTGGTGACCACCGAGGACCTGCTGGAGGAGTTGGTGGGAGAGATCGAGGACGAACACGACGCCGAGGAGCCGAGCCGCCTCGTGACCCTCCCCGACGGAAGCATCCTGGCCGACGCCCTCATCTCCATCTATGATCTGGAAGAGCCGCTGAACATCTCGCTGAACCACGACCTCCCCTACGACACCGTCGCCGGGCTGATCCTGGACGCTCTGGGGAGGTTTCCCCGGAAGGGGGAGAAGGTGGAGTGGCAGGGGTACGTCATCACCTGTGAAGAGGTGACCCGCACCGGTATCGTGAGGGTCAGAATTGAGAGGATAGGTCCTTAGGTTCGGGGTTCAGGGTTCGGGGTTCAGGGTTCGGGGTTCAGGGTTATGAATATTGAACCTTGAACATAGAACCTTGAACATAGAACCTTGAACAGTTATTTTTTCGCCATGGACAGGAGGATGGAGAGGGAGAGGACTGTTACCATGACCACCAGGGAGTAGGAGGTCGGGATATGCCAGAGATCGGCAACCAGCATCTTGACCCCCACGAAAGCCAGGATGAAAGAGATGCCGAACTTGAGGTAGACGAACAGCCCCATGGCGCCGGAGAGCAGAAAAAAGAGCGCCCGAAGCCCCATGATGGCGAAGACGTTGGAGGTGTAGACGATGAACGGGTCACGAGTGACGGAAAAGATCGCCGGGATCGAGTCGAGGGCAAAGATGACGTCGGTGCTCTCCACCACCAGGAGGGTCAGAAAGAGCGGCGTGGCGTGGCGAGCCCCCTCCTTCATGATGAAGAACCGGTCGTTCCTGATATAGGGGGTCACAGGGTAGAGCCTGCGGGCTAACCGGACCAGGAGGTTGTGCTCCGGTTCGATCTTCTCCTCACCGCCGAAGGCCATCTTCACCGCGGTGATCACGAGGATCACCCCGAAGAGGTATATCATCCAGGAGAAGGCGTTCAACAGCTCCACGCCGAGAAAGATGAAGAGCCCCCGCATGATCAGGGCGCCAATGATCCCCCACTTGAGGATCTTCGGCTGGTAGAGCCGCTCCACCTTGAAGTAGGAGAAGATCATGATGAAGACGAAGAGGTTGTCCACCGAGAGCGACTTCTCGATGAGATAGCCGGTAAAAAACTCCACCCCCTGCCGGCTCCCCAGGTAGCGGTAGACACCGGCATTGAAGAGCATCGCCAGGGCGAACCAGATACCGGTCCAGGCAAAGGCTTCGCGGAAGGAGATCTCGTGACTCTTCCGGCTCAGCCCGAGGTCGATGGTGATCATGACGGTCATGAGCAGCCCGAAGGCTCCCCAGAGTACAAGATGGTTGTCCACAAAGGCTCCTTACAGGCAATGGTGGCGGCAAGTGTCCTACGCTCAAAGGATTTTGTCAATCATTTCATCCGGCAGAGCTCTGCGGGGCGCCCCGGAGCAGCAGGGCGCCGAAGCGTCCGCGACTGATTTCCCCGGTATCGCCGTCTCACTCCGTGACCTGGAGAAACGGTTCGGCGACTTCACGGCCGTGGACCGGATCTCCCTGGAGGTGCGCAAAGGAGAGATCTTCGGCTTCCTCGGCCCCAACGGCGCGGGAAAGTCGACTACCATCCGGATGCTCTGCGGCATCATCACCCCCACCGGCGGGAGCGGCTCCGTGGCAGGGTTCGATATCGTCCGGGAGCCGGAGGCGATAAAACGGAACATCGGTTACATGAGCCAGAAATTTTCCCTCTACGAGGAGCTGACCGTTGAGGAGAACATCGACTTCTACGGCGGGATCTACCGGATCCCGGCTCAGAAGAGAGAGGCGCGCAAGGAGTGGGTCCTGGCCATGGCCGGGCTCACCCACCGCCGAAGCAGCAAGAGCGGCACCCTCTCCGGTGGCTTGAAGCAGCGTCTGGCCCTGGGGTGCGCCATCCTCCACGAACCTCCGGTCATCTTCCTGGACGAGCCGACCTCCGGCGTCGATCCGGTGAGCCGGAGGAACTTTTGGGAGCTGATCCACCTCCTGGCCGGCGAAGGGGTCACCGTCTTCGTAACAACCCACTACCTGGACGAGGCCGAATACTGCGACCGGCTCGCCCTCATCTACCGGGGGGAGATCATCGCCATGGGAACCCCGGAGGAGCTCAAGAGCGGCGCCATGACCGAGAGCGTCATCGAGGTGGTCTGCGACCGCCCCCAGGAGCTCCTGGAGAGGATCGAGCTCCTGGAGGGGGTCCGTTCCGCCGCTCTCTTCGGCAGAGGGGTGCATATCATCGCCGACGGCGCCACCACTCTCAGAGGAATCGACGACCTCCTGGCTGAGAACGGGCGGAACTCCCCTCCCGCAGAGATCGTCACCCCGTCATTGGAGGAGCTCTTCGTCTCGCTCATCGAGGCGCGGGACCGGCAGGAGCAACGGTAAATAACCCAACTGTTACCCCAAGGAGGTACATACCATGGCACAAGACATTCAGCAGGTCGTCGGTCTATTGAAAGGAAGGGGCAAGTGGTTCTTGCTACTGTTCATTATCCTCTTCGCGTTACCCATCGCCAAGGGATCGCTGATCAACTGGCGGGTCATCGAACCGGGCTACACGGGGATAAAGATCAATCGACTCATTAACCGTGGGGTGACTCGCGAAGACATCGTGACCGGGTTCGTCTTCTACAACCCGATCCAATCAGCCGTGGTGGTCTACCCCACCTTCATCCAGAGGGTCGCCTGGACCCAGGATATCCATGAAGGATCACCCCGGAATGAACAGTTGACCTTCAACACGAAGGATTCCGTCCCGGTGGATATCGATGTCGCCGTCAGTTATCAACTGGAGTCGTCCCGTGTCCCCGAGTTTTATACGAAGTTTCGCGCGGACAGGATCGACTCGTTCACCCACGGCTTTCTCCGCGACACCACCAGAAACATCGTGGCGCAGATCGGTTCCGAATATACCTTCGACGACATCAACGGCGCGAGGAAGGAGGAGTTTCTCGCCCGGGTCGGCAAGGACCTGGGTGATAACGTGAAGTCCTATGGGGTCATTGTCCAGCAGTTCGGTCTGATCGGCAGTCTCCGCCCTCCCAAGGCGCTCCTCGAAGCGGTCAACTCCAAGACCCAGGCGATTCAGAAGAGCATCCAGGTAGAGAATGAAGTCCGTCAGGCGGAAGCGGAGGCGAAGAAGAAGATCGCCATCGCCAACGGTGAAGCTGCCGCCAACCGCGCCTTGGCCTCCTCCCTGGATCCCAAGCTCCTCGAATGGGAAAAATTGCAGATAATGCGGCAGCAGATCGCCAAGTGGGACGGCAAGATGCCGGGGGTCATGGGGGGAGGCAACATGCTCCTCAATCTCCCGGCGCCCAAATAGAGTGCGTCCATACGGTTCCGGTTCCCACGCTGGAGCAGGGAACCATGAGAAGAGAGAAGGAGCGTGAATGAAGCGCAGTATTGAGCAGAAACGGGCACTGTTGGAACAGCTCCTCCGGGAGATGGGGGGCTGCGTCATCGGGTTTTCCGGCGGCGTCGATTCGACCCTCCTCTTTAGCGTGGCCGCCGGCGTCCTGGGCGACCGGGCCCTGGCGGTGACCGCCACCTCCGAGACCTACCCGGAACGGGAACTCCGCGAGGCCGAAAACCTGGCGCAGAGCCTGGGGGGGCGACACCGGGTCATCGTCTCCGAGGAGCTGGAGATTCCCGGCTTCACCCAAAACCCGGTTGACCGCTGCTACCACTGCAAGAAAGAGCTGTTCGGGAAGCTCTGTGCCATCGCCGCGGCCGAGGGGATTCCGGTGGTGGTGGACGGGAGCAACCTGGACGACCGGAGCGACTACCGCCCCGGCAAACGGGCCCTGGCTGAGCTGGGGGTCAGGAGCCCCCTGGAGGAGGCCGGCTTCACCAAGGCCGACATCCGGGAGCTCTCCCGGGAGCTGGGGCTCCCCACCTGGGACAAGCCGGCCTTTGCCTGCCTCTCCTCCCGGTTCCCCTACGGCGACGAAATCACCCGGGAGAAGGTGACTCAGGTGGGACGGGCCGAGGAGAGCCTCCGGGAGCTGGGGCTGCGGATTCTCCGGGTCCGGCACCACGGCGACGTGGCCCGGATCGAGCTGGGGGAGGAGGAGTTTTCCCTGGCGGTGACCACCCTCCGCGAGGAGGTGGTGAGCCGGGTGAAGGGGGCAGGCTACGCCTATGTCTCCCTGGATCTCCAGGGGTATCGGACCGGCGCCATGAACGAAGTGATCGAGATGCGCCCATGAACGCCGACCGGCTCAGGGAGTTGGTGGAACAGCACAGAAACGGCGACATCGACACCGACGAGTTGATGGGGGTGCTGAAGGTGCTCCCCTTCGAAGATCTGGGGTTCGCCCGGATCGACCACCACCGCCGGCTCAGGAACGGCCACCCCGAGGTGATCTACGGCGAGGGGAAGAGCCCGGAGCAGGCGGCGATCATCTTCCAGCGGCTGGCGCTCCAGAACGGCAACGTCCTCTGCACCCGGGCCACCAGCGATATGGCCGGGGCGATCCGCTCTGTCGAGCCCCTGGCGCGGTATCACCCGCTCTGCCGGATCGTGGAGCTGCGGCGAAGCGTCGCCGCAGGGGAGGGGCTGGTAGTGGTCGCCACCGGCGGCACCTCCGACATCCCGGTGGCCGAAGAGGCGGCCATAGTCCTCGAATCCTTCGGGAGCCGGGTGGAGCGGCTCTTCGACGTGGGGGTTGCCGGCATCCACCGGCTTCTGGCCCACACCGACCTGATCCGGCAGGCCAACTGCGTCATCGCCGTGGCCGGTATGGAGGGGGCGCTCCCATCGGTCATCGGCGGCCTCGTGGAGGTGCCGGTCATCGCCGTCCCCACCTCCATCGGCTACGGCGCGAGTTTCGGCGGAGTAACGGCGCTATTGGCCATGCTCAACTCCTGCGCCAGCGGGGTCAGCGTGGTAAATATCGACAACGGCTTCGGCGCCGCCTGCCAGGCGGATATGATCAACAAGCTGGCCGTCAGGGGCCGGGGAAGGGAGAGCGCTCCATGAAAAAGATTCTCTATCTGGACCCCTTTGCCGGGGTAAGCGGCGATATGTTCGTGGGGGCTCTCCTGGGCCTGGGGGTCGATCTGGAAGCGGTCCGTCGAGACGTGGGATGTCTCAATCTGGAGGGGTTCGAGATCCGGGCCTCACGGGTGACCCGGCAGGGGCTCGCGGGGACCAAGTTCGACGTCCTTAATCCGGCCACGGGGAGGAGTGTGGACGATCCCCGTGACCATGTTCACGGTCACACTCACGATCATCATCACGACCATGGTGAACTCCATGCTCATGGCCAACACCATCACCATGCCGCTGACGAACCCATGCGGCAGAGTCAACGGGGGCTCGGCGAGATCCGGCGGCTCATCGGGGAGAGCTCCCTCCCTGTCGAGATCGTCGCGGACGTCATGGCGCTCTTCGAGATCATCGGCAGGGCCGAGGCGGCGGTCCATGGAAAGGGGATCGAAGAGGTCCACTTCCACGAGGTGGGGGCAGTGGACACCATCGTCGATATCGTTGCAGCCGTATCGGCCCTGCACCGTCTGGAGGTGGATGAGGTCGTCTGCGCTCCCATCCATGTGGGCTCGGGAACGGTGCGCTGCGCCCATGGCCTGCTCCCGGTGCCGGCCCCGGCCACCCTGGAGATCCTCCGGGGGCTACCGATCTACGCCACCGAACTGCAGGGGGAGCTGGTCACCCCCACCGGAGCCGCGCTCCTGAGACACTTCTGCTGCCGGTTCGGCCCCCTGCCGCCGCTCCTGGTGGAGGCCATCGGCTACGGCGCAGGAACCAGGGAGTACGCTCTCCCCAACCTCCTCCGCGCCACCCTGGGGAGAGAGACACTGTTACCGGTGAATCGGCCCGACCGCTGACAAAAATCATTTCACCACCAACTTCATTCAAAACGGCAGATCCGGGTCGGTGGAGAGTTCCCCGGTGATCATGTCGCGAGCCGCCCCTTCCCATTTCAGCAGCTCCCCCCCTCTCGAACCGGTGAGAGAAGGGACGGGGGAGAGCCGGCTCTGGCCACTCTTCCCCTTCGCCTCTTTCTCCAGCTCCTTCTTCAGGTAGGACCTGGTAGCTGCGCTCTCCTTCTGCTCCTGCTGCTTCTCCCGGTTGCGCCACTCCTCCTTCTGAATCTTCTGCAGGTCGACCCCCTGAAGCAGATGGGCAGAGACCACCGCCAGCTCCTTCTCCCGGTACGAGATCCACCAGCCGGCGTCCGCCATCGACTCCAGGCTGCTCGCGATGGCCGCCAGGAGCTCCGGGGACGACTCCCGCCAGACCCTGAGACGTTCCTCCCGTATGCGAGAGGCCCATGTTACCTGTTTGGGTGAACCTTGCAGCGTCGGCAGCTTCATTTAAAATCCTTTCCGAGGTAATTTCCGTCTCCCGCTGCCCCTTAAAAAGGGTTTTCCTGGAACCGACGGAGTGGATGTTACTTTTTTCAACATCGGCACCAGTCCGGCAACCTACTGATAATGAACTGCTTTTAGCAGTTGACGTTATTTTTTCATCTATGCGGTTTCAGGCTCAACTGATTGATATCGAACGACTAAATGCTTTGTGTTAATAAATTTAACATAAAAACGCCACAGCCACCCCCGGCTCCTCCACCGCCGCCGGATTATTCCCGCAAAATGAACCTGAACACGGCTGTTATCCACGAAGGACACGAAGAAATCCCAGGATTTCCTTCGTGAAACTTCGTGTCCTTCGTGGATAACTGTTTTTTGGGGTAAATAGTTACATGTTCCACCCGACCCGGCATGAACCTTGAATGAGGATCAACTGATTACTATGGAGTAGATCCAGAGCCGCTGACTAAAAAAGGTGGAGATATGTCATATCAGTTCGACGAAACGCTATTTCTTGGCAATGAAGAGATCGACCGACATCACGGGGCGATATTCGAGCAGTACGACAGGCTCACCGACGCGGTCCAACGGGAAGACATGGCGCTCATCAGGGAGGAGTTGGCCAAGATAATCAGCAGTTGCAGCGGTGAGCATGTGGCCACGGAGGAGAGGCTGATGGAGGAGTACGCCTACCCGCAGATCGACTCCCATCGTCAGGCGCATCGGGATCTGGACCGGGTCATCAGCAGCTTGACCGACAGAATAGATCACGACGGCTGCACCGTTGAGATCGCAAAGGAGGCCGTTGAGTTTCTGTTCCGTTATGTTGTCGGGCATATAAACACCTTCGACCTGGAACTTGCCTCATACATCAGCTACGTCATCGGGACCATGACCACGCTGAATAAATTTTCCAGATAACAAACGGGGAGTCGGCGTCTCTTCCGGCGCCGACTCCCCGTTGCTTCGTATCCGTCGCTCTCTAGATGCAGTTGCTGAGGATCATCCCCTTGATATCGCCGATCTCGCTGGCGATCTGAATGTTATAGTGCTGATTGTTCATGGTATTGTGATAGAGATAGTCGGCGCCTTCATCCTTGACGCGCGTAATTATCTGAGGCCGCTGGGAAGGGGCGAACAGTTTATCGAGACAATAGGCGAGAGTCGTGACTTTTCTGGCGAATTTCCCGATCGAGTCCTTGAAGCAGTTGAAATTGTCCAGCGTCGGCTCGTCTTCCAGATTATAACCTGCCTCTTCCAGCTGCGCGGCTATCTCGTCCAGGTCGACATTCTCCGTCTCCGAAATTATCTTCGCATTTCTTACCGGTTCCTTGACGACCCGCTCTTCAAACAGCCCTTTTTCGAACACGACACGGCTGTTCCTCGGTCTGCTTCTTTGAGGGAGATAACGGGTGGTACGGATAATTTCCATGAGCCGCTCACAGGGGTAAGAAATATGGTGCCTGTTATTAGTATTCGGTGTCTCACGGAAAAAATTGAGCGGCTATTGGTGAAGATCCGGCAAAAACAGCTATTTCCTTGCCGGCGACTCCTCCCGGCCTACACAGCTCCCAATTCGAGACAGTGGTATCCGATCCGGACAGCTCCCCAATGTCTGCCCCGAACCATGATCGGGGTGGAGATATCGTTCATGATTTCGCCGGTGTCCCGGATATAGGTCTGAAGCAGGGAGTCGTCACGATTGAGCGCCGCCCGCAGTCCGGTACGATCATTGAAGATCCGCTTGGTCCGGTTGTTCAGCTTGTCCTGATCCGGGTCACCGGTCAGCGGTTTTGTGTAACGCCGGTTGTGACAGGGGACATAGCCGTGATCATCGGCGCAGATGGCGAAGAAAATCCCGCTCTCCCTCTCCAGTATCCGCTCCTGGAGTGCGGCGATCTCCGAATCGAAGAAGCGGTCAAAGGAGGTGGTGAACTTCTGCGGGGAGGTAGCGGGAACGGGGCGGTAGCTCCGATCGAAAAGCTGCTCCAGGGTAAGCTTGCGTCCTGACACCGCCCGCTCCAGCGCAACCTCCACCGAACTCCGCAGTTCGTAAGCTAACTCTTTCATCCGGTCATGGTGGTTCCCCACCCGGAACTTGCCGACGGTGGAGAAGACCTGCTCTACCACTTGGGCCAGCCGTCCGAACAACTCCCCGTTGGTCTGCATCTGCGTATGAACCGCCGACGCCGATTGGGAGATCTGGTGAATCCTCAGGGAGATATCTTCGGTGGTCCGGCTCTGCTCTTCGGTGGCGCACGCGATTTGGTCGATCATCTCCGTGGCCTCCCCGGTGAGCCGGAGGATGTTCTCCAGGGAATCCCTGGCCGCGACGGATTTGGCGACCCCCTCCTGAACACGCTCCTTCACGAAAAACATGGACGTTTTCGCGGCGGCGCTCTCTTCCTGTATGTTCCTGATGATCTGGGAGATCTCCCTGGTCGAGGTCGCCGTCTTGGCGGAGAGACTCTTCACCTCATCGGCGACCACCGCAAATCCCCTCCCATGCTCTCCGGCCCGGGCCGCCTCGATGGCGGCATTGAGCGCCAGGAGATTGGTCTGATCGGCGATATCCTCGATGAGAGTGGAGATTTCACCGATGGTCCCGGATGAAACCGCCAACCGCTCCACCATCTTCAGGGTCTCCACCACACTGCCGCTGATCACCTCCATACAGCTGAACGCCTCCGCCACTGCAACCATCCCCGTGCCGGCGGCGCCGTCTACCTGGCTCGAGAGATGGGCGGCGCGCTGGGTGTTGGCGGCGACATCGCTCAAGGTGGCGGCCATCTCTTCGGCGGCCACCGCAACGGATATGGACTGTTCCTTTTGCTCCGCCGCGGAGGAGACCGTGGCAAGAGTCTCACCATCGACCTTGCAGATGGCGACCGCCGTATACTCGGTCTGCCGATAGAGATCGGCGAGGGTCTGCCTGAGCTTGCCGGTCAGGTTATTGATTCCCGCGGCAAGCTGCCCTATTTCGTCGCCGGAACGAACCGGCAGCAGCGCGGTCAGATCACCCTCTCCATCGGCCAGACGCTTCACCGCATGGGAGCAGGCAAGGATATCCCGCACGATGGTCTGCCTGAAGATGAGCAGCATGCTTCCCATCATTGCCAGGAAGAAGACGATCCCGCCCCCCGAGAGGTAGAGGGAGAGCCTCTTGGCGCTTGCATACCCCATGTCAAGGGAAGTCGTGAGCATGATCGCGCCGAGGTAACGGTGAGCCGTGTCATGGCAGCTCCGGCAACGGCTCTCGTTGGGCAGCGGGATCACGCTATTCAGACTCCGCGTCCCGTCCGCCGTCAGGGTCCGTTCTTCCCCCCTCCCGCTGGAGAGGGCCGCGACGATCTCCGGGTTCTTCTCCCGCCCCCGACCCCCTGTCTCCACTCCGTCAGCATTGAAGAGCCGCAGGTCGCTGACAAAATGGCGTCCCTTCATCTCCGTCACGTAGGCGGCTATCTCGGATGATTCCCCCTTCATCATGGCGTCGGTGACACTCTTGGTGACGATGGCCGCCAGGTTTCTGCTGTTGCTCACCTGAAGCTCCATGGTCGACCGATACTCCAGCCACAAGGCGAGGCAGCCCATGGCGGAAAAACCGATCACGAGTGTAGCGCCGATAATTCCGGATACCTTGTACAGCAACACGCTCCGCGGCATGGGCAGCCCCCTTGGGACAGATGTGGAGTTCGATATTCTCAGAATAAACGGCGGCGGATGACAGAGCAAGAACTATTATCATGAAAAGGATTCGAACGGGCGCAACGGAGCAGACCGGAAAAGTTATTGACGAGCGCGTGAGCCATGGTTACTCTGTCAACTCACTTACTAGAGATGACCGGCAGACCAACCCGTGGGCGTCACCACCAAGGAGTTCCCCTATGGCCATTCGGAGTAAAATCGGATCAGCGTGGAACCTGATCAGCCTTGTCGGCATGATCCTGGCGGTCACCGCCGCCGGTCTCATCGTCGTCTTTACCGCCTTCGAGATGCTCACCGAAGCCGAACATGCCTACCTGGGGCTCATGACCTTCTTCCTCTTCCCGGGGATGCTCCTCTTCGGGCTGGCGCTGGTCCCCCTGGGGGCGTGGCTGGAGCGCGACAAACGGCGGAAATCGGCCATCGAAGGGATGGTTTCCCTGGAGGAGGAGATCCCGCCGTTTCCGACCCTCAACCTGAACGATTCCCACCAGCGCCGCATGTTCATCTTCTTCATCACGGCGACGGTCATCTTCGTGATCATCATGGCCATCGCCTCTATCAAGGGATTTGAATTCACCGAGTCCACCACCTTCTGCGGTGAACTCTGTCATCCGGTCATGACCCCCGAATATACCGCCTGGCAGTACTCTCCCCACGCCAAGGTCAGGTGCGTGGAGTGCCACGTCGGCGCCGGCGCCGCCTGGTACGTCAAGGCCAAGATCTCCGGGATGAAGCAGCTCTATGCGGTCCTGTTCCATACCTATCCGGAGACCATCGAGACCCCCATCGACAACCTCCGGCCGGCCAGGGAGACCTGCGAACACTGCCACTGGCCCGACAAGTTCTCCGTAGCCCGTCAGAAGATCTTCTACCATTACGCCCTTGATGAAGATAACACCCCGCGCAAGATCGACATGTTGATCCATATCGGCGGCTCTCCCCTGAAGGCGACCTCCAACGGCATTCACTGGCACATCGGGTCGGAGGTCAGCTTCATTGCCCGCGACCAGAAACGGCTCTCCATCCCCTATATCGCCGTCAAGGAGAAGAGCGGCAAGGTCACCGAATTCATGGACACCGAGAAGCCGCTCACCAGGGATGAGCTCGCCAAGGGGAACCGGCGGCTCATGGACTGCACCGACTGCCACAATCGACCGACCCATATCTACCACTCCCCCAGCGAGGGACTGGACCTGAACTTCGTCTCGAACCTCATCGACCGGAAGCTCCCCTACATCAAGAAGGTCTCCATGGAGGTGCTGGACCGTCCCTACAAGAGCAAGGAGGAGGGTTTCAGCGCCATCAGCAAGGATATTCCCGCCTTCTACGCCAGGAACTATCCGAAGATCTCCCGGGAGAAGGGGGCGGCCATCAGCGCCGCCGTGCTGCAGGTGAAGGATATCTACGAACGGAACTTCTTCCCCGCCATGAAGGTGAAGTGGAACACGTACCCGAATAACATCGGCCACTTCTATACGCCGGGCTGCTTCCGCTGCCACGACGACAAACACCGGTCACCCGAAGGGAAGGTGATCTCCAAGAGCTGCGAACTCTGCCACGAGCTCCTGGGGCAGGTCCAGGAGAACATCCCGCCGGGGGCCGTGGTCAACCAGTTCGTTCATCCGGTGGAGATCGGCGACGAACTCTTCGAGACCAACTGCAGCGACTGCCACTCCAGCGGAAACCATCAGGTCACCGCCGAAGGGAAGCAGCCGGAAAAGAGCGCCCCACGCCCCGCCGCCGGCCCCCTCTCCTCCGCATCCCAAAGGAATCAGGAAGCGGCAAGGGCCATGGTGAAGAGCGCCGTGACCTATCTGAAGGCCAACGGCACGGCAAAAACCCTGGTGGAGATCAGCGACAGCAAGGGGCAGTTCGTCAAAGGAGAGCTCTATCTCTTTGTCATCGACCTGCAGGGGCGGATGCTCGCTCACGGGGCGAATCAGACCCTGGCGGGGAAGAGCATGATCGACTTCAGGGATCCTGACGGGAAATATTTCTTCAGGGATTTCATCCAGGTCGCCCGGAAGGGGAGCGGCTGGGTCGATTATAAATGGATCAACCCCGTGACCAGGAAGACTGAACCCAAGTCGAGCTACGTGGAGTCGGCCGGCGACATCATCATCGGCTGCGGCGTCTATCACTGATTCCGGGAAGGTGAGGGGGAAAGATACAGAGAGCTCCGGGGGATTCCCCCCGGAGCTCTCTGTTAACGGTCGTTCCTGCCGGGGATATGCCTCAGAGTAGCCGCGGGAACGCCCCCTTGATACCGCTGATGATGAACTGGATCCCCAGGGACAGCGTTATGAGACCGAAGACCTTGGAGAGGACATCCATTCCCGTCTCCCCCAGGTAACGCATGATGAGCGTGGAGTAGCGGAATGAGACGTAGATGAGAATCGTCATGCAGACGATGGCGCCAAAGAGCTTCATCTCCAAGGCGTCGGAGTGATGCAGTCGTTCGGTAAAGAGGATGACCGTGGACATGGTGCCGGCGCCGGTGGTGAGCGGGATCGAAATCGGGATCACCGCAAGGGAGATCATCCGGGAAAAAGAGCCGCCGTTATCCTGCTCCTGGGGCGCCGACTTCATCATGCCCAACCCGGTATTGAGCAGGAGGAGGCCGCCGGCTATCCTGAAGGCATCGATGCTGATATCAAAGAAGTCCAGGATGGCCATGCCGGTGAACATGGCGACGGCCATGGTGATAAAAGAAGAGAGAGTCGCGATGAAGCAGAGTTTATGCTGTTCACGGGAATCCAACTCCTTGCAGAGGGAGAGATACAGCGGAATAGCCGGAATATTGTTGGCGACGGCAATGAGCCCGAGCAGATAATGCTGAAACGAAAGCTCATTCATTCAGTTACTCCTTCCATGCTGCTTGAATAGTGCCCATCAATACGGTTCCGGCACGAGCTTGTACGGGTAGTCGGGCTCCGTATAGCCGTCCGGTTTCTGCCGTTTGGGGAGGACCACCTTGGCGCGGGGAAGCTCCTCATAGGGAATCCTGCTCAGGAGATGGGAGATGATGTTCAGGCGAACCTTCTTCTTGTTTTCCGAATGGGCCATGAACCAGGGGGCCCAGGGGGTGTCGGTGGCGGCGAACATCTCGTCCCGGGCCCGGGAGTAATCATACCAGTGGCTGTATGACTTCAGATCCATGGGAGAGAGCTTCCAGATCTTCCGGCCGTCATCAATCCGCCCCTTGATCCGGCGGGTCTGCTCTTCCTCGCTCACCTCCAGCCAGTACTTGAGCAGGATGATCCCGGATTCCACCATCATCTTTTCGAACGCCGGGACGATTTCCAGGAAGTGCTTTGCCTGCTCCTCCGTACAGAACCCCATGACCCGTTCAACGCCGCAACGGTTGTACCAGCTCCGGTCAAAGATGACCACCTCGCCGGCCGCCGGCAGATGCGGCAGATAGCGCTGGGCGTACATCTGCGACTTCTCCCGTTCCGTCGGGGCGGTCAGCGCCATCACGCGAAAGACCCGCGGACTTACCCGTTCGGTGAGCGCCTTGATCACCCCTCCCTTGCCAGCGCCGTCACGCCCTTCGAAGACCACACAGACCTTGAGCCCCTTCTCCTTGATCCACTCCTGGAGTTTGACCAGCTCCACGGCCAGCTTGGCCAGCTCCTTCTCATAGCTCTTACTCTTCAACTCCGGGAGCACATCCGGACCCTGTACTGCGACCCCATTGCCGTGTGCGGCAACTTCTGTCGCCGCGGCGTTCTTCTTCTCTTTTTTTTTGCCCACAAGGGTACTCCTTTAGTGTTGATTACCTGCAGACCTTGTCATACAGAGCAGCATCGCCTTTATCCCAGATACTCTCGAATCTGTGCCCTGTCTCACTTATTTTACGGGAATTGCTGTTTTTACTCTTGAGTGTTACGGGGTCCAATTCTATGAAAGCAAAGGTATCGATGCTCTTGTCGCTGCAATTTACAGCATTGGCAAAAACTGTTACATCATTATTCACGAGCAGCCACGCCGTGTTTATCAATTTGACACTGCTGCCGGCGCCGCGACCGAAATACCTGTACAATAAAACATTACCCCCCTGTTTGTAATACGCCGACCACCCTTTGGCAATAAAGAGATCGGCATTAGCTGCGAGGGATCCCTTTTCAACACTCTGTTTATCGTTTTTGGCAGGGGGTGTGCTAATGGTTTTCGTGATTTGGTGAGGGTCTCTCAACATCGACGACATATTTGACAATGCAGCGCCCACAGTGGCAATATCGTTTTTCGATGTGAATCTCTGATAGCTTCTCGATGCAAGTCGCGGCGCCACAGTCTGTTTTTTCGCAGTGACGAATTTACGAAGATCAATGTCAGCGGCTTTTGGTTTCTGTTTGGCGACGACTGCGACCGGCTTGACAGTTAGTAGGGCTGAAGACGCCACAGCGGCAGTCGGTTTGACCGAATGCGACGAAGATGTCGCATTGAATGGCTTAGTGTCAGGATGTCTATTCTCACCCTGGTGATGCGACGTTGCCGAATCATAGACAATCTGCTTGGCCGGTTTTTTGATGGGGTTCTTGACGGTTTTCGACTTGGCGGCGGGCAGTAGGAAATAGACGACTATCCCTACCACAATAATGAGCACCAATGCAATCGCAGCATAAATAATTTTTTTTCTTTTGGTTTTGGCGGGAGAGTCATTCGCCGGCGCCGCGTCCTGCCCTTCGCCTTCATCTGTATTTTGCATGGAATCGAGTCCTTTTGCTCAGATTGCACGTAGAGCTGCTTGAATATCAGCCTTATTCCTACCTTACGCTGTAACTCGTTATGGTGCCATCGACACAGACATAACTAAGCTCCTTCGTGACCATGCGTGAGATTCTGCTTGTCATTGTATTGATTTTCTTGGCAAAAATCAGCAATTTATTCCCTTCGAGATAGTCATATGTGCCGACTATGGCCTCACCCTGACGATACTCATCGTTTTTGACCTCGCTGGGCACCCGGGTCAACGACACCAGTCCACTATCCGATAATTTAAAATATTTTGCAAATTCGGCCTGAACTATTGTGTAGCAGCATGCGTTACTGAGGCTCCCCCGCATCAATTCACCCATCAGAAGCCCTATCGGTTTCGGAACATACGTATTGATATCCACAAAATCAGTCACCAGTACCGTCAAACGATGCGCATCGTCAATTCCTGCACACTGAGTAGGACTACTGGCATCACCTCCAGGCAGTTGACGGCACTCGCCGCAGTTGTCGGTACACATCTCGACTGCAATACTATTAAAAATCTGCTTCAGATCCGCGGTATTAAGTAAGTCGGTGATCGTGCAGCTGCTGTCAAGTTGCGGTTGATGCGCGCAACCGGTCAGCAACAATATCAACGAGGCGCCTGTCAATAGAAGTTGTTTCATTTTGATATGTCTTCTATCTTGATCCATTTTGAAGTCTCGAGATCACTACCCGATTGTTTTTGCTTTGCATTGTGCGGCGTATCACCGACTATCTTCATAACCCTTTGCCTGTCTTCGTAGTAGAGTAAAGAATCAGCATACTCGGTCAATGGCATGTGCACCTGCCCAGATGACACAATAATTCCAGAGCTCATATCTATAACTCTAGTATTTACAATTATATGTCCATCTGTAACCGAATATGTTCCTACGACAATTCCACCTATCTTATAATTGTCACGTATTTTTTGTATATCTCTGCTTAATGAAAACTCACCAGTCCCATTAACTGTAATATCCTTGGTCAACCTGACTTCATATACTTTCCATTTACGCACCTGCAGTTCGTGTATCAAATTCTCGGAAAAAAGCCTGCCGAAGCTTGACGTCTCCGACAAATTATTAAGGTTGACTATGGTTGTAACTATAAATGTGTTATCCAGGCTTTTTCTGTCAGAATTTCTTTCAATCTGATCCGCAGTGAAAATAATTTCTGCATTCAACTTTCCAATAGAAGTCCTGCTCCGAGGAATGGTAAGAGGTTCTTCGATCGTAAATTTTTGATAGGGAGTCAGTTGCGCCGTTTCATAATTTTCTGCACGGATATTGCCTTGCGGATAGCTTGAGGTAGTGGCACATCCTGCAGTGAACAGCAACTGAACTGAGATCAGGAGACCAAACGTAGCGCGCCGTATCATCTTGCACCCCCACAATCGCCCATGCATGTATTAGTTCCTTCAGGCAGTACAATATATTCAGTCTGTTTAGTTCTGTATGATACAGGATAATCTCTGCAACCATTCCGGCACCAACTATCCCACACGATACTATAAGAATCCCGATAGCATTGACTATCACTTGCACATGGATTTGTAATAATTCCGTTGCGACAGTTGGATGCGCACCCCGACAACAAGATTGTTACAGACACCAGACATAACAATTTTCTCATATACTGACTCCTTGACATAAAATTTGCCCGTCGAATTCAGAGCATTCTTATATATGTATCGGCACAAGGCCTGATAAGTTTAGCGCGCGCACCAATTACGCAACATATTAAACAATACATATATTACTAAAAATATTAAATAATTATTTCCAATCAACAAAAAGCTCCTAAACAGTGACGAGTTCAGGAGCTTGATCTTTTCGTTGACGGAGGTCCCAATCTAACGACGTGGTGAATCAGCATCTCTCATCTGCCTCCATTTAGAAGCAGATGGTCAGCTTCTTGTCTTCTGTGATCACGTGATTCAGGAGCCATTTGCCAAGAAAACCGATCAGTTCGCTGCGCAACGCAGAATCGGTGCAGTGTGAAGAATCCCTCATTCCGGCGATCCGGCATTCAAACTCATTATGCTCCATGATATGGCTATCGATATCAACATACCCTATTTCTTCCATATACAACTCTTCCGACCTGAAATGGCAAATGGCATACTGCTCAAGGTCAGCGATTATTGCGGCGTAATACTGCTGGTCATCTGCCCCGGAACAGCAGTCGCTTATGCTGTTAACTATCTCGAACAAGGCCTTGTGATGGCTGTCAAGCTCATCGTTGTTTACAGAGTAGTCATCATGCCACTGTAGTATCTGCATCGCTCTCGCACTCTCCGGTTCGGACTGAATCCGACAAATACATCAACATTATTAGAATACGCAAAACCAGGAGCGCATTATAACCATCAATCTTTTACCAGAAAAGAGCGTCGTAATCCACAGTAAATAAAGCTCCTCTAAAAGACAAAAAGTTTCTTGACCGCGCGCCTACCATTCACTATAATCACGGACGTTATGCCGGAGTGGTGAAATGGTAGACACAGCAGACTCAAAATCTGCCGACCGCAGGGTCATGCCGGTTCGAGTCCGGCCTTCGGTACCAAAAGACAATCCAGAGTAGTCCGATGAAGTGTGAAAGCCCTTGAGAAATCAGGGGCTTTTTGCTATTTTATGCCCGCTCACTTGTGGCAGCTATCCGGCGGCTGATGCAGCCACCGACGGTGCCGACGATGCGCTGTTGCTCGGGAAATTGATTCGGGATATTCTAATAGAAAAGTTTTGGAGCTGTGCCTTTGTAATAGCCTGTCGAGTTGAACCGCCTTCTTCCCCTGTATCTAAAAGTCGTTTCCTGTATATTCTAGATATGAGGAGATAATGCAGAAAAACTGGAATTATCTGCTTCTTCACAGAGCGTATGATCGAAATATGTTGATTAACACGTGCAGGCAGCACGCTGGAAGGGACTAAACAACATCGAGCGACCCCGCCTTCATACTCTTACCTTCTCCTCAGCAGCACCTTCCCGCTCATAAAAAACCACCCCAATCCGTTCGATATGCTCCCTCAGCTTCGCATGGTCAAGCTGTTCGAAAATCGAAAGGTCAAACATCCACGGCAGAAGCAGCTCATCAAGTTCATCAAGAATTTTCAACAGGATGTTGTGATTCAGCTCATTGCCGTACATCGTCAAGTCAATATCCGAGCCGGTTTTGTAATTTCCCTTGGCACGCGAGCCATACAACACAACCAGTTCCACCTCCGGATGAGAAGCAAACACTGCCCGGATCTTTTCTACCGCAGCCAAAGGCAATCCAAAGAGGGGATCCGTCATCATGCTTGCAAACTCAAGGCTTCAAATCGGAGATGTAAACTAACAAATTCAGGGTAATACTGTGTCACTATTTTGTTGGAGATATCATCAGCAACGTCTTCATTATAGGTGTAGCTGGCAAGAACTCTGCTCTTGATCATTTCCATCCAGGTTTCACCATTTTCAATCAGACCACGCCTGAATGCCAGGCGGAAGGCATCACGGCCGCCGATAATTCCGACCTCACCTTGTGCTTCAAAAATGTCTTTGATACAGTTCCAAGCAAGCTCGTATGTATACTCAAAACATTGTATCAATCCCTGCTGCTCAAACTCGTTAAGCTCGCCTTTTTCAATAAATCTTGTGAGTTGACGGAGAGCTTTGGAATAGTTGTCTAACCGTTGTTTCCAGCGAATGTCTTCCGTCATATGCTGAGTCTCCTTGTTCAATCAAAGAGAGCCACCGCCTGCCGCGCCAGCTCCGTTCCAGCCAACAGCTCACTGAGTAGTTCACTGAACTCCTGCGCCGCCAGGTCATGCTGCCGAACCATGGTGGAGAGTTCCCGAGCCAGCTCCAAAGCGGCGCCGGAGTCAAGATCACAGGTGGCGACCTCCTGTCCGGAAAGAGCTCCTCCCGCTCTGCCATTCAAGCTCTGCGTCATCTGTTTCACCTGGGAGCTGTTCGGTGGAGTGATGGAGTTGGCCGTGAGCAGGCGACCGCTACTCGCCCAGCCTTACAAACCTGAAACCCCGTTTTTTGAGCTCCGGCACGGCAGCCATGACCCCCTTCCCGGTCCCGGCCTCGGGGTGGTTCATATGGAGGATGACGATGTCGCCCGGACGGACCCCCAAGAGCGCCTGCTTCACCTGCTCCGCCGGGAGGGTTGCCCCGGCATCCCCCAGCACGGAGAAGCCGGCGACCTGCTCTCCCAGTTCCCCGGCAATTCTGACAGCGACCTCATCATAATAGGCGGTGCCAGAGCGGTAAAAACGGGGCCGCCTGCCGGTGAGCTCGGCGATGTTACGCGCATTCAGCTCAATCTCGTCCACCAGCTCCCCCACATCCCGGGTCCCGGCGATGCCGTAGACGCTCCTGCCGTTCACCGAAGCGGGGCGGTGGCGAAAGCCGTGGTTGGCGATCTCGAACAGCGGATTGGCCGCCAGCCGGTCGAAGAGCTCCCGGTTCGGGGCGATCCAGCGGGCATTGATGAAGAGCGTCGCCGGCACCTGCTCCCGCTCCAGAAATGCGAGGAGTTCCCGATCCACCCCCATCCCCTTGCCGCTGCCGCAGGCGTCGAAGGTGAGCGCCACCACCTTCTCTCCGCTCCCGACTTTCAGTCGGGTGGTCACCCCGGTCACGCTCTCCCCCCACTCCGTGGGGAGCTGTCCGGCATACCGCTCCACCAGTTTTCGCTTCAGCACCCGGTAGGAGGATTCTTCCGACAGCTCCCCTTTTCGGGGGAGGGGCGGGGAGAAGCTCTGCTCTTTTTCGGGAGAAGCCGCTTCACCCACCCCCCGGCCCCCCCCCGTCAAGGGAGGGGGAGGAGAGTGTTGCACAAGATCCGTCCGGGCTGCCGCCGACAGCTGCCCGAAGAGTACGGTCGCCACGGCTCCGGCAAGGAGCATCCGCGCACGTCCCGTTTTCATGGTCACTCCCCTGCCGGGCCGCGCCCCATCATCATGGAGATGAGCCGGAACCCTTCGGGGACGAAGCAGCCGGTGGCCTTGGCTGCCACCTCGTCGTAGGAGCCCCCGCCGTTACCGGGGAACCCCTCGCCGCCGTAGATGACGAACGGCACCGGGTCAGAGGTGTGGGTCATGATGCTGATGGGGGTCGGATGGTCGGGCATACAGAGAATCCGGTAGTCGCCAAACGCCTTGATCCCCTCCAGCACCGGTCCCACCACCTTGGCGTCAAAATCCTCGATGGCCTGAATCTTGTGGTCGAGACGCCCCGCATGGGACGCCTCATCGGGCGCCTCCACATGGAGATAGACGAAATCCCTGCTCTTGAGCGCCTCCAGGGCAGCCTCCGCCTTCCCCCGGTAATCGGTATCGATGTATCCGGTGGCCCCGGGCACGGCGATTATGTCGAGCCCGGCGGCGATGCCAATCCCCTTGATCAGATCCACCGCAGAAATGACGGCGCCGGTCAGGCCATAGCTCTCCTGATAGCTGCTGATCCGCGGGGTGCGCCCTTGCCCCCAGAGCCAGATGGAGTTGGCGGGGAGATGGTCCTCCGCCTCGCGCCGCTTGTTGAGGGGGTGGTTGTGGAGGATCATCTGGGAGCTGTTCATCAGGTTGATGATCCGGTCGGCCCCCTCGCCGCTGGGGAAAGAGTCGATCACACTCTTGCCGGTGATGTCGTGGGGGGGGACCGTCTTCATGGCGGAGCAGCCGTTACGCCAGACCATGAGGTGGCGGTAGCCGACTCCGGGGAAGAAGTGAAATTCATCATCCTCCAGCTGCTCGCGGAGCGCGGCGATCAGCTCCCCCCCCTCGGGGGTGGAGATATGATCGGCGGAGAAGTCCTTCATGTAGATCCGCCCCCCGTCGGGCGCCAGGGTCACGAAGTTGAGACGGAAGGCGACATCGTCCGGCCCCAGCGCCACGCCGATACTGGCCGCCTCCAGGGGGGAGCGGCCGGTGTAGCAGCAGCGGGGGTCGTAGCCGAAGACCGAGAGGTTGGCCACATCGCTCCCCGGAGGGAGCCCCTGAGGCACCGTGGCGGCCAGTCCCAGGAGGCCGTTTCTCGCCATGAAGTCCATGTTCGGGGTATTTGCCGCCTGGAGAGGGCTCTTCCCGCCGAGAATATCCAGCGGTTCATCGGACATCCCGTCCCCCAAAAGCACTATATATTTCATCGTAACATTCCTTTCTGTAAGTCAGTGATGTCATCCGTGGGGATGGCACTCTTTCATGGTTCCCACGCTCCTGCGTGGGAACCGGTACGACGCCGCTCCAGTGGCGGATTCTCCGGCAATCGGATTCATCACGTTGTCACTGTCTGACGCTGGAGCGTCACCGGCTGCGTTCCCACGCTGGAGCGTGGGAACGATGGGAGGTCGCCCCCTCCGGCCTTCGGCCACCTTCTCCCTCAGGGAGAAGGGAGTAACTGAAACACAGCGCTAACCGGATTGGACCCTGAGCATTTCATGGTTCCCACGCTCCTGCGTGGGAACCGGTACGACGCCGCTCCAGTGGCGGATTCTCCGGCAATCGGATTCATCACGTTGTCACTGTCTGACGCTGGAGCGTCACCGGCTGCGTTCCCACGCTGGA
>CAIOGM010000089.1 GCA_903857795.1 uncultured Geobacter sp.
CAGAGGAGCATCCTGCTGATCTCGTTGTTCCGGTAAACCTTGATCTCCTGGTTCAGATTGCCGTCCGCCATGGCGGTCAGGTAGGCCGCCGCTCGCTCGATGGCCTGGTGGATGGACCAGATATTGAGCCAGCCGAAGAGCACACCCAGCACGATGATCCCCACGATGGTGGTGTAATGGATGCTTCGGCTGAACTGGTCGCTGAAATCCACCGCCAGTATCCCCAGCGTATAGCAGATACAGAGGATGGTGAGCCGGAACCTGACGGAGAAATTGAGGTAGTAATTGACGATGCGAGGCATTTCCATAATGGTCTCCTGGTCTGATTGTATGAATAGAATCTTCATTATCCATGCCAAGTCTCCACAAAATGCCAACATATGGTAACAGCTTACAATCGTTACTAAAACAATGGTTTATCACCGTTAATGCCGAGCGCTGCAACAACATTCCGTTTATTCAGTTAATTGCTCCGTTATTTGGCGGAGTCTGGTCGGCGTCCGCGTCAATACGCCAGTACCCGGTCCAGCGGTACTCTTTCGCATTTTTCCCCACCCCGGTTCTCCCTGTAAACAGGAAGGGTGAACTTCCCCCCGTTTACGTGGGAACCGAGGTGACGAACGGATAAGCTTGACTGCGACAGTTACCCATTCAGATGGAGGGGAACGCCTCATAACGTGATGCAGCTGTGTGGATGTTCGAGTTGTCTATACCTGGGATAGGGATTTGAGGTTTCGAGGAGGGAATCTAGATTTTTAACGAGAAAAGTGTTGAACGATTGTTTCGGTCATCGCTTCCAGGGTGTACTTCTCTGGTTCGATCTGCACCTCCAGCCCCAGTTCCCGGCAGGTCGCCGCGGTGATGGGACCGATGGCGGCGATGGTTACCCCCTCCAGGAGATGGAGGAGCCGGTTCTCACCCACCAGCTCCGCCAGGTTCCGGACGGTGGAGGAGGCGGTGAAGGTGGCGCAGTGGATCTGCCGCCTCTCCAGCGCCTCCAGAACTTCCGGCGGAAGAGCCACGGGGGGCAGGTTGTGGTAGGCTACCGGGGCAACCACCGTTGCCCCCAGCTTCGCCAACTCCAGAGGGATCAGATCACGCGCCTTGTCGGCCTTGGGGAAGAGCACCTTCATCCCGGCCATATCCAGCTCCCGGAAGGCGGCGACGACCCCTTCGGCCTTGTAATCGACGGGAACCAGGTCGGGGATGATGCCATGCTCGCGGATGGCGGCGGCGCTCTTGGGGCCGACGGCGCAAACCCGGCAGCGGCCCATGGCGCGGCTGTCCAGCCGGTGGTGAGCGAGGCGGAGGAAGAACTGGCGTACGGCGTTCACCGAGGTGAGGATGAGCCACTGAAAGTCGGGGAGGGAAGCGATGGCGGCATCCAACCCGGAAGGGTCCTCGGGGGGGACGATCCGGATGGTGGGGCACTCGAATACCGATGCTCCCTGCGCCCGGAGGAGGTCGGAGAACTCGCCCGCCTGATCCGCGGCCCGGGTGACCAGAATCCCCTTGCCGAAGAGGGGGCGATTGTCGAACCAGCGGAGCGTCTGGCGGAGGCGGACCACCTCGCCGACGATGGTCACCGCCGGCGGCTTGAAGGAGGCCTTGCGCGCTTTTTCGGAGATGTCGGCCAGGGTCCCGGTGAGGACCTCCTGCTCCGGCCTGGTCCCCCAGCGGACCAGCGCCACCGGAGTCTCGGGGCTCCGGCCGTGGGCCATGAGGTTGGTGGTTATCTGGGGGAGGTTTCTGACCCCCATGTAAAAGACCACGGTGCCGCTCCCCAGGGAGAGCTTTTCCCAGTCGATCTCCGAACTCTCCTTGTCCGGATGCTCGTGGCCGGTGACGAAGGCGACGGAGGTGGTGACCTCCCGATGGGTGAGGGGGATGCCGGCGTAGGCGGCCGCGCCGATACCGGCGGTGACGCCGGGGACGACCTCAAAGGGGATCCGGTTGGCCACCAGGGCCTCACACTCTTCCCCCCCCCGGCCGAAGACGAAGGGGTCGCCCCCCTTGAGCCGAGCCACCACCTTCCCCTCCAGCGCCTTGGCCACCATGAGATCGTTGATCTGCCCCTGCTCCCGGTTGTGGGCCCCCCCCACCTTGCCGGAGTAGATCAGCTCCGCGTGGGGCGGTGCATACTCCAGGAGCCGGTGGTTGGCCAGGTAGTCGTAGAGGACCACATCGGAGCGTTCCAGGCATTCACGGCCGCGGACGGTGATGAGTCCCGGATCGCCGGGGCCGGCGCCGATGAGATAGACGAACGGTTTGTTCACGAGGTCAGCGCCGAATCCTGGCCGATCCCCCGCTGGTAGACCTCTTCGAGAATCTCACGGGCGCCGTTTCTCAGCAGCCGCTCGGCCAGTTCGATCCCCAGCCGTTCGCACTCTGCCACCGGGCCGTTGATGCTCTCCCTGAGGGAACGGGTGCCATCCACCGCCGCCACGAAGCCAGTGAGGGTCATCTGGTCGCCGTCCACTTGGCCGAAGGCGGCGATGGGAACCTGACATCCCCCTTCGCACCGTTTCAGGAGTGCCCGCTCGGCCCGAACCGCATAACTGGTCTCGGGGTGATTGAAGAAGGCGATGGTCTCCCGGAGCTCCGCATTATCCAGGCGGCATTCGATCCCCAGTGCCCCCTGACCGATGGCCGGGAGGGAGAGCTCTGTATCCAGATACTCGGTGGCGCTGTCGGCAAAACCGAGGCGCTTGAGCCCGGCGGCCGCCAGGATGACCGCGTCCAGGTTGTCCGTGGTCAGCTTGCTGATCCGGGTCTCTACGTTCCCCCGGATGATCACCATCTCCAGGTCGGGGCGGACCTTGAGGAGCTGTGCCTGACGCCGCAGAGCCGAGGTCCCGATCCTCGCCCCCTGACGCAGGTCGGCGAACTTCACCCCGCGGGAGATCACGGCGTCCCGGGGGTCTTCCCTCTCGGTAATGCAGACCAGGCCGAGCCCTTCGGGGAATTCGGTGGGAACATCCTTCATGCTGTGCACGGCGATGTCGATCTCCCCCCGGATCATGGCTTCCTCGATCTCCTTGACGAAGAGCCCCTTTCCCCCTACCTGGGCCAGCGGCACGTCCAGGATCTTGTCTCCCAGGGTCTTGATCTTGGTGAGGGTCACCTCCATGCCGGGGTAGCGCGCCTCAAGCTCCGCCTTGACCCAGTTGGCCTGCCAGAGCGCCAGCTGACTGGCGCGGGTCCCGATGCGTAGTTGTTTCAAAACCATGAAATGTCTCCTTGAGCAGTATGTAGAACCTGGAACCTAGAACATTGAACCTAGAACATTGAACCCAGAACCTAGAACCTAGAACCTCGCCTATTCTTCCAAATCAACTTCGTCGTCGTCGATCCCGATCTGCAGGTCGAAGAGGGCGCGGAGGGAGTCCACATAGAGGTCGGCGCGCCCCCCCTGTCCGGACTTCTTGAGCAGGGTGGTGGGGGGGTGCAGCAGCTTGTTCATGATGGCGTTGGTGAGCGCCTCCAGCCGCTTGCGGCCGTCGGGAGGGAGATCCTTCCAGGTGGCCAGGGTCTTATCCAGTTCGGCCCTCCTGATCTCGTCGAATCTGTTCCTCAGCGCCACGATAGTGGGGGTGATGTCCAGGGACGAGAGCCATTTGAAGAACTGGCCGATCTCCTGCTCCACGATCTCCTCGGCCTTCATCGCCTCTACCCCCCGCTGCTGGAGGTTGGTGGCCACCACCTCCTGGAGGTCGTCCACGGTGTAGAGGTAGACGTTTTCCACATCGTTGACCTTGGGGTCGATGTCCCGGGGGACGGCGATGTCGATGAAGAACATCGGCTTCATCCGGCGTCGCTTGATCACCTCTTCCACGTCCTTGTGCCCGATGATGGTATGGGGAGCGCCTGTGGAGGAGAGGATGATGTCCGCCTGGTGCAGGTAGTCGAACATATCGTCGAAACGGACGGCGCGCCCCTGGAGTTCATCGGCCAACCGCTCGGCCCGTTCAAAGGTCCGGTTGGTGACCATGACGCCGCGAACGCCATTGTTGAGGAAATGCTTGGCCGCCAGTTCGCACATCTCCCCGGCCCCCACCAGCATGACGGTCTTGTCCGAGAGGTCGCCGAAGATCTTCTTGGCCAGTTCCACTGCGGCGAAGGAGACGGAGACTGCGGAACTGGCGATCTTCGTCTCGGTCCGGACCCGCTTGGCAACGGAGAACGCCTTGTGGAGGAACCGGTTGAGGATGATGCCGGAGGATTTGAACTCGGCGGCATAGCCGTAGGCGGTCTTGATCTGTCCTAGGATCTGGGGCTCTCCCACGATCATGGAGTCGAGACTGGAGGAAACCCTGAAGACGTGACGGATGGCGTCTTCGCTGTGGAGGCTGTAGAGGTGCGGCTCCAGCGTATCCAGGGAGAGGTTGTGATACTCGGCCAGGAACCGCTTGATCCGGGCCATGCCGCCGGCGATGTCTTTCGTCACGGCGTAGACCTCCACCCGGTTGCAGGTGGAGACGATGATCGCCTCGGTGATATCGTCCAGACTCACCACCGCCCGGAGTGGCTTATCCATCTGGGTCGGCGCGAAGGCGACCTTTTCCCTGATGTCAACGGAGGCTGTCTTGTGCGAAAGCCCCACTACGATGATATTCATGCGTGTCGTGCCCTTATCTGAGAGATCATGGAGTCCCGGCCGTTACTTGTCGACCACGCCCGGTCTGTTATAGCTGTGGAGGCTGGGGAGGAGGAGGTTCACCCCGAGAAAGGTGAAGAGGAGGATGCAAAAGCCGATGATGGAGAGGATCGATGCCTTCTTCCCCCGCCAGCCGGTTGTGAGGCGGCCATGAAGGAGCGCGGCGTAGACGAACCAGGTGATGAGCGACCAGGTCTCCTTGGGGTCCCAGCTCCAGTAGGTTCCCCAGGCGATCTCGGCCCAGATAGCGCCGGTGATGATGGCCACGGTGAGGAGCGGGAAGCCGTAGGTCAGGCAGCGGTAGCTGATGTCATCCAGCACATCCAGGGAGGGGAGTCTCTGGTAGAGCGGGCCGAACTTTTTCTGTTTGAGGAACCGCTGCTGGATAAGGTACATGATTGCGGCGCCGAAGGAGACGGTAAAGGCGGCGTAGCCGGTAAAGGCGAAGATGGTATGGACCGCCAGCCACCGGCTCCTGAGGGCGGGGTTCAGCTGACCGATCTGCGAAGGGAAGCCCAGGGCCGTGATCATCAGGATCAGCGCCACCGGGGTGACGAAGGAGCCGAGGATATGCAGCTTGTAGCGCCGCTCGAAGTAGATGAAGAGCCCTACGATGGCGAGACTGAAGAAGGAGAGCGCCTCGTGGAGGTTGGTTATGGGGGTGTAGCCGGCTGCCAGGTAGCGGGTCACCATGGTTGTGCAGTGGGTCAGAAACCCGGCGATGAGGAGCCAATGGGCCGACTTTCCCAGCAGTTCCGATGGCTTGACCAGGTATATGAGATAGGCGATGGTGGCGATGCCGTAGAGGCAGAGGGCCACGATGAAGAGCGCGTCGTTCATGGAGATTCCTCGGTGTCCGGTGGGCTCAAGGGACCTTGGGGGTCGGGATTCGCGATGGAGAAGAGCCGTTCCCGCTCAACTGGATTCAGGAGGCGGGAGAGATCGCCTTGGAGCAACTCGTTGAAAAGTTGGGTAGTATAGGCGCTGTCTCGCCCCTCAGTCAACAGCTTTTCACGGAGGGCGCCGACGAACTCCACCAGGGAACCGTATTCGGGGCCATACCGGCCCTCAAGTTCCTGGCGGATTCTGCGGGCCAGGCTCGGGCTCCTGTTGCCGGTGGAGATGGTGAGCAGCAACTCCCCGCGCCGGACCACAGCCGGCGAGGCAAAGTCCCCCTCTTCCGGGGCGTCAGTCACGCAGACCAGGATCCCCAGCCGTTTCGCATCACCGGCCACGGTTCGGTTCACGGAGCGGTCGTTGGTTGCGGCAAATAGCAGGAGCGCTCCGGTCGGATCTCCTGTACGGTATTGCCGCCTCAGGAGGAAGATCCTCCCCTGACGGAGCAGCTCCTCGACTCCCGGCGTCACTACGGGGGCGATCACCGTTACAGAGGCTCCGGCCTCCAGAAGTGACCGGCACTTCCGTTCGGCCACCGCCCCGCCGCCGACCACCACCGCCTTCCTGCCGCGGATATCCAGATTAAGAGGAAACAGATTCATGGCCGGGAGTATAGCATGGCGCGGGAATGATCTGTCAACCGGGGAGGGAGAATTTGTCCTTGCATTTTTTCGATGGTTGGCTATAGTGAGAAAACTTTTTCATCATCTTCCCACCCGTTTAAGGAGAGACAATAGTATGGCCAGTGAAAAGGTTCTCACCATCACCGACAGCAGTTTCGACGCGGATGTCATCAACTCCGGCAAGCCGGTTCTCGTGGATTTCTGGGCCACCTGGTGCGCCCCGTGCAAGGCCATCGCCCCGGTCCTCGACTCCCTTGCCGAGGAGTTCGACGGCCAGATCGTCGTCGGTAAGGTCAATGTTGACGACAGCCCCGCCACCCCGGGCAAGTTCGGTGTTCGTGGGATTCCCACCATCATCCTCTTCAAGGATGGTCAGGTGGTCGATCAGGTGGTCGGCGCCGTCCCCCGGTCGCAGTTGGAAGCTCTCATCAAGAAGGCGCTCTAAGGCCGCGAGGAGCATACTCCATGTCATTCCGCCGGCTTCGCCGCGCCGGCGCCGTCGCAGTTATTGCCTCTCTTCTGATCCCGGCGTTTGCCGCCGGGCTTCAGAGAGGGGAGGCGGCGCCCCCTCTCCGGGTGATCTCCACCTCAGGGCAGCGGATTACCTCCGCCAATTACACCGGTTATGTCCTCCTGCTGCAGTTCTTCGCCACCTGGTGTTCCCCTTGCCGGGAATCCATCCCTTCGATTGTCAGACTCAACAAGAAATACGGCAAGCAGGGGCTGCAGGTGCTGGGGTTGAGCATCGACGAGGGGGGAGAGAAGGTCGTCAAGGGGTTTGTAGCTGAGAAGCGGATAACCTATCCGGTTGCCTTGGCCGGTGATGATCTTCAGGAGGCCTACGGTGTCCGGTCGGTGCCGACACTCTTTCTGGTTAACCGGAAAGGAGAGGTCATCGAAAAGTTCATGGGGATGTCGGAGGAGACGGAACAGGCTCTCGATTCGGCCATAAGGAAGGCTCTGGCGGAAAAATAGGGGCGAACCGCAGGATTGAAGACGTAAAAAAGGGGAGCCGTGAGGCTCCCCTTTTTTACGTTCAATGACTCCGCTCTCAGACGTTCTGGGCGTCAACCACGGCGATAGCCGCCATATTGACGATGTCGGTCACGTCGTCCCCCCGCTGGAGGACATGCACCGGTTTCTTCATCCCCATGAGGATGGGGCCGATGGCCTCAGCCCCCCCCAGACGAGCCAGCAGCTTGTAGCAGATATTGCCGGAGTTCAGGTCCGGGAAGACCAGCACGTTGGCTTGTCCCTTGATGTTGGCGAAGGGGTAGTTCTTCTCCAGGAGTTCCGGCACCACGGCGGTGTCCGCCTGCATCTCGCCGTCCACCTTGAGATAGGGGGCCCGCTCCTTGACCATAGCCACGGCCTTTTTCACCTTCAACGCCTGGGGATGTTCAACCGAGCCGAAGTTGGAGAAGGAGAGCATGGCCACCGTGGGGTCGATGTCCAGCATCTGAGCCTTGTCCGCCGCCAGGATGGCGGTCTCCGCCAGCTCTTCCGGAGTCGGATCGATGCAGACGGTGGTGTCCGCCATCAGGACGACCCCCTTCTTGAAGACCATCAGATAGAGGCCGTGGACGCTGGAGAGCCCTTCCTGTTTGCCGATGACCTCCAGGGCCGGACGGATGGTTTCCGGGTAGTGGGTATCGATGCCGGAGATCAGGGTGTCGGCGTCCCCCATCCGGACCATCATGCAGCCGAAGTGGGTGCGGGACTTGCGCCGCATGATCCGGCGGGCCTCGGAAAGGGTCAGCCCCTTGCGCTGGCGGAGCTTGTAGAGCTCCTGGGCGTAATCTTCGGACCGTTCCCAGGTTTCGGGGTCGACGATGCTGACGCCGTTCAGCTCGATACCGAGTTCGCTCATGGCGGCCCGGATCTTGATCTCGTTACCAACCAGGATAGGGATGGCGATCCCTTCTTCCACGAGGGTCTGGGCGGCCCGGAGGATCTTCTCGTTATCCCCTTCGGGGAAGACGATCCGTTTGGGGTCGGCCTTGGCCTTGTTGATGATGGCCCGGACGATCTCCTTGGATTTCCCCTGGGTCGATTCCAGCTGTTCGATGTATTTGGCCATATCGGCTATGGGCTGGCGGGCGACGCCGGTGTCCATGGCCGCCTGGGCGATGGCCGGGGCCACGTGCAGGAGCACGCGCGGGTCAAAGGGTTTGGGGATGATGTAGTCGCGGCCAAAGGAGAACTTGACGTTGCCGTATGCCTTGCAGACCGAGTCGGGCACCTCTTCCCGGGCCAGGAGGGCCAGCGCTTGTACGGCTGCCAGCTTCATCTCTTCGTTGATGCAGGTGGCGCGCACGTCCAGGGCGCCCCGGAAGATGAAGGGGAAGCCGAGGACGTTGTTCACCTGGTTGGGATAGTCGGAGCGGCCGGTGGCGATCATGACGTCACCGCGCACCGCGTGGGCGTCTTCCGGGGTGATCTCCGGATCGGGGTTGGCCATGGCGAAGATGATCGGATTGGGCGCCAGGCTGGCGACCATCTCGCGGGTGAAGGCCCCCTTGGCTGAGAGGCCGAAGAGGACGTCGGCCCCTGCTGCGGCCTCAGTCAGGGTGCGGAACGGGGTGTCGGCGGCAAAGAGCTCTTTGTACGGGTTCATCCCCGCGGTGCGCCCCTTGTAGATGACCCCCTTCGTATCGCACATAATCATGTTGTTGGGTTTGACCCCCAGGGCGATGGCCAGCTTGGCGCAGGAGTTGGCCGAGGCGCCGGCGCCGTTGACCACGATCCGGATGTCTTCGATCTTCTTTCCCACCAGCATCAGGGCGTTGATGAGTGCGGCCGAGGAGATGATGGCGGTGCCGTGCTGGTCGTCATGAAAGACCGGGATCTTCATGGTTTTCTTCAGCTCTTCCTCGATATAGAAGCACTCGGGAGCCTTGATATCTTCCAAATTGATGCCGCCGAAGGTCGGCTCCAGCAGCTGGCATGCCTTGATGATCTCGTCGGGATTCTCCGTGTCCAGTTCGATGTCGAAGACGTCGATATCGGCAAAACGCTTGAACAGAACCCCCTTCCCCTCCATGACCGGCTTGCCGGCCAGGGCGCCCAGATTCCCCAGTCCAAGAACCGCCGTGCCGTTGGAAACCACCGCCACCAGATTCCCCTTGGCGGTGTATTTGTAGGCGTCCTCGGGATTCTGCTGGATCGCCAGGCAGGGCTCGGCCACACCGGGTGAGTAGGCCAGAGAGAGGTCCCGGGCGGTCTGGCACGGCTTGGTGGCGACGACTTCGATCTTTCCCTTGCGCCCCATGGAGTGGTATTCAAGGGCATCTATTTTCTTTGACATCTGTTCCTCCCCTTTTAGGTTCATGTCTGAGGTTGCTGACACGAAGCGTGAATGTAACGGTCTGATTTTTCCCGGCAGAGGCGCCGGATTTAAATATGACTAAACACGATAGAGATTGCACCGGGTAAAGTCAATAACGATTTGAGGTGGTCGGGGTGAACCCTGCGAGGAGCAGCATGACAAAAGAAATCAATATATGCTATAATCGCGGCTCCTCACTGGGGAGATTGCCAGGTATCTTTAAGTTACAGTGATCTGTGAAGGCGGGAAGGGGAGGGGAGTGATGGAGCGACTTTGGGCGCCGTGGCGTATGGAATATATCCTGGATGAAAAACCGGAAGGGTGCATCTTCTGTCGCGGTCGGGACGGAGACGATGACCGGAAGAGTCTGATCCTTTATCGAACCGGACATGCGCTGGTGATGATGAACCGCTACCCCTATGTGAACGGGCACCTCATGGTGGCGCCGTACCGCCACACCGGCTCGCTCCACGATTTATTGTCGGAAGAGCTCTTGGAGCTGATGGAGACGGCCCGACTCTGCCAGCGGATACTGGACAGTGAGCTCCATCCGGGGGGATACAACATCGGCTTTAACCTGGGGAGCGCCGCCGGAGCCGGTATAGCTGACCACCTCCATCTCCATATCGTTCCGCGCTGGCAGGGGGACACCAACTTCATGACGGTCCTCGGAGACGTCAGAGTTCTGCCGGAGGCGCTGTCCCTTCAGTACGACCGCCTGCTTCGACTGTTCGGGAAAGCGTGAAGAGTGAAGGGTAAGGGGTGAGGCGTAATGATGAGGGGTACACAGTGATCACTCTCCGCACAGTGCTGCGCAACCGCACCCTGCTCTACACGGTGGGGGGCTTTTCCCTCGGCTTCGGTGCTCCGCTGGCATGGAGCGTCATCCGGCTCTTCCTGTTCCGTGAGGCGGGGCTCTCTCTCTGGGCGCAACTCCTGGCGGACCTTACCCAGGACTCCCAGAGCATGGCCCTCTTCGCCTATATGGGGTTCGGCACCGCCATGGTTCTCTCCCTGCTTGGCTTCTATGTGGGGCGGGCCGGTGACGAACTCTCTGCTCGTGCCTCGGAGCTGGACGGGCTGAATCGCCAGATCGCCACCCAGAAGGAGCTCTTCGAGAACCGCTATAAGGTCCTGGACAACAACATCAAGAACTTTCACCAGATCAGCAGCCGGATCCAGCGCTCCATCGATGTCCGGGAGCTCCTGCAGCTCTGCGCCGAGGGGTTGCATGACATCCTCGGCTACGAACGGGTCAATATCCTCATGGTCTCTGAGGACCGGCTGACTCTGCGGTTCGTTGCGGCCACCGGCACGGATGATTTTGACCCGAAGGGGGTGACACTCCCGCTGGATAGCCGCAGCGGGGTCATCTACAAGTGTCTTGCGGAAAAAAAGCATTACCTCATCGATGACATCAGCCGTTATGGCTACGACTACAACCTCCAGCCCCCCTATGACTCCATAAAGCCGCTCAGGTCCCGCAGCTTCGTCATCTGCCCCATCGTGGTCAAGGGGGAGTCGGTGGGGCTCTTCGGTATTGACAACCGTTTCAGTCATCGCTCCCTCAACGACACCGACGTGGACACCATCAGGCTCTTTGCCGATCAGGCGGCCTCGGCCCTCACCAAGATCAACCTGATCGGCGCCATGGACACCCTGACGGTGGAGTTGGAGAACAGCTTTGCCGACCTCCTGAAAAATCGGGAGAGCTACGCCATGACCCTGGAACGGCTGCAGCAGTCGGTCCGGATCGTGGCGGAGGGGACGGTCCACATCGTCGCCGCGGCGGGGGGGGTCATGAACTCCGTTGACGAGACCGGCAGGGAGGTCACGGGTATCTCGGCCGCCGTGGATCAGGTGACCCACAGCCTGGAGCTCCTCTCCCGCACCGTCACCACGTCGGCATCCGCCATTGAGGAAATCAATCATTCCATCCGGACGGTGGAGCTGCACGCGGCGGAGTCCCACGAACGTTCCAGCCAGGTGAAGGCCCAGGCAGACCAGGGGTGGGTGGTGGCCGGCGAGGTCATCGATGCTCTCGACGCGATCCATCGGGCGGTGGAGCTCTCCCACGAGGAGATCACCGCTCTGTGCGAAAAGAGCGGCCGGATCGACGGCATCATCTCGGTGATCAGCGAGGTCACCAAGCGGACCAATCTGTTGGCGCTCAACGCCTCCATCATCGCGACCCAGGCCGGAGAGCAGGGGGCCGGTTTCGGAGTGGTGGCCGAAGAGATCAGGAATCTCTCCCAAAAGAGCGGCAGTTCCACGAGGGAGATCACCGCCATCATTGAGCAGGTCAGGACCGAATCTCGTCAGGCTGCGGAGCAGATGGCCGTCACCAAGGAGCTGGTCCACCGGGGGGTCGCCTCCGGCCGGCTGATGGCAGCGGCCCTGAAGATGATCCATACCCGTTCGGAAGAGTCCATGGAGATGACTCGGGAGATCCGCAACGCCACCCGCGACGAGGCCAAGAGTGTGCAGTTTGTGATCCGCTCCATGGAGGAGGTGAGCGCCATGACTGGCCGCATCGCCGAGTCGTCCCGGGAGCAGAATGCCTCACTCAAGCGGATCGTCCAGGTCATGGCGGCGATCAAGGGGCTCTCCCTGGAGATGGTCCGCTCATCGAACCGGCAGGCGGAAGGGGGAAGCGACATCAGCCGCTCTCTGGAGTCGGTCAGTGCCATGCTGCGGGAGATGCTTGAGACCATGGAGCAGCGGCGGGAACAGAGCAGCCACGTGGTGAGCGAACTGGAGCTCCTCCGGAGGTCGGCGGAGTAGCCGAAACGGTTCAAGGTTCAGGGTTCAATGTTCAAGGTCGAACGATGTAACCCTAAACCCCGAACCTCGAACCCTGAACCCCGAACTTACGGTCCTGCTTTTAAGTTGTCTTGACACGGCGCGGTGTGCTATAGAGATTTCTGCAGAGAAGGCCCGCTACTTGACCGAGTGGAGCCGGTTTACCCGCACGAGTAACCTTGATACCGCCTGGATTCATTTCTGAACCGGGACGGGAGGCGATAGCCGCTCTCTGGAAAGGCCCTGGCGCCGTTCCTTGACGATATACGCGCCCCCCTTTTTTTTCGGAGGGCGTTTTTTCATGGGGAGAAGGCTTGAACGCCGCGTTTTATTTTAGACAGGGAGTAACGTGAAAAAGAAGACTATCCCCTCGATCCTGGCCATGAAGGCCGATGGCGACAGAATTACCGCACTGACCAGCTATGATTATCCCCTGACCCGGATCATGGACTCCTGCGGGGTGGACATCATCCTGGTGGGGGACTCCGTTGGTGTGGTGGTGGCGGGGCATGAGACGACCCTTCCGGTCACCATGGAGGAGATGATCTATCATACCCGGGCGGTGCTCCGGGCCCAGCCCCGGGCCCTCGTGGTGGCCGACCTGCCGTTTCTTTCCTATCAGATCAGCCTCGACGAGGCACGGCGTAATGCCGGACGGCTCGTCAAGGAGGGGGGGGCCGAGGCGGTGAAGCTGGAGGGGGGGGTGAACTGCGCCGGGACGATTCGGGCCATCACGGAGATGGACATCCCGGTTATGGGACATATCGGCCTGACCCCCCAGTCGATCCACCGGATGGGGGGGTATAAGGTTCAGGGACGCGAAGAGGAGCAGGCTGAGCGACTCATGGACGACGCACGGGCTGTGGAGGAGGCTGGCGCCTTCGCCTTGGTGCTGGAAGGGATTCCCCGTGATCTGGCCCGGCGGATCACCGCGGCGGCGGGGATTCCGACCATCGGTATCGGCGCCGGTCCCCACTGTGATGGCCAGGTCCTCGTCATCCATGATATCCTGGGGCTCTGCGAGAAGTACTCTCCCAAGTTCGTGAAGAAGTATGTTGACTTGCGGCCGATCATCACCGAGGCGGTGACCAGCTACCTGGATGAGGTCCGCTCCGGAGAGTTCCCCACCAAGGGGCATTCGTTCCACTGACAGTGAAAAGAGCCTTGTTCTCATGAAAATCATCACATCCATAGCCGAGATGCAGCAGGTCGCCCGGGTTGCCCGACGGGAAGGGGGGCGGATCGCCCTGGTCCCCACCATGGGGTATCTTCACGACGGTCATGCCTCCCTCATGCGGGAGGGGCGGCGCCGGGGAGAGCTGCTGGTGACCAGCATCTTCATCAATCCCACCCAGTTCGGGGCCGGCGAGGATTTCGACTCTTACCCACGGGATTTTGCCGGGGATACGGTCCTAGCTGCGGCCGCAGGGGTGGATCTCATCTTCGCCCCCACGCCCCGGGAGATGTACCCGGACGGCTATCAGACCTGGGTGGATGTGGCGAAGATCTCCCTCCCCCTCTGTGGCGCCGGCCGTCCCGGCCATTTCCGGGGGGTCGCCACGGTGGTGACCAAGCTCTTCAACGCGGTGCAGCCGGACGTGGCGCTCTTCGGCAAGAAAGACTTTCAGCAGCTGGCGGTGATCCGCCGGATGACCGCCGACCTGAACCTGCCGGTGGAGATCGTGGGGATGCCCATCGTCCGGGAGGTTGACGGAGTGGCCATGAGCTCCCGCAATGCCTACCTCTCCGCTGAAGAGCGCCAACACGCGCTCTGTCTCAGCCGCGCCCTCACCAGGGCCAGAGAGATGTACCGGCAGGGGGGGAACACTCCTGCCGTGCTGCAAGCTGGAGTGTTGGCGGTCCTGGGGGCCGAGTCGGGGGTGGCCGTCGAGTACGTCGAGTTCCGCCATAGCGGAACTTTGGAAGAGGTAGCAACCGTCGGGGACGATACTCTGCTGGCCCTGGCGGTGAAGATAGGGAAGACAAGACTCATCGACAACTGCATACTCGGGGAGGAAAATTAGAATGCATCGCAAAATGCTGAAGAGCAAGATTCACCGGGCCACGGTCACCGGAGCCGACCTGCACTACGAGGGGAGCATCACCATCGACAAGGATCTCCTGGAGGCGTCGGACATCATCCCTTACGAGGCGGTGGCGGTCTGGAACGTGACCAACGGCAATCGGTTCGAGACCTACGCCATCGAAGGAGAGCGGGGGTCAGGGGTCATCTGTATCAACGGCGCCGCCGCCCGTCTGGTCTCCCCGCGGGACCTGGTGATCATCGCCAGCTTTGTGGTTATGGAGAACGTCGAGGCCATTCGGCACGAACCGAAGCTCGTCTTTGTTGATGATCAGAACCGGATGCTCCCCACCCGGGCCGAGGTCGCCGGTCAGGGAAAACTCAAACGGGTTACCTGGTAAACTCCATGAAAATCTATGCCGCATCATATCTCCTTCCGGTGGAAGGGCCTCCCATCGCCGGAGGGGCCATTGCGGTGGAAGAGGGGGAGATTGTCGCCGTCGGGACCCTGGACCTCCTCTCCGCCGTCTGTCCGGGCGAGGTGACCGAATTCCCCGGTTGTGTCATCATGCCGGGGCTGGTCAACGCCCACAGCCACCTGGAGCTGACCCACTTCCCCGCCTGGAAGCTGCGGCACGGCATGGAGTACGCTCCCCGGGGTTTTGTCGACTGGCTCGTCCAGGTGGTGAAGATCAAGCGCGGCGTCACCGAGGAGGAGCTTGGGCATTCTGTGCGGGAAGGGCTCCGGATCTCCAGGGAGTCGGGGACCACCCTGCTGGGGGAGATTCTCACCAATCGGACCCTGATACCGCTCTATGCCGAATCTACTCTGGCCGGTCGGCTTTATTTCGAGGCGGTTGGCCACGACTCCGCCGGCTCCGCTCACCTCCTCGCCGATCTGGAGCGCGCCGCCGGCCGGAGTTCGGGAGGGTTCCTGCCAGGGCTCTCCCCCCATTCGGCTTACACCCTGTCCGAGTCGTTCGCCCGGGAACTGGGGGGGCGGGCCCGGGAGCTGTTCCTTCCTTGCGCCGTCCATCTGGCCGAATCCGCGGAGGAGTCGTCGTTTCTCTTCGACGGAACCGGGGCGCTTGCCGAGACCTTTTATCCCTTTGTCCGCTGGGAGCAGTATCTGCCTCCGGCCCGAAAAACCACCCCGGTGCGCTATCTGGACCGGCTGGGGCTCCTGACTCCCGGCATGGCCGCCGTTCACTGTGTTCATGTCACCCCTGCCGACGCCGAGCTCCTGCGGGACCGGGAAGTTTCCATCATCCTCTGTCCCCGGAGCAACGATCGGCTCGACGTGGGGACGGCGCCGGCGCATCTTTTCAGAAACCTCGGGATTCCTCTGGCCTTTGGCACCGACTCCCTGGCAAGCAACGATTCCCTCTCCCTCTTCGATGAGGCGCGGTTCGCAGCGGAGCTCTGGCCTGGCCTCTTTCCTCCTGAGGAGCTGCTCTATATGATGACCCTCGGTGGGGCCCGTGCGCTGGGGATGGATGATGTGGCCGGCTCCCTCGTTCCGGGGAAACGGGCCGACTTCATTGTCGTGGAGGTGGCGGGGAGACCTGAACAGCTCCCTGAGCGGATCATCGGCGAAGGAAAAATCGTCGAGGTCTGTACCGCCGGAGAGTCGTTACCTCTGTAATGTGGGGGGCAGGCTTCGCCGGAGGAGGCGTTGTTTTCTTTCCTTCTCTTTTTTCTCCTGCTCTGGTACTATGACTCTCATGGGCGAGAAGTTGATCTGCAATAACAAGAAAGCCTACCACGACTACTTCATCGAGGAGAAGTTCGAGGCGGGGGTGGTTCTTAGGGGGACCGAGGTCAAGTCGTTACGCAACGGCAAAGCCAACCTGAATGACTCGTTCGCTCTCATCAAGAACGGGGAAGCATTCCTCCACAACCTGCATATCTCTCCCTACGACTTCGGCAACCGCGAGAACCACGACGCCGACCGGATGAGAAAGCTGCTCCTCCACAAGAAGGAGATCGTCAAGCTCTTCGCCAAGATTCGCGAGCAGGGATATTCGTTCATTCCGCTCCGGATCTACTTCAAGGACGGTCTCGTCAAGGTTGAGCTGGGGATGGCCAAGGGGAAGAAGCTGTACGACAAGCGGGAAGACATGAAAGAGAAGGACCATAAACGTGACATCGCCCAAGCGATGAAACAGAGAAACAGAGACTAAAGCTCATGGTTCAATGTTCTAAGTTGTAAGTTCAACCTTGAACCTAGAACATAGAACCTAGAACAGTTTTTAAGAGTTTATAAGGGGGTGTAAAGGTTTCGACAGGGGATTGAAGGATTTAGCTGCGAGCAGGGGTGGGCTGGCCTCTTTAACAAGCCCAACGCAAATAAATGCAAACAATAAAATTGCAGGTTTCTTCACCGCTGATAACTACACCTTCGCGGGTGCAGTAGCAGCGTAGTCATATTCCTCCTCACGGAGGGGTATGCGGGGTAAAGGGTAGATGGCAATCTTGTATCCCTTCGCCCGTCAACAGAAGCAGACTAGAAAGGCCTCGTTTTACCGGATGAAGAGAGTA
>CAIOGM010000090.1 GCA_903857795.1 uncultured Geobacter sp.
CAGCGTAATGTTTTAAGTCGGCTAGCAACAGCTCACAGGGAGAAGTGCGCTCAAAATTAGATAATATTTAGTTAAAGTTTAGAGTTGGCACGGTTTACTGGCTAAGATTTTCCAATGTTACATATTTTTTTATTTTTTTTTGTTCCAAGCGTCTGCGATATTTTTTTCAAACAGCCTTTTTCTTCCAGACACTATTTAGCATGAGGATTCAGGTCAAGCTGGCAATCAAGAACAGGCCTCAGCTATTCATGGACATTCCGAACTTCGATATCGGGGATGGTCTAAAAAGCAATGGGTAAGGGCTTTTCCAGTGGTATAATCGGCAACCTATGTCCGGAACTTTGCCATGAACTCGTCAACTTTCTTTTTCGGCACCTTTCCAAGTCGTTGCATCAGCGTAAATGGCACTTCCGGCAGTTCGTACATCTCTTTGATATCGGCAATCATGTTGATCCATAGATGGGCCGCCATCGTCGCATCGGCTAGGGCACGGTGATGAGTGCCATCGGTCACGATTCGTTTGTACTGGACTAACGTTTCGAGTTTATGGTTGGGAGCATCGGGATATAAACGCCTGGCAGTCAGCATGGAGCACGCAAACTCATTGTCCCGTTTGTGGTTAAGTCGATCCATTTCGGAATCGAGAAAACGGGAATCAAATGATGCGTTGTGAGCAACCAGAGGGAGATGCCCAATGAACGACCGCAGTTGCTCCATCACCTCTTTTATTTTGGGAGCCTTGGAAAGCATCTTGTTGCTGATGCCGGTATAGTCAGCTATGAAATTGGAAATCCGTACCTCCGGATTCATCAGGCTCTGGTACTGGTCGACGATACGATTGTTGGCCACATGAACTGCCCCGACTTCTATGGTACGGTCGCCGTAGTGAGGTGATAGCCCTGTGGTTTCGAAGTCGATGACAATAATATTGCAGGCACCCATAGTGCTTCCTTTCTATCAATTGAATACAAAGACCACTCATCGGTAGTCGAGCCTTGATGATGGTGGGGTCACGATATCCGGAATGTTCACAGTCCCAGTAATCAGAAGGCAGCACGTACTACCTCAGTTCTATGTATCATACGTTGAGCCTGGCCCACAGGAAAATATATGAGAGATGATGGGGCGAGAGTTGAAGGCAGCGAGGGAAAAACATCAGACATAGGACGCTCTATGGGGGAGGTCTGTCGGTATGGTTCTGATACGGTGCAGCAATAACATCATGACATCGGGGAGCGGATGAAACTTGCCGATATCCACCGGGTGAGCACCATTGTTCTTGAACTGCTGAAATCCTGGCAACCACTGAGGGGATAACCTTGTACGATCACCACGTCAAAGCTGACAATCCTGGCGATGTCATCAAGCATGTCGGTCTCATTGCCGCCGTCGCCACTCTGACGCCATGCTGAATAAGGCCGTCGTAGGCATGTGGAATCTTGCGGTATCTCTTCCCATTGAGATCTGGTTCTTCGGCATCGCGAGTGTCGCCGCTATTGGTATTGCCTCTGCTGCGTGGTTAAACGGCCACCGCATGAGACAGACGGGGATGCTGGCCGTCTATTATCTGCTGGCGTCATCACTGCTGCTGGCAATCGCCGCACTCGTGGACTTTGCCGACTTTTCATTTCTGGGCGCTGGAGGTGACGCTGCCTCCGGCGTGATGCTGGGCAGCGTGATCGCTTATACCACTGTGGGGGTTATCGCCGGCAGGTTAAGCAGTCGTTTTCCGGCGGCACTGTCGTGGGGACTGGCGACTGCGCTCATTTTCGCGTTTAGCGCCGAATGGTACGCGGGATATCGCATTGATTCTGAACACGAGTATATCCTCAACCTGGCAGCCATGATTGCCGGTTATGGCACTCTCCTGGCAATCAGACGGGTCAGACAAAATCTTAGTGACAACCAGCATGTTGCAGTCATCGCAGTCGCCGCGATGTATACGACCTGCCATGCTCCATTCGCAAATGATGTGACCATTGACGGAGCCCTGTCGTGTCTGCTGATGGTTCTGGTCGTCTGCCAGTTTTTGAAGGATCGTAACGGTGGTAACGGTCTTTCCCATGTAATTTGCATTTACCTGATCTTAATGGGACTGGGATCTGTCATTCCCCCTTTGCTGCACACAATTTTCGGCATGAACAAACCCCTTTCCGGCCTGCCGAACCTGCTGATTTGTTACGGGGCAGCCGTGAAAGTGCGCGCACTCCGCCCTCAACTGCCCCGCAACATGTATTGGATCAGCATTTCCGACATCCTCATGACAGCTGTTACCAGCATATCCCAGGCTTCAGTAGCTGACTGGATTGAGGTACACACAGCTGCCACCATTCTGCTCTTTGCCGTCACCTGTGTCTACAACGGGTACTACGGGGTAAACGCAGTTGAGACTACTCCTTTCTGGCGCAAGAGTCTTGGATTCGCCTTTTCGGCTGGTGGCGCTTCACTGGTAATCGTCTGCTGTGCTACGGCAGTGGTTTCCACCTGCTCAGTTCTGACTTCCAACTACGGTGTAGCCCGTGTGCTGTCCGGGCTTAGGGGCACTCCGCTCTGGCCGAGCGATGCCGTTTTCGTGAATATCGCCATGCGGGAGGAAAGCTATTGGAATTACGCGGTCAAGAATCCCCCCACCCTTTATAAAACCGACCTTCAGGGGTATCTTGACAAAATTGCCCCTGAAAACGATCGGTTCAGTCAGATTGTTTCAGTGAAAGATTATGAGCTGGAAGATCAGGGAATAGTGACTGAAAGCCTGGGCATCATTTGGCAACGGACCAACAGTGCCATGGTGTTGCAGAAGGTAGAAGATCAGTCATCTGCGGGCCGTCTCGGGCTTAAACGTGGCGATGAGGTCCTGAACATCAACGGCCTGGCCATCAAAGACCTCAAGGATAGCGACACTTGGGAGAAACTGTTCGGGAAAACAAAAAAAGGACAACGGGTAAGCCTGTCGGTACAGGATCGGCATCGTAAGCCACGTACCGTTTCCGTGACATTCGACGATGCTCTCCAGGCCCCTCCCTTCGGCAAGGTCATCCCTGCACGTAACGGAAAGATTGGCTATCTGTATCTTGAGAGCTTCAATGATTCGCAGTTCGAGACAATCGACAGCCTGTTCGCATCGTTCAAGGCCGCCGGGGTGCGTGATCTGGTGCTTGACCTGCGGTACAACGGCGGTGGCCTTCTAGATTACGCGAGACAACTGGCGGACCTGATAGCAGGGAACAACTTCCCTGGCGAAGCTTTTCTGCACATTATTCACAACTCGCGTTTTCGCGACCGTGACGATACCCTCGTCTTTGAAGCGATGGGAAACTCGCTGAGGTTAAAACGCCTGGTCGTGTTGACCTCCGAAGATACTTGCTCAGCCAGTGAGTGTCTCATCAATGGGCTCAGGCCGTACCTGCAGGTAATCACCATTGGCAAAGCCACCTGTGGTAAGCCATATTCGATGGAGCATCTCACCTTTGGAGAGTATGTCCTGCTGCCGGTCAATGCCATGGTGGTCAACAAACGGAATGAGGCATTCTCGGATAGCGGCATCGAGCCGGATATTACGGCTAAAGATGACGTCAGTCATGATCTCGGAGACCCCGGGGAAGAAATGCTCAAGAAAGCACTTGAGGTTCTGGAGAAAGAGAAGGGATGCGGGATAAAATAAACTACGGGGTCGGAAAAAAGTTTGGAAGAAAAATACAGGTGCGGGCGTCTTGGTAGGTAGAGGTTCATCGTGGTGAATAGCATATATATTGCAATGAAACGCTATAGCAAGTAGAAAAATGTAAGGCCGGCACCACACACAACGTGGCAGCCGGACCTTTCACTTGAGGGAAATGATTATCGACAGAGAATTTAAGGAAGGAAGAAGGATTCCGCTTGAGGAGATTTCACGGGAGACTGATATTCACCGGACTACTCTCTCCCGAATTGCCGGTCAACGTGGCTACAACACGACCACCGACAATTTTGACAAATTGTGCCGGTACTTTGATTGCCCCATTGAACGTCTCATTGAGTACATCCCCGACGAGCAAGTGACACCGGAAAAAGAGTCCGTAAACACGCCTGGATGATCCAGATGCGACTGTGCTGCGAAAAGGGTTACAGTCATAATCGCGGCAGCTTAAAAATTGGAATAAAATTCGTGGGCACGGTTTGGGCACAGATTGGGCACAGCTTTAGTAAAGTAATGCAGAATAGAGGGAGGTCTAGCGGGGGTTCGAACTATATATCAGCAAGAATATCGGTAACACCCTGACATAGTATACAAAAAGGCCATATCCGAAGACATGGCCTTTAATGTTTTTTGGAGCGGGAAACGAGATTCGAACTCGCGACTTCAACCTTGGCAAGGTTGCACTCTACCACTGAGTTATTCCCGCGCTGCAAGTCCCGTATTTATAGCAAAACTCCCCTTCCGAGTCAACCCAATTTTTCGTTTTCCCCGAAAAATCATCCCTAAAAAACAGTCCACCACTGAGACACGGAGCCACAGAAAATAATATTACGCAGTTTCAAATAGTTAAACTGAAGTGAGCTCTCTCGACTGACAGGGAATTCGCGTCGGATCAAAACGCCCCCTCCCCCACTCCAGAATCTCCCGGCAGGGAGCTGCGGCGACTTCCGCCGGCACCGTCTGCCCCAAAAACTCCAGGGAGGCGACGATGAGCCGACCGCCATCTGTTGCCAGATGAAGACCCTGAGTCAGAGAAACGGCACAATCACGCTTGCTCAGTTTGCTCCCTCCGGAACCGGTGACCAGGGGGAGATGGGCATGGCACGCGGTGGGAAGTCCGAGAAGGCGCTGGAGATGAATCTGTCGCGGGGTGGAGGAGAGGAGATCCGTTCCACGTACCACCTGAGTCACCCCCATGGCGGCGTCATCCACCACCACGGCAAGTTGATAGGCAAATGGGCCGTCCTTGCGCCGGACCACGAAATCTCCGCAGGCGTGAAGAAGGTTCTGCCGGTACTCCCCCATGACGGCATCGACAAAGAGAATCTCCTCGTCGATGACCCGGAGCCGGAAGGAGCGCGCCCCCCTCCCCTCCTGCAAGCCGTCCCGGCAGACACCCGAATAGGGGGGGCCATCTTCACCGGGATGGGGGGCCGAGGCGCTCCGGGCCAGATCGGACCGGGAGCAGCCGCAAGGGTAGATCATCCCCTGGTCGCATAACGTCTCGAAAGCAGCCTCGTAGAGCTCCGTCCGCCTGCTCTGCCAGACCACCTCACCGTCCCACTCCAACCCGAGCCGCTCCAGCGTCCGGAGGATGTCGTCGGCCATCCCCGGGACGACCCGGGGGAGGTCCAGATCCTCCATCCGGATGAGCCAGCTCCCCCCTGATGCGCGGGCAAAGAGCCAGCTCCCCACCGCCGCCACCAGGGAGCCGAGATGAAGCGGCCCCGTGGGAGATGGGGCAAAACGGCCCACAGGGAGATGAGTCACCCCAGGAACGAGCAGCAGTAGTCAGAGACGGTTGCGACCTTCATGGAGAAGGAGCTGTTGGCCGGCACTTCGAAGGCTTCACCCCCCACAACCTTACGCCATCCGTTCTCTCCGGCCAGCTGCAGCTCCAGCTCTCCCGCGAGGAGCTCCATCAGTTCGGCGCTTCCCGTGTTGAACGTATACTCACCCGGCAGCATGATCCCCAGGGTCTTCTTCTCGCCGTTGGGAAAGACGACCGTGCGGCTGGTTACTCCGCCGTTGAAGTAGACATTCGCTTCCCGCACCACAGTGACATTGTTGAATTCGGACATGACTCTCTCCTTGTGAATATGCCGAAACCCCGGAGGTTTTAAAAACCTCCGAGGTCTCAGAACGTGCCGGCATAACCACTGCCGGATCTCTATAGTGATGGTTTCCTCGTGCCCGGAGCCCAGCGCCCCGTACCCGGGTTATCTATTTCGCGGCCCCCACCATCAGCGCGGTGACGAGCTTGGTGAAGTGCAGCGGGTCCTTGAGTGCGGTCCCTTCGGTGAGGAGAGCCTGATCCAGGAGCAGCTCACAGTAGTCGGCCAACCGGGGATTTTCCTTGTCCGCATCGAAGAGGGAGGAGAGGACGCCGATGAGGGGGTGATCCGGGTTCAGCTCCAGGATCCGTTTGGATTCGGGCACATCCTGGTTCATGGCCTTGAGAATCCGCTCCATGTTGGCGTTCATCCCGAAGTCGTCGGCCACCAGACAGCAGGCGCTGTCGGTGAGACGGCCGGAGAAACGGACCTCTTTAACGTTGTCCCCCAGCTTCTCCTTGACGAACTCCAGGAGCCCCTTGTGCTGCTTCTCCTGCTCTTCCTTCTTTGTCTCCAGCTCCTTCCGCTCGTCCTCGCTCCCCAGCTCCAGATCGCCCCGGTCCACGGCCTTCAGCTTCTTGCCGTCGTACTCGGTAAGAGCCTGAGCGACCCATTCGTCCACCGGATCCAGGAGGAAGAGAACCTCGTACCCTTTTTTCCGGAAGATCTCCAGGTGAGGGGAGTTCTCCACCAGCGACCGCGAGGTGCCGGTGATGAAGTAGAGCTCCGTCTGCCCTTCGGGCATCCGCTCCACGTACTCCTTGAGCGACACAAGTTCGCCCGCCCCCTTGGTGGAGCTCTCGAAGAGCACCAGCTCCTGGAGTTTCTCCTTGTTGGCGTGGTCGAAGTGGAGCCCCTCTTTCAGAACCGGTCCGAACTCCTTGAAGAACTTCAGGTACTGCTCGTTTTCCTTCTCTTTCATCTCCGCCAAGGTGGAGAGGACTTTCCCTACCAGGTTCTTCTCGATCCGCTTGAGCTGCACGTCCTCCTGGAGGACCTCCCGGGAGACGTTCAGCGGCAGATCGCTGGAGTCCACCACCCCCTTGACGAAGCGGAGGTAGTCGGGGACCAGGTGCTCGCAGTTGTCGGTGATGAAGACCCGCTTGACGTAGAGCTGTACCCCCTTCTTATGCTCCCGGAAGAAGAGGTCGAAGGGACGGTGGGACGGGAGATAGAGGAGCGCCCGGAACTCGCTGGTCCCCTCGGCGGCGTAATGGATGGTCTTCAGCGGCTTGTCATAGTCGTGGGAGACATGCTTGTAGAACTCCTCGTACTCCTCCTCGGTGATCTCGCTCTTGGGGCGGGTCCAGATCGCCTTCATGGAGTTGAGAGTCTCTTCCTCCACCTTGGTGATCTTCTCGGCCCCCTCGATGGGCTTACCGTCGATCCCCCGGGGCAGCTCCTCGCGGGTGATGTCCATGGCCACCGGGTACTGGACATAGTCCGAGTACTTCTTGATGATGCCGCGGAGCTTCCATTCGTCCAGATACTCCTTCATCTCCTCCTTGAGGTGGAGGGTGATCTCGGCCCCGCGGCTCTCCTTGACGCAATCCTCGATGGTGTAACTGCCGTCTCCGGTGGATTCCCAGCGGCAGGCAGACCCCTTGTCACCGGCGGTGCGGGTCACGATGGTCACCTTGTCGGCCACCATGAACGACGAATAGAAGCCGACCCCGAACTGGCCGATCAGCTCCGGATTATCCCGGACCTCCTTGCTCTTCAGATTTTCCAGGTACGCCTTGGTTCCGGAACGGGCGATGGTGCCAATGTTCTCCTCCACCTCGGCCATGGTCATCCCCACCCCGTTGTCGCTGATGGTGAGAGTTCCGGCCTCCTTGTCGGCGTGCAGCTTGATCTTCCAGTCGCTGTTCCCTTCCAGGAGCGCCTCATTGGAATGAGCCTCGAACCGGACCTTGTCGATGGCGTCAGAGGCGTTGGAGATCAGTTCGCGGAGAAAGATGTCCTTGTTGGAGTAGAGGGAGTGGATAACCAGGTCAAGCAGCTGCTGTACTTCGGTCTCGAACTTCTTGGTGGCCTTGCTCATGGGTGCGGCTCTCCTTGCGGGGATTGGATGTGTGAGTGAGTTTACAGGATAAGTACCGCCAGGGCGGATTTCAAGGGGAACGGGGAATTTTTACCCATTATTACATAACGTCGACGACCCCCGGGTTCCCCCGAGGGTCGTGGCTTTTGACAGCGAAAAGGGCGCTACTTCTTGAGCAGCTCCTGGCCGAAGGGGGAAATCTGCCGGAGCCGCAGGATGATGGGGGGGAGCTCCCGGATGACGACGTCGATCTCTTCATCGGTGGTGAACCGGGAGAGGGAGAAGCGGATGGAGCCGTGGGCGCAGGTGAACGGCACCCCCATGGCCCGCAGCACATGGGACGGCTCCAGGGAGCCGGAGGTGCAGGCGCTCCCCGAGGAGGCGCAGATCCCCTTCTCCGAGAGCAGGAGGAGGATCGCCTCCCCTTCCACGAACTCGAAGGCGATGGAGAGGGTATTGGGAAGCCGCTCGGCCCCGCCGCCGTTGATCCGGGCGTAGGGGATGATCGTCAGGAGTTCCCGCTCGAGCCGATCCCGCATGGCCAGGACCCGGCTGTTCTCATCCTCCAGCCACTCCCCGGCCAGCTGACACGCCTTCCCCAGGGCGATGATGGCCGCGGTGTTCTCGGTGCCGGCCCGCCGGCTCCGCTCCTGATGCCCGCCCACCAGAAAGGGGCGAAACGGGGTCCCCTTGCGGAGGTAGAGGATGCCGATCCCCTTGGGAGCGTGGAGCTTGTGGCCGGAGAGGGAGAGCATATCCACGCCGGAGGCGGCCATGTTGATGGGAATCTTCCCCACCGCCTGCACCGCGTCCGTATGGAAGAGCGCTCCCCGCTCCTTGACCAGGGCGGCGATCTCTTCGATGGGGAAGAGCACGCCGGTCTCGTTGTTGGCCCACATGACCGAGACGATGGCGGTGTCGTCGTCCAGCGCCCGCTTCAGCTCCTCCAGGTCCAGCCGTCCGGCGCCGTCCACCCCCAGCTCAGTGACCCGGTACCCCTTCTTGGTGAGGCTCCGGCAGAGGGTGAGGACCGCAGGGTGCTCCACCCGGGTGGTGATCACATGACGTCGGTCCGGAAAAGCCTCCAGGGCCGAACGGATGGCGCTGTTGTCGCTCTCGGTGCCGCAGGCGGTGAAGATGATCTCGGAAGGTTCCGCCCCCAGCAGGGCCGCCACCCGGTTCCTCGCCTCGTCCACCTTCTTCTGCACCTGGCCGCCGAAGAAGTGCATGGAGCTGGGATTGCCATAGAGTTCGCAATAGTAAGGCCGCATCTCTTCGAAGACCGCCTCATCCACCTTGGTGGTGGCGTTGTTGTCCAGATAGATCTCTTTCATCCCTCCACCTCCTCCACCACGATGTCGCTGCTCACCATGTCACGCAGCTTCTGCTCAACGAATTTGGCCGTGTGCCCCGAGGAGTGGCAGCCGGCGCACGCCTTCCGGAAGGCGATCTGCACCACCGAACCGGCGATATCCACCAGTTCCAGGTCCCCGCCGTCGGCCCAGAGCTGGGGGCGAACCTCGTTCTCCAGCACCTCCTGGATGAGCTGCATTTTCCGGAGGTTGGTCAGCTTCTCCGGCTTCTTGGTGGCTACGACGGCCTTCTCGCCGAACACTTCGGCGATGATCTCCTTGATCTTGGGGATGCAACCGCCACAGGCGCCGCCGGCCTTGGTGAAGTGGGTCACCTGTTCGGCGGTGTGGAGCCGGTTCTGCTCGATGACCTTCTTGAGGAAGCCGTCGGTGAGGCCGAAGCATTTGCAGACCACCTCCCCCTCCTGCTCGCCGTGAACATGATCATGGCCGTGACCGTGGGTGGGAACCGGCCCCCCCCGGTACTTGGCGATGGCGACCTCCAGTGCCTCCTGCCCCATGACCGAGCAGTGCATCTTCTCCTCGGGGAGTCCTCCCAGGAAATCAGCGATCTCCTTGTTGGTCACCTCCAGCGCCTCATCCAGGGTCTTCCCCTTGATCATCTCGGTGAGGGCAGAGGAGGAGGCGATGGCGCTGCCACAGCCGAAGGTCTGAAAGGTAGCTTCGACGATCCGCTCTTTGGCGTCATCGAGTTTTATGAAGAGTTTCAAGGCGTCGCCACAGGCGAGGCTTCCGACTTCACCCACTGCGTCTGCATCTGCTATGGCGCCCACATTACGCGGATTGAGAAAATGTTCCTTGACCTTGTCAGTATAATCCCACACGAGAGAACCTCCTGTTGCTAATTAGAGTATCGGACCGGGCAACTATACCCAACCGTTTCTGTTTTGTCCAGCCTATAGTTTACCGGCTTCGTCGGGTATTGATATCAGAGCTTCTTTTTCCCCTCGAAATTTCCCGTTGCCCAGTCGACCTGGGTCATTATCCCCCTTAAGATCGCCACCTCGCGGCTGTCCAACTCTGCCCGGGCGAAGATCCGGCGGAGGCTCCTCATGATGTGGGCCGGATTCTGGGGGTTGAGGAAGCCGATCTTCATCAGCACCTCCTCCATCTGACCGAAACAGATCTCCTGTTCGCCGCTGCTGGCCAGGCCCCTCGCCTCTTCGTCCAGGGTAAAGGTACCGGTGCGGGAGAAGAGCTCATAGCAGAAGATCAGCACCGCCTGGGAGAGGTTGAGGGAGCCGTACTCGTCGCCGGTGGGGATGGTGGCGTTCCAGCGGCAGAGTGAGACCTCTTCCGTGGTGAGGCCGCTGTCCTCCCGGCCGAAGACCAGGGCGGCCCGTTTGGTAGCCAGGAGGGGGAGGAGCCGCTCCGCCGCCTCGCCGGCGGTCATCACCTCCTGCCGGTATTTGCCATGGCGTCGGGTGGTGGCGATGGAGAGCTCCGTATCGGCCAGGGCCTCGGCCAGGCTCTCGAAATGCTCCGCCGTGCCGAGGAGCTCCCGGGCCGAGACGGAGAACTTCACCGCATCGGGATGATCGATACGGCACCCCTTCACCACCCGTAAGCGGGTGATCCCCATGTTTTTCATGGCGCGACAGACCATCCCCACGTTGCCGGGGTGTTGGGGTTCCACCAGGACGATGGCGATATTGTCAAAATAATTCATGATAGGTGACGCTCCTTCATCCGCCGGAGTCGGGCCCGGGCCGGCCGACGCCGCCACCAGGAGTGGACGAAGTGGGAGAGCCAGATGCAGGCGATGAGCCCGGCAAGGGTGCTGATAAGATACCGTTCGTAATGCTTCGCATCGGCCACCAGCGACGCCCCGGCGCCGAAGAAGTAGCCTACCAGGGAGAAGATGACCGCCCAGGACAGGGCGCTCAAGGCGTTCAGCCAGAGGAACTTCCGGGAGGGGAAGGTGGTCATCCCGAGGATGATGGGGAGGACGATCCGGAAGCCGTAGGTGTAGCGGGAGACAAAGGCGACGAAGTTCCCGTACCGCTCTATAAGCCTGAGCGCCTTGCGGAACTTCCGTGCCAGGAAATGGGAGTGGCCGAGTAGGAAATCCCCCTTGAGCCGCCCCAGATAGAAATAGAACTGATCACCGAAGAACGCCCCGGCGCAGGAGGTGGCGATGATCCCGGGGAGGGTGAAGTACCCCTGATAGGCGAAGAACCCGGCCAGGATCAGTCCGGCCTCCCCTTCCAGGAAGGTCCAGATGAAGAGAACCCAGTAGCCGTGGAGCTGGAGATTATCACGAAGAAACTGGTGAAGGTGCACGGATGGGGCGCTCCGTAAAGGGTAAGGCGTTGAGAAAACAGTCTACCACGGAAACACATTTACTCAGTGCCAAAGATGGCAACTTACTGATTTCATGGCACTCTCCCCCTCACCCTAACCCTCCCCCGCCAAGGGGGAGGGAACGTTATCGAGTGCCTGGAAAAAGGGATTGCCCTGAAGCGCGCAGGAAAGCCGGGCGAACTCCTCCAGGGAGAGGGTCTCCCCCCGGCGGCCGGGATCGATGCCACAGTGATCCAATGTGCTGCGGAGCTGGACGTCGTCGGCAGCGAACTGCCCCTTGAGACAGTTCCAGAGGGTCTTGCGCCGGTTGCCGAAGGAGGCCTTCACCAGACGCCGAAAGAACGGTTCATCCCCCACGTGAAAACGGGGCGCCGGCAACGGGCGGAGCCGGAGGATGGCCGAATGGACCTTCGGTGCCGGGTGAAACGATCCCGGCTTCACGGTGAAGGCCACGTCCACGTCGCAGTGGAGCTGGCAGAAGACCGAGAGGATTCCGTACTCCTTCTCGTCCGGTCCCGAGGCGATCCGCTCCGCCACCTCCTTCTGGAGCATGAGGGTGAGGCCGGAGAAGAGCGGCATCCGGTCCAGGAGGAGAAAGAGGACCTGGGAGGAGATGTTGTAGGGGAGATTGGCCACCACCCGCCATGGAGCGGGAGCGCGGCCAAGCAGGAGCTGGTCAAGATCACAGCCGAGCACGTCGGCGGAGATGATCTCTACCCGCTCATCGCCGGCAAATTCGGCGCTCAGGTGCCGGACCAGATCCCGGTCCACCTCCACCGCCACCACCCGGCCGGCGGCCCCGGCCAGGAGCCGGGTCAGCGCCCCCCTTCCGGGACCGATCTCCAGCACCGGCTCACCGGAGCGGATCCCCGCCGCCGTGACGATGCGGGTCAGGACGTTCTGGTCGGTGAGGAAGTTCTGGCCGAACCGTTTGCGCGGAGGGGGAAACGGCCCGGTCATTGGAGCCACCGGTGCGCGGCCGCCAGAGGCAAGGGCCAGGAGGCCACCGCATCCAGGGTGAGATTGTCGGTGAGCCTCTGTTCCAGATAGAAATCGCCGGGGACGGCGATCATGGCGGCGTTGTCGGTGCAGAGGATGGGTGACGGGATGAAGAGTTCGACCCCCTTAGCGGCCGCAAGCCCGGCCATGCCGCCCCGCAGTCCGCTGTTGCAGGCCACCCCGCCGGCCACCACCAGCCGCGAGAGCCCCTCGGCCTCCAGGGCCGCGGCCGTCTTTGCCACGAGGACGTCGGTCACCGCTGCCTGGAACGAGGCGCAGAGATCGCGAAGCGGCTGCCCCTCCTTCACCTGCTCCCCCTCCTTCCGGACCAGGGTGGCCACGGCCGTCTTGAGACCGCTGAAACTGAAGTTGCAGCTCCCGTCATGGAAGAGCGGTCGGGGGAGCGGGTAGCGCTTGGGGTCCCCCTCCCCTGCCAGACGGTCGATGACCATCCCCCCCGGATAGCCGAGCCCCAGCAGGGTGGCGCTCTTGTCAAACGCCTCGCCGGCGGCGTCGTCCAGGGTCTGCCCCAACTGGCGGTAGCGGCCGATGCCGTCCACCCGGTAGAGGTGGGTATGGCCACCGGAGACCACCAGGGCCAGGAAGGGAAAGGGGGCCGGCCGCTCCAGGAAGCAGGCGAGGAGATGCCCCTCGATATGATGCACCCCCACGAAGGGGAGGTTGCGGACCGAGGCGATCCCTTTTGCCGTGGAGAGCCCCACCAGGAGCGCCCCCACCAGCCCCGGCCCCTTGGTGGCCACGACCCCCTGGATATCGTCCAGGGTGACCGCCGCCTGCCGCAGGGCCTCTCCGATGACCGGAATCACCGCCTCCAGGTGCTGGCGCGAGGCGATCTCCGGCACCACCCCGCCGTACTCCGCGTGGATCGCCACCTGGGAAGAGATCACATTGCTGAGAATCTCCCGCCCATCCCGCACCACCGCCGCGGCGGTCTCGTCACATGATGTTTCAATCGCTAGGGTAAGCATAAGGTCCGGGTTCTAGGTTCGGGGTTCCAGGTTCTAGGTTCTAGGTTCAATGTTCTATGTTCAATGTTCTATGTTCAATGTTCTATGTTAAGGGTTCAATGTTCGGGGTTCAATGTTCGGAGTTCACAGGTTCAAGGTTACATATTGTAGTTGTAACCAGAACCGGTTAAGATAAAACATGGGTCACAGGTTCCATAAAAATTGCCTTACAACCCTGAACCTAGAACCTAGAACCTAGAACCTAGAACCTAGAACCCTGAACCTCGAACCTTGAACCTCGCTTTACAACAGATTCGCCGCCAGTTCCGCCAATTCGGAGCGCTCCCCCTTGGTCATGAAGATATGACCGGAGATCTGCTGCTCCTTGAACCGCTCCACCACGTAGGTGAGGCCGTTGCTGGAGGCGTCCACGTAGGGGTTGTCGATCTGGAACGGGTCGCCGGTGAGGACGATCTTGGTCCCCTCCCCGGCCCGGGTGATGATGGTCTTGATCTCGTGGGGGGTGAGATTCTGGGCCTCGTCCACGATGAGGAACTGGTTGGGGATGGAGCGCCCCCGGATATAGGTGAGCGCCTCGATCTCCAGAATCCCCATGTTCATCAGCTCCCGGTACCCCTTGCTGTGCCGCTTCTCCCCGTCGTGCCCCGCCAGGAGGAGCTCCACGTTGTCGAAGATCGGCTGCATCCAGGGGGCCAGCTTCTCCTCCATATCACCGGGGAGAAAGCCGATATCCCTCCCCATGGGAAAGACCGGCCGGGAGACCAGAAGCCGGGTATAGACGTTCTCCTCGGCCACCTTCTGCAGTCCGGTGGCAATGGCCAGGAGGGTCTTGCCGGTCCCCGCCTTCCCCACCAGGGTGACCAGCTTGACCGAATCGTCCAGCAGCGCATCCAGGGCAAAGGACTGCTCCTTGTTGCGTGAGGTGATCCCCCAGATCCCCTCACGGGGAGGAATCTGTATCAGCGGAACCATCCGCCCCTGCTTGAGGTCGTTGCGGCAGATGGCGGTGTGGCTGGGGTTGGCCTCGTCGGTCAGCACCACGTACTGGTTGGGGAGCAGCCCTTCCAGAGGCTCGAGCCACCCCTGATTGTTGAAGCGGTCGATGGTTACGGGATCGCCGGACTTCTCCACGAACCCGGTGTAGAGGTCCTGAATCTCCACCTTGTCCGATTCGTAATCCTGGGCCACCAGCCCCAGGGTATCGGCCTTGATCCGGAGATTGGTGTCCTTGGTGACGAAGATGACTGCGATTCCGGCGTTCTTCAGCTTGATGGCCACCGCCAGGATCCGGTTGTCCCCCCGCTCCTCCCGGAGTTCGTGGGGGAGCCCCTTCATCTGCGACTCCTCGTACATCTCCACCCGGAGGGCGCCCCCTCCTTCCAGGAGCACCCCGGAGGCCAGGGACCCCTTCTTCCGGAGGGCGTCGAGGATACGGGAGAACTGGCGGGCGTTACGGCCGGTCTCGTTCATATCCTTCTTGAACCGGTCGATCTCCTCGATGACCGTCATGGGGATGACCAGGTTGTTGTCCTGAAACTTGAAGACGGCCTGGGGATCATAGAGGAGGACGTTGGTGTCGAGCACAAAGTTTTTGATCACGGGAGACTCCTCTTGGATGTGATGGTTACGCGTGCAGGATGGCAGCCAGGGCATGGAGGATGGCGGCGATATCCGCCTCGCTGCTGAAAAACCCGGGACTGACCCGAATGGTGCCGTGAGGATAGGTCCCGATGGTGCGATGGGCGTCCGGTGCGCAGTGGAGGCCGACCCGGACCGCGATGTCGAACTCCCGGTCGAGACGATAGCCCACCGTCGACGGATCCTGACCGTCCAGGGAGAGAGAGACCACCCCCCCCTGCAGTTCCGGATCTGCCGGTCCGTGGATGGTCACACCGGGAATCGCCCGGAGCCCCTCAAAGAGCAGTCGGGTAAGCCCCTGCTCGTGGCGGCGAATCTGATCTACACCGCGACCCAGGACGACCTCAACCCCTGCGGAGAGCCCGGCGATACCGGGGGTATTGGCGGTGCCGCTCTCGTACCGCTCCGGAGAGGAGCCGGGCTGTTCCGGCCCCGACGAGGAGCCCCCGGTCCCCCCCACCAGAAGCGGGGTCAGCTCCAGGCCGGGAGCGATGTAGAGGAAGCCGGTACCCGGGGGACCAAGGAGCCCCTTGTGTCCCGGTGCGGCCAGGAGGTCCACGGAGAGCTCGTTCACATCCAGGGGGAGAGCCCCCGCGCTCTGTGCCGCATCCAGGAGAAAGAGGATGCCACGGCTCCGGGCCAGGAGGCCGATGGCGGCCACCGGCTGAATGATCCCGGTGACATTGGAGCAGTGAGAGAGGGCGATGAGCCGGGTCTCGGGGCGAAGCGCCGCGGTCAGCTCGGCGAGATCCAGGAGACCGCTCCGGTCGCAGGAGACCCTGGTGACCGACACCCCTCCCTGGGAGGCCCGATGGAGGGGACGTGCCAGGGAGTTGTGCTCCATGGTCGTGGAGACCACATGGTCCCCCGGCCTCAGGAGCCCCGAAACAGCCAGGTTCAGCGACTCGGTGGCGCTGTGGGTGAAGACGATCCGTGATGAATCCGCCACGTTGAGCAGCGAGGCGAGCCGCTCCCGCGCCAGGAAGACCATCCGGTTGGCCCCCATCCCCTGCCGGTGGCTCCCCCGGCCGGTGCCGGTCCCCACGTCGGTGAGAAAGGAGGTCATGGCGGCGATGACCTCAGGCGGTTTGGGATGGGAGGTGGCGGCGTTGTCCAGATATATCATGAGAAGGGCACGGTATCACGTTTCCCGCGAGATTTCCACGTGGTTTTCCTCCGGCTATTCCCAAGCGATGACGAACCACCGGGAGAGTGCCGGAAAAACCTGTAATTTCTCGTCAGTCATGCTATCCTCTCCGCCGGGCCGCTCCTGGCGCCGGCGTTCAACATCGTAAAAATCGAAAGGACAATCATGACTCCGTTGACCGTAGTAGCAAAACTCGTCGCAAAGAAGGGATCCATCGAACAGGTCAAGGGGGAGCTGCTCAAGCTCATCGCCCCCACACGGGAAGAGGCAGGATGCCTGGAGTACCGACTCCACCAGGACCGGGACAATCCGGCCCTGTTCATCTTCTTCGAGAACTGGGAGAGCGAGTCCGCCCTGGAACGGCACATGAATTCGGCACATTTCACGAACTATGTGGTCGCCATGGAGGGGCTGCTGGAAGAGAAGGCGGTGCAGTTGATGACCGCCATCGTATAGCCTGTAAACCGGGAGAAGCTCCGCACCTGCAACCGACTTAGACAAAAGAAGGGATAGCTTTAATGAAGATCTGGATCGATGCCGACGCCTGCCCGCGGATAATCAAGGAGATCGTCTTTCGCGCCTCCCAGCGGCTCAAGCTGCCGGTCATCCTGGTGGCGAACAAGAGCCTGGCCAAGCACAACAGCAGCCTGGTCTCCTCCGTGGTCGTGGCCCACGGCTCGGATGTGGCCGACGACCATATCGCCGAACAGGCCGCATCCGATGACCTGGTGATCACCGCCGACATCCCCCTGGCCGCCCGGATCGTGGCCAAGGGGGGGATCGCTCTGGACCCCCGCGGAGAGCTCTACACCGAAGAGAATGTGGGGGAGCGGCTTGCCATGCGTGACCTGATGACGGAACTCCGTTCGGGGGGATTGATCCAGGGGGGGCCGGCCCAGCTGGGGCTCACCGATCGACAACGTTTTGCCTCGTCTCTCGACCGCACGCTGACGCTCATGCTGCGGGGAAAGCGACCGGAATAGATGGCGCTCCCCTCAATCATCCATCGGCTGGAGCTCCAGCTTGCCGACATCGACCGCTCCCGCTACGAGACACTCCAGACCACCGTCGCCCGTCACCCGTCGGAGACCGCCGAGCGGCTGGTGGCCCGCCTGCTGGCCTACGCCCTCTTCCATGAGGAGGGGCTCCTCTTCACCAAGGGGGTCGGCGCCGGCGACGAACCGGATCTCTGGGCCAAGGGGCCCGACGGTCGGCTGCTCTTGTGGATCGAGGTGGGTCTACCGGAACCGGAGCGGCTGATCAAGTCGGCCCGCCATTCGGAACGGGTGGCCCTCCTGGCCTGCGGTTCTGCGTTAGGAACCTGGGAGCGGCAGCAGCTCCCCAAACTGGCGGGGGTGAAGAATCTGACTGTCATGACCCTGGATCAGGGGTTCATGAACCGGTTGGCAGCACTGGTGGGACGAACCATCTCCTGGGAGATGACCATCACCGAAGCGACCCTCTATCTGCAGGTCGCGGGAGAGAGCCTGGAGACAGTGGTCACGGTGAGATCCGGCGCGTGAGGGCAAGGAGCTCCTCGCTGGTGATCACCCCGATCCCCTTGCGCCGGTACCGCTCCAGCACTCGGGCCATGTCGTTGCGCGACCTGACGGCGTCGGTGACCACGGTGACCTTATACCCCCGGTTCAAGGCGCCCAGCGCCGTGTAGTAGACGCAGAAGGCGGCGTCTACCCCCACCAGATAGAGCTCATTCACCTGCCGGTTGATGAGCAACCGCTCGAACTCCCCATTGGAAAAAGCGTCAGTCCGGTTCTTCTCGAAGTCGTTACTGTTGATGAGCCTGATCCGCCGGTCGACGATGATCCGTCCCTGCCTCTTCCCCCCGTGAAGCCGGACAAAGAGATTGTTCCCGAAAACTTGCCGGACATAGGCGACCTCCATCCCCGAGGCGGCGGCCCCGTCGATGAGACGGTTCACCGTGGCGATCAATCCATTTGTCGGCGGGATGGTCACCGGCTGCCGGGAATTCGTCCCCGCATACCCTTCCTGAAGATCCAGGACCACCAGCGCACTGCGCGGGTCAGGGTAGCCGGCGATCCGCTTTCCTCTGGTGGCCATGAACATGCTCCGGACGAGCATGCTGAGAGCCACAAGAAAGAGTGTGCCGAGAATAGAGACGAGGATGAGTAACAGGAGGGTGAGCGACACCGGTCAGAGTCCCCGGAGATTTGTGGTGTAGGTCTTGTTGGAAGCAAGATGGAATAACGTCGTGTCCTTCAGATTCATGGGCCCTCCGGCAGAACGGTCTCGTCAACGTCGCAGGATAGAGGGGCGGGCGCCCCGGTCCCCTCGGTGGAGCCGGCTATGGCCAGGGCCTTCTGCCCCATCAGGGCCGAGGCCACCTTGCTCCGGGCAATGGCCAGAAGCCGCTGCACCGTGCCGCGCGACACCCCCATGCAGTGCCCCGCCTCCTCCTGGGTCCGCCCCTCACCGTCACAGAGGTGCAGCGCCTCCAGCTCGTCATGGGCGAGCCGGATGATCTCCAGATCATTGAGCGGAGTGCCGGCCGGCTTGAAGACGGTGGCATCCCCTTCCCTCCGGGGGCAGACGCAGGTTCTCGGCTTACGTGGCCGCGACACGGGCAGTACCTCGCAATTACCGTATCAGTACGCGTGCTTGTCGGCCAGGACCTCTTCGACCCGCACCGGAGCCCGGAAGATCCGGTAGATCCAGATCTTGTAGCCGATGACGATGGGGACGAAGATCCCCGCCACCACCGTCATGATCTTGAGGGTATAGAGGCTCGACGAGGAGTTGAAGATCGTCAGGCTGTAGGCGGTGTCGATGTTGGAAGGGATCATGTTGGGGAAGAGCCCGGCGACGCCGGTCCCGACGACCATGAGGATGGTCAGAGACGAAGCAGCCAGGGCGGACAGCGGCTTTCCTTTCCCGGAGAGGAGCCTGATGGCGAGCAGCGACCCCACCGCCAGGAGCGGGATGATCAGCAGCAGGGGATGAGCCAGGTAGTTGTCGTAGAGCCTGGTAGCGAACTTGGTGGCCACCAGGAAGAGCACGGCCACCACCAGGAGCAGCGGCCAGAGTCGGTCGGCCATCCGGTTGGAGCGCCGGCTCAGGTCGTCGGTGCTCTTCACCGTCAGGTAGAGAGCGCCGTGGACCGTGAAGAGGAGGACGAAGAGCACGCCGGTCAGGAGGCCATAGGGGTTGAGCAGCGTCAGGATGGAGCCGTGGAAGCCGTCGGCGTCGATGGGGAGTCCGGCGAAGAAGTTGCCAAAGGCCACCCCGAAGAGGAGCGCCGGGAGGAAATTGCCGACCATGATGGCGTAATCCCAGGTTCGCTTCCACCAGGCAAAATCCTCTTTCCCCCGGAATTCATAGGAGACGCCACGGACGATGAGGGCGCAGAGGAGGAGGAAGAGGGCCGTGTAGAGGGCGCTGAACATGAGGGCATAGGTGGTGGGAAACGCGGCGAAGGTCACGCCGCCGGCGGTGACGAGCCAGACCTCGTTCCCCTCCCAGACCGGGCCGATGGTGTTGATCATGACCCGCTTGTCCCCATCGCTCTTGCCGAGGAGGTTGTGCAGCATGCCGGCGCCCATGACGAAGCCGTCCAGCATGAAATAGACCGCCCACAACACCCCCCAGAGAATGAACCAGAGTATCTGATATTCCATCTTAAGCCTCCTGGCCGCGCGGCCTGATCATGGTTGTGAGGTCGTTATCCGGTCCCTTGCGGGCAAATTTCACCAGCAGATAGATATCGACCGCGCCGAGCAGCCCGTAGAGGAGCGTGAATCCGAACAGGGAGCCGATAACCTGCCCCATGCTCACCGACTTGGAGACGGCGTCCGAGGTCTTGAGGACCCCGTAGACGATCCACGGCTGCCTCCCCACCTCGGCCACGATCCAGCCGAACTGATTGGCCAGGTAGGGGAGAGGGATGGTGTAGACCAGCAGCTTGAGGAAGAGGGTCTGGTTTTCCAGCTTCCCCCATCGGGAGAAGAAGACCGCCCCCAGGGCCGCCAGGATGAAGTAGCTGCCGAGACCGACCATGATCCTGAAGCTGAGGAAGGTCGGCAGGAGCGGCGGCCGGAGTTCCGGCGGAAACTCCTTCAGCCCCTTGATCTCCGCATCGGGGGTATGGAAGGCGAGGAGGCTCACCACCTTGGGGACGCAGAGTTGCTCCACGCTGTTGCACTCATGTTCGGGATCAGGGAGCAGCAGCAGATTGAGGCCGACCCCCCGCTTGGTCTCCCAGAGCGACTCCATGGAGGCGAACTTTGCCGGCTGGGTCGCGGCGACCTCCACGGCGGAGAAGTCGCCGAAGAGCGCCAGGAGAAAGGAGGAGGCGAGGCCGAAGGTGGCGGCGATCCGGAAGGAGCGTTTGAAGAAGTCGGTCTCGCTCTTCCTCAGGAGGTGCCAGGCAGAGACCCCCATGACGAAGAACGACGCCACGGTGTAGCCGGAGAAGAGCTGGTGGGTGAACTTGAGGAGTCCGTTAGTGTTGGTAACCAGCGCCATGAAGTCCACCATCTCGGCCCGGTTGTTGCGCAGGACATACCCCACCGGGTGCTGCATCCAGCCGTTGGCCAACAGGATCCAGAGGGCGGAAAGGTTGGTGGCGATGGCCACCATCCAGATGGCAAAGGCGTGGACCTTCTTGGAGACCTTGTTCCAGCCAAAGATCCAGAGGCCGATGAAGACCGACTCCAGGAAGAACGCCACCGTCGCCTCGATAGCCAGCGGCGCGCCGAAGATGTCTCCCACATAACGGGAGTACTCGGCCCAGTTCATACCGAACTGGAACTCCATGGTGATGCCGGTGACGACCCCCAGGGCGAAGTTGATGAGGAACAATTTCCCCCAGAACTTCGCCATTCTCAGGTAGGTCTCGTCCCCGCTCTTCACATAGCGGGTCTCCATGTACGCTGTCAGGACAGAGAGTCCCAGAGTCAGCGGTACGAAGATGAAGTGGAACATCACGGTGACTGCAAACTGCAGTCGGCTCAAGGTTACAATATCCATGTGCGTCTCTTCTCCTGTTCGCCGCGTCTCTGCCGGCGCCGGTTTTGTGCATACGCACGAGATTTACTATCCCGGTATGCAGATGTCAATATATATTTCGCCTTACAATGTGGCGTTTTCCCTATGAACGACAGCAGGGCAGCCCCACGGGAGCTGCCCTGCTGTTCAGTGTCGATTATGCGGATGTACGGAGGTTAAGAGCCGTTCCGGGTTTTCCTTCGTAATGCGAACGCCATGACCCCTCCGATTCCCATGCAGAGAAGCGGGAGCGTGGTCGGTTCAGGGACCGAGTAACCGTTGCCTTTTCCGTTGCCTTTTCCGTTGCCGTTGCCAATTCCGAAACCGTTACCGTTCCCGTTCCCACCGGCTGCGGCGTAGGCCGGGGTTATGGTGTCGACCTGCAACTGCAGCAAGGGAAAACCCGACAGCGTTAGCAATGATGCCGCGATGACCGTGGAGAGTGCTGTTCTCTTTTTCATGGTGTCGCCCCCTCTTCTGTGTAGCCTCTCTTCTGTTTCACCACCTGCTCGTCCGGACAGCAACTACCGACACGACCTGCACTACCTGGGCATTCTGCATCACCTCCATTCTTACGTGAGCGTCAGTCATGCGTCTCAGCATTTTTAGCGATGACCCCCTCCATGCTGAGCAGTCGGATTACACCCCACAGGAGTAACAGCGCAAAGATGAAAAACAGGAAGCCGCCGCTTTTGTGAAGCCAGCCATCGGCTAAAATTTTTTCGTTGTTGTATACGCCGAGAACGGAGAGGACAAATATTCTGAGACCATTTTTGAAGATGGCGATGGGGATTATGGAGAGCATGAGTACGACCCGTTTCCACGGGGTATCGAGAAAGATAAGAGCCGCGAATAAGCCGGTAACGGTCAGGGCGATCGTCGAGTGGATTCCGCTGCACTGTTCGGCCACGGTGACGTACAAGGTTGGCAGATAAAAAATGAATCCGTCCCTCACATACGGCACACCGGCGATCCTGAACAGGCAATCGGCGCTACCGGTAGAGCCGATCCGGAGGAGGAGAATGAGCTTGTCCATCACTGCTACCGGTAGAGGAAACATGAAGATCAGAACAGAGAGCGGTGTAGCAGCCAACCGTAGAGCTCTTGTCCCGTGACAGATGATCAAGCCTCCACTCCAGAGGATGACGGCCGCCAGGGATAACAGCGCAAGATGAACACTCTCCTGGAGTGGTCCGCCGAACTTTCCGAGGAAGAGATACAGTGCAAGAGCCGCGGCAATCACCGGAAGCCCCGACACGGGGAACCACGCCGCTCCCGTGGGGAAGCTGTCTTTTCTTATGAAGAATAAACAGGCGCTCAATAAGGGAATATATGCAGCGTGTGAGTAGTATTCGCTGTGAAGTGATTTCCCAAGGAACTCATTGAGATGCCACACGTACACTCCATATACGAACAGCCCATACACGAGTAAATAACTATTTTTACCACGCATACCGTGCCCCCTGAGTGTTTGTTCCGCATCGCCTGAGTGATTTAGCAAAAAATAAGTATTTTCATGCTATCACCATGTCGTCTGAAGTCAACCGTCTGGGGAGACGCTCCCCTTGGAAAGTTCGATCCCTTCGGCCCGTTCATCGATACGGACCGCCCGATCGACGTCGGCAGGGCGACCGCTCTTGTCATATCCGCGCCATGAGGTCCGGATGGTGAGAGTCAGCGACGCCGCACCCCGCTCCCCCTTTACCCGGCAGAAGAACCGGTACGGACCGAGCCGCCTCCCTCCCAGGGGATACTGTCCAGCCAGCCGGAGCTCCGCATCTCCAACCTCGTCGCAGTCAAGTGACCGCTGGACGACCTTCTCCAGCTCCGGTGTCGCGGCAAGGAGAGGCGTCATCTCCCCCCAGAGCACGCTCCCGCCGGCAGAGGCGGTAGCCGGGGCAAGCAGCACGAAAAGAGAGAGGAGCATCATCCCCGCTCCGGGGATCATCCGCAGGGTCATCGTACCTCCTCCTTGATCATCATGGAACTCTCCGCCTTGACCGATCCCTGGAAGACGATCTTCTCCCCTTCGGTGAAGGTCCCCTTCCCCTGATGCTCCCAGAAGGTGCGGCTCCCATCGCTGTAACGCGCCCCCGAGGCCGACACGGCTTGAGGAAGAAGCACCCTACCGCCACCGGGGAGGAGCAGCGAAACCCGCTTCCCCTTGAGATCGAAGGAGGCCGAGAGCTCTGCACCGCCGGAATCCTGATAGGTAACCGATACGATCGCCGGATCGGGTGGGCCAACCACGACCTCCACACTGAACGTCTCCAGCGGAGGGAGCTCCTTCTCCCAGGCGCGGCGGTACTGCAGCTTCAAGCGTGACATTCCGGAAGAGAGGGGAAGAAGACGGAAGGTGTAGCGTCCGCCGGAACCGGTGAGGGTGGAGTCGGGGAGATAGGCCGGCTCAGGGTCGGGGAGCAGGACAGTTCGGTCCAGATCCGCCACCTCCCAGGCGTACCCGGTTGTCGGGTTGCCGGCCAGGACGATGGTGATGGCTTCACCGGCGGGAACGGAGAGTCTGCGGCCGTTGTCCTTCACGGTCAGCTCAAGGGCGCACGTTCCACCCGGCAGGGCAAGCAGCAACATACACAACATCCAACGGGAAAGCAGGTTCATATCATACCTCCATCTGTTTAATGACTGCAGAACTTATCCCACGTGGTGCAGTACTGTCAATAGCATGCCCGTGGCCGGGGAGAATCACCCCTCAAGAGTGGTCGAATAAGCGCTTATAGTTCTTTTCTCAATGCCGAAGAGTATAGAGGATCTCCTTGCGACGACCCTTTTCTTCTTCCCGCTCTCGCCACAAAGAGTTGTTGTGTAACCCTCAGGCTTGGAGTACAAAAGCTGAAGTTTAGTAACTTACAGGAGGATGTCATGAGTGATGACGCTTCACGAAAGAGGGAAAAGAGTGAAGAGATGAAGATGGTCCGTGGGCTCTCCCGTCGGGACTTCATCAAATATTCCGGCGGAGCGGTCGCCTGCCTTTACCTGGGAACCTTGACCGCCGGCTGCAGCAGTAGCGGTTCCAGCCAGATCACCAGCTACCCTATTGATTCAACTGTGGTCACGACGACAGAGCGGGTGCTCTCATTCCCGTACACTAAGGTCGCGAATCCTGATACGGCGCTCCTGTCACAGGTTGACAAATACAGTAGCCACACCCCCCCTTACGGTGAGTGGACGTTCAGCGACGAAGGGCTCCAGATCGTGCCACGGTTCGACCTCATGCCGACTGCTTTTCCCGCAACCGCGGCGTCGCTTGTCAGAATTCGGCAATTCGCCAATTTTTTCTCCATATCCGATATCCATATCACCGACAAGGAAGCGCCCAACCAGATGATCTACTTTCAGCAGAAAGATCCGACCTACTGCGGGGTAAACACCTCCATCTATTCGCCGGTTATAACCTGTACGACCCACGTCCTTGACGCCGCCATTCAGACGGTCAACGCCCTGCACAAGAGAAAACCCTTTACCTTCGGCATCTCCCTGGGCGACACCTGCAACAATACCTCATACAACGAACTCAGATGGTACCTTGACGTCATCGACGGCAAGGTCATCACGCCGAGTTCCGGTGCTCACTTGGGTGCAGACACCATCGACTACCAGAGACCGTACCAGGCTGCGGGGCTCGACAAATCGATCCCCTGGTATCAGGCCATGGGCAACCATGATCACTTCTACATCGGCTCGGTCCCGGTCTATACCGGTTTTTCACCGAAGGTGCAAAATCCTATTTTTGACCTGGTAACTCCCTACACCAGCGATACCGTCTGGGCAATCGGGGATCTGCTCATCCCTAATTTACGTCCTCTTGGTGAGGGGGGTACCTTCCCGGCCCTGTTCGATCTGGAAAACATCAAGGGGGCTCCACAGTATTATGCCGGCGTTCTCGATGGCTTGTCTCCTACCGGCGCGATCATCAATGCGGGAACGAGCACTCCGCCAAAAGTTGCCGCCGACCCCAATCGTCGTCCGCTATTGAGAACGGAGTGGATCCAGGAATTTTTCACTACGACTACCCTTCCCAAAGGGCACGGCTTTCCTGACTCCTCCAAGCAGGACGGTTTTGCCTGTTACAGTTTCTTGCCAGACCCGAAGGTGCCGCTCAAGATTATCGTGCTCGACGATACCCAATCGGAAGCCGACGGCTCTCATGACATCCATGGTCATGGCTTTCTCGACGCGCAGCGATGGCAATGGCTGCAGGCGGAACTCCAGGCCGGCGATAAAGCCAACCAGTTGATGATCATCGCTGCGCACGTCCCCATCGCGGTGAACTCTATCGGGAGTGAGATGGAGTGGTGGGAGTCGGACAAGGATCCCAATGCCACGCTCCAGAACACGGTGAACCTTTTCGACTTGATCAATACGATCCAGAACACGACATCGAATCTGATCATGTGGATGGCAGGACATCGTCATTTTAATACCGTCAAGGCTCTGAAACCGATCAAGGGTGAGTTTAAACCCTCTACGACTCCGTCACCGGTAACGGACAACCCGCCGGAAAGCGGCTTCTGGCAGGTGGAGACCTCATCCTTACGGGATCACCCCCAACAGTTTCGCACCTTCGAAGTATTCCTCAACAGTGACTATTCCGTTTCCATCGTCACGGTCAATGTGGATCCTGCCGTCGCTCCGGGAACACCGGCAGCGAAATCGCGTTCTTATTCGATCGCTGCGCAACAGATAATCCAGACCAACTTGCAGGAAAATAATCCAAATCTGACAGAATCAGTCGCTCCATATCCCGTTACCCCGGTCGAGACCATGGACCCGACCCGGGCTCAGGACAAATCAACGGATCCGACAATCATCTACGGTTCGGTCTATGGCGTTCCCTACTGCGCTTCGTACAATGCGGAACTGTACAAGCAGCTTAGCCCGGCGATGGTCACCGCTCTGAAAAAGAAGTACCCGTTGCCCACCGCTTGAACTTTTTAACCCTGGACCGGAGGATACTCATGATGAAAAAAAACACCTCTCTCTTGCTGCTGCTCATCTCCCTTGCCGTGGCGCTGCTTGCCGGCTGCTCTTCGGACAGCACGCAGTCGTCAGTTACCCCACTCAGCGCCGCCAATCTCAACCTCATCTTCGTAGTCAGTCCGGATGTAGCCTACAGTAGTCTGGGGGACGTGGATCCGGTCACGGCCAACCTCACCAGTCAGGGGTTAAACCGGTCGCTCCTCATGGCCACTTTCCTGCGGGAGCAGGTGCTGGGATCGAGGAACGTAACCGGCATCTATGCGCTTCAGCCCATGTCCCATCTGCAGATCAACAACAGCTTTCCCGACATGAGCGCCCTGGTGAACGTCCAGCAGTTCGCCATGCTCAACCAGATCACCCTGCTTGGCGAGGGGAAGGACCAGCCCCCCTTTACGACCGGTTACAGCTACCCGCTCAATGCATCCTACCTGTCCGGGGCGATCCCTGATGGTGTCATAGCGCCGTCCGGATTCTGTCTGGACTGCCAGGGGCTCGTGTTCGCTGACACGGCAGGGAATAACGCCGCCCTGGCAGCCACGATCATCAAGTCCAATACCCCGGGTTTTCACCTCTTCTCCGCGCCTTGGGAGACGATTCGCACTCTCCTGGCAGCCATCAATCAGCAACAGGGATACAACCTGACGCTTCCGACGGAGTATGGAGGGGGGAACCGGATCTACGCGCTCTCCATCACCCCGGCGGGGAAGGCCAGCCTGATAACCTTCGACAGCAAGCTGAACCCGACCGCCACCTATCCGACTGTCCCCGGAATGGCTACGCTGCTGGGGAGCGCCACCTGTCCGGACTCAACCACCACGTCGCCTCAAGGTTTCAGCATAACCGTGACCAAGGATACGCCTGGCGCCATCATTCCCCCATCCACGGTTGTCAACCGGAACGAAACGCTGTACATGATCCGGCACGCGGAAGCTCACCCCACAACCGGTTGGGAGGACGGCAACTATGTGGCCGCCGGGCAATGGCGCGCGCTGGCGCTGCCCATGGCGCTGCGCGGAAAAATCAGGCCCGATGTGGTCTATTCCGTCGACCCGGCTCAGCTTGTCTCCCCTCCGGGGAGCACCCCGAACTGGTCGTACGTACGGCCGTCTCTCACCATCGAACCGTACGTTATCGCCAACAACCTCCCTTTTTATCTGGTTTCCACTCTTGAGCTCTTCCCCGTCACCACTTCAGTCGCCAACACCCGTGACTATTTCTTCAAGGATCCTCGCTTCTCCGGCAAGACCATCCTGTTGGCCTGGGAGCACGATCATATTCCGTTAATTGTGAAGGCACTGCTTGTGACCTATGGGAATCCGACCACCACCCCCACATTGCCCGACACGTGGCCGAGCGGCGACTACGACACCATCTGGACCGTGAAGATCGACAACGATGGCAACCTGACGGTGGATAACCTGTCGTGCGAAGGGATCAATTCGGCGCTGCTACCGGCTACGGCGCCACGATTCTGAGCCGCTTCCGAGGCTGACGGAGGGAGTGCCACGTTGTTGAGGCTCATCAAAAAGGAGAAGTAACTCATGGTGAAAGCTGCGCGTTGTACCCTGTTTCTTCTTATGGTAACCATCTCTCTGTTCTGCGGCTGCAGCAGCGATTCCGGCGCCCCCGCCGGCAACAGCTTCTCCGCGGTTGTTTTCTCGGACATTCACTTCAACCCGTTTTATGACCCGACTCTTTTCACCGCGCTTAACTCTTCAGCGGTGGAGCTGTGGCCGGATATTTTTAAAGGTTCGAGCGTGCAATCAGTTTCGGTAAGGGGGAGCGACACCAATTACCCTTCTCTGGTCATGGCGCTCTCCGGCATAAAACAGAATGCGGGAACTGCTTCGCTCATTATTTTCACCGGCGACATGCTCGGGCACAGCCTGACGGAAACATTTTATAAAAATTATGCGAAAGATCCTACTCATCCGACTCCTGAAGACGTTGTCGCAATGAAGGCTTTTACCGACAAGATAGTCGCCTTTATCATGAATCAGATCAGATTGTCGGTGGGAAGCATTCCGGTCATGTTCGCTATCGGGAACAGTGATTCGTATTCACTCATAGACGATGGCGCGAACAAGAGTTTCCGTGAGAATACGGCCGGTTATTTTTACACGAAATTTTTAAATAGCACCGTGGATCAGCAGACGTTTCTTTCCACCTTCAAGAGTGGAGGATATTATTCAGCGGAACCAGCCGGCACAAATCTGGTGGTTATCGGACTCGATACCGTTCCGTTTACCAACAACTTACAAAATACTCAGGCAACGGATGAGCTCACCTGGCTTGAGACGAAAGTGGCCGCAGCCAAAGCCGGCGGCAAAAAAGTCTGGCTCCTGATGCACGTGCCTCCCGGGGCTAACATCGACGGAGCGGCAAGTTCGGTCGATGTCAACGGTCACAGCACCACGACACCCGCTTCAATGATGTGGGACACCTCGTCGAACTACCAGGAACGCTTCCTTACCATATTTGCGGCCAATCCGGGCGTAATAACCCTGACCCTTGCCGCGCATACCCATATGGACGAATTCCGCGTCATGACATCGTCCGATGTGCTCGAAATAACCCCCGGAATAACCCCGTACTTCGGCAACAACCCCGCATTCAAAGTGTTTACTTTTGCCAAAGAGAGCTTGAAACCGACAGATTATCGCTCCGTCTATTATGACCTTGGCTCAATGCCTGATACGTTCAATGATTACTATACTTTTTCGCATAGATACGCCATGCAAGGTCCTTCTTTGAATGACTCTTTGATCAGCGTATCCAATGCTTTTGACACAAACAATTTCTACAAGAGTGCATACGCAATTGGATACAATTCCGGCAACAGTTCCTTGACTCCGGATCCGTATTCAAACACGCATTCATACACCCCGGTTATCACGCAGCCGAGCCAAGTGACACCTTACATGAACTGGCCCGTCTTTTCCTGTGGCGCAAAGTTCATAAACCAGACAGATTTTTATAATTGCGTCAAGCCGCAGTGATATCTATCCAGCAAGGAGAGACCATAAAAATGCAAAAAAACATCACAAGACTTTTTATGCTCGCCATGTCGGTACTCATCTTCAACGGTTGTGGAGGCGGCGACAGTTCGACTGACCCTGTGGCGAAGAGTTTAATCGTCATGGGGGATCTCCAGGTCCCCCTTGCGACCATCTCTTCCAGCAGCACCACCAATGTTCCACAACTCCGACAGAATGTAGCAGACATCGCGACCCTGCCGCAGAAGCCGGATTACAGTTTTGTCCTGGGTGATTTGGTCGCGGCGGAACCGATGCCTGCAGATCAAGGGAACTCTTTAACGTCGGAACTTAACGCCTGGATTGGACTGTTTCATACTATTCCGAACAGTGACGCCATCAACCTCGTCCCCTTCCCTGGGAACCATGAGATGAACCTTATCGTCACGCCAACGCCTGACTCGAAAACCTGGTTTGAGACACCTGATTCATATTCCTACTCCACCTGGAGGAGCTGGACCGCAACTAATCTATTATTTCCCTTTACGGCAAATGGCCCCCAACCGACGAGCACCAATCCGGACATGCTGGTCAAAGATGAAAGCCAATTCTCGTTTTCATTTAACTGGGGCGCCGTGCATATCGTGGTCATCAATACGGATACCTTGTCCACGGCCACGGATCCCGCGACCAACCAGCCCTACGCCGGCTGGATTCCGTACAATTGGATCGCTGCCGATCTGGCTGCGGCTCAAAATGATCCGAAGATCAGCACCATCCTGGTCATGGGACATCGTCCCATCGAACCACCGGCGTTCGATACCTCAACCGAGGAACCGACCATATTGAATAAACCCTACCCGCTGGCGAACGCACTCGCGGCCTTGCTGCAGCAGACACCGAAGGTCAAAGCTTATTTTTGCAGCCACGTGCACGCCTTCACCGCCTTCAAGCTGACGGCTGCGCCACGCATTTGGCAGGTTGTTTCGGGGAACGGTGGCGCACTTCCCTATGTAAACTGGTTGCCGACAGAAAACCAATATTTCGGGTTCGCCGAGGTGCGTGTGCATCAGAGCGGTCGGCTTACGGTTGCAGCGTACGGCCGGGCGATTCCAACTCCTTACTATGGTGACACTCCAGTAGCTCCAGCGGTCCTCAAGAAGGTGATCACCCTGGAGTAACGTGGCACCAGCACGCATTGTGTGACTTTTTTGCCCGTCTATCTCTCACCGGATAGGCGGGCTTTTTCATGACTGTTTAATGGGGTGATTATTCCAGTCCCATTTGAGCGGCGGCTCTCAGCCGGGCAACCCTCTCGACCACGGGGGGATGGGAATAGTGCCAGGAGGCGTAGAACGGGTGGGGGTGGAAATTGGCGAGATTTTCTGTGGAGAGCTTGACCAGGGCCGAGGCCAATGCAGCCGGATCGCCGGAGAGGTCGATCGCATAGCGGTCCGCCTGCCACTCATGACGGCGGGAGAGCCAGCTGGAGAGCGGGGTCAGAGGGAACCCGGCCAGAGTCCCCAGGAAGGAGAGGAGCAGCAGCTGCGCCATGAACGAACTGGCCGGCGCCGGAGGGAGGCCGAAGAGCAGAGGGAGCTCCCCCGAGGTGATCAGCCACCAGGCGAGAAAGGAGAGGATCAGGGCCGATAGCTCCGTCACCATGAGCCGGCTCCGGATATGCCCCAGTTTCCAGTGTCCCACCTCGTGGGCCAGCACGGCCAGAATCTCCCTGTGGCTCATCTGGTGGATGAGGGTGTCGTAGAGGACGATCCGCTTGACCCGGCCGATCCCGGTAAAGTAGGCGTTGGAGTGCCGGCTCCGCTTGGAGGCGTCCACCTGCTGCACCCTGGTGATGGTCAGCCCGGCCCTCCCCATGAGCAGCCGGATCTCCTCCTCCAGCCCCTCCTCGGTGACCGGCTCAAACTTGTTGAAGAGCGGCTCGATGACATAGGGAGAGAGGTACATGAGAAAGAGGGAGACAACGGCAAAGAAGAGCCAGCTCCAGAGCCACCACCAGCGGGGGGAGCCCTGAACCAGGAACAGGAGAGCGGAGAGGAACAGCCCCATGAGGACGAGGGAGAGCAGGGTCGACTTCAGCAGGTCGGTCAGCCAGATCCGGAGAGTCGTGGTATTGAATCCGTAGCGGGCCTCGAGATGAAAAGTCGAATAAAGGCTGAAGGGGATGCTCACCAGCAGCTGCACGCCGTAGAGGATCAGGAAGAAGAGGAGCCCTCTGGGGATGAAGGAGTCGACAAGGCTCCCGATCCAGCGGTCATACAGGGGGAGGAGACCGCCGAAGAGGAAGAGGATGAGGAGCGCGGCATCGAGGATGGAGTCGGCAAGCCCCAACCGGCTCTGGGCCAGGGTGTAGGCGGAGCTCTTCTCCAGGGTTACCCGGTCCACCGCCTCCTCGAATCCGGTGGGGACGATCCGGCCGTTTCGTTGCAGATGACGCAGATTGAGGCTACGGAGCAACAGACCGAAACAGAAGACGAGGAGCCAGGCGACAAGGAGGAGATGGGGAGTTGACAATGATAATTACTCCAACCCCTTCTCCGCGATCTCGATGGCCCTGACCACCGCCATCGCCTTGTTGACCGTCTCCTGATATTCGGCGGCCGGGTCCGAATCGGCCACGATGCCGGCGCCGGCCTGGAGGTGAAACTTCCCCTCCCTGACCACCAGGGTTCTGATGGCGATGGCCAGGTCCATGTTGCCGGAGAAGGAGACATACCCCACGGCGCCGCCGTAGATCTCGCGCCGCACCGGCTCCAGCTCGTCGATGATCTCCATGGCCCGCACCTTGGGGGCGCCGGAGAGGGTCCCGGCGGGGAAGGTGGCCCGCACCAGGTCAAAGGCGTCCCTGCCGCCGGCAAGTTCACCGCAGACGTTGGAGACGATGTGCATGACATGGGAGTAGCGCTCCACCACCATCAGCTCCGTGACCTGCACCGTGCCGATGCGGCAGACCCGCCCCAGGTCGTTGCGTCCCAGGTCCACGAGCATGACATGCTCGGCCCGCTCCTTGGGGTCGGCCAGGAGCTCCCGCCCCAACCGCTCGTCCTCCTCCGGACTCTTCCCCCGGGGCCGGGTCCCGGCGATGGGGCGCAGCTCCACCCGCTCCCCCTCCTTGCGGACCATCACCTCCGGCGATGCGCCGACCACGAGGGTGTCGTCACACCGGAGGAAGAACATATAGGGGGAGGGGTTCAGGGTCCGGAGCACCCGGTAGACATCGAACGGGTCCACCGTAACCTCTCCGGAGAAGCGCTGGGAGAGGACCACCTGAATGATGTCGCCGGAGCGGACGTACTCCTTGGCCCTGTTCACCGAGCTCTCGAACTCTTCGCGGGTGATGTTGGAGCTAAAGGAGACCCTCCCCGCAACCGGCGGCGCGGCGCAGGGGGGAAGAGGGGCGCGGAGCCGCCTGATGAGCGCCTCAATCTTGGCGCCAGCCTCGTCATAGGCCGCCTCTGGAGAGTTCTCGCCGTCCAGGTGGGCGTTGGAAACCACCTTGATCTTCTGGGCTACGGTATCGAAGATGATGATGGTATCGGTGATGACGAAGAGCGAATCCCACGCGCCGATGAGCGCCGGTTTCTCCGTGGGGAGCGCCTCGAAGTGGCGGACCATGTCGTATCCCATGTACCCAACGGCGCCGCCGAAGAAGCGGGGGAGCCCCGCGATCTCCACCGGCCGGTACCGGCTGAGGAGGTCGCGGACCACGGAGAGCGGATCATCCGTCTCGATCCGCTCCGTCTCTTTCCCTTCGGTCAGCAGCTCCACGAGCTTGCCGCGGGAGCGGACGATGGTGGTGGGGGACGATCCGAGGAAGGTGTAGCGGGCCCACTTCTCCCCCCCCTCGATACTCTCCAGGAGAAAGGAGTAGCGGCCATCGTCGATCTTCTTGAAGGCGGTGACCGGGGTATCCATATCGGCCATGATCTCCCGATAGACGGGAATCAGGCTCCCCTGACCGGCGAGCTGCGTAAACGTACGGAGATCGGGGGAGTAAATCGCAGGATCCGCTCTCATAGGCTGCCTCCCGGCGGCGACTCCCGATCATCCTGGTCACGGTTGTAGTCGTCCTGAAAGCGGACGATGTCGTCCTCTCCCAGGTATTCGCCGCTCTGGACCTCGATGATGCAGAGCGAGATCTTGCCGGGATTCTCCAGCCGGTGCCTGGTCCCCATGGGGATGAAGGTGGATTCGTTCACGTTGAGGATGAAACCCCGATCACCGCTGGTCACCCGGGCGGTGCCCGACACCACGATCCAGTGCTCGCTCCGGTGGTGGTGCATCTGCAGCGAGAGCCGCTCTCCCGGATGAACCTCTATCCGTTTGATCTTGTAGTTTCTGTTCTCTTCCAGGACCGTATAGGTCCCCCACGGCCGTTCTCCGATTTCCATGATCAGCTCCTCGATGATAGATAGCCCTGCAGCGCCTGGCGCCACCCTAACGGGGTGAAGCAGGTATCCCGGGTCAGCTTGCCGCAGTCGAGTGTCGAGTAGAGCGGCCGGGGCGCAGGCCGGTTCAGCTCCGTGGTGGTCATCGGCTTCACGGTGACCGCAACCCCCGCCTCATGAAAGATCGCCCGGGCGAACTCGTTCCAGGAGCAGAAACCGGCGTTGGCCCCGTGGTAGGTCCCCCGACAGCCGCCGTTGATGAGGGCCGCGATGGCCCGTGACAGCTCCACGGTCCAGGTGGGTGAGCCGATCTGATCGTCCACCACGGAGAGTTCGCTCCGCTCGATGGCCAGCCGGAGCATGGTCTCCACGAAATTCTTCCCGTGCCGGCCGTAGAGCCACTGGGTCCGGACGATGAGATGGTCGGGGTTCAGTCGGGCCTGCTCCTCCCCCAGGAGTTTCGACTGACCATAGACGCTCAACGGCCCGGTGGGATCGTCTTCAAGATAGGGGCGCCCCTTGCCGCCGTCAAAGACGTAATCGGTGCTGATCTGAACCAGCTTCGCCCCGATATCCGCCGAGCCCCGGGCCAGATTCCCCACCCCGTAACCGTTTACCGCGCAGGCGAGTCCGCGGTTCGTCTCGCAACCGTCCACATCGGTGTAGGCCGCGGCGTTCACCACTACCTCCGGTTTCAGGGTCACCAGGAGTGTCCTGACCGATTCAGGGGAGGTGATATCGATCTCCCCGATATCCACCCCCCGGAGTTCACCGGGAAGGAGCGACATCAGATCCCGCCCCAGCATCCCATTAGCGCCAACCACAAGAATCATTTCATCCCTCCGTTGAAGTTACGCCACACGCCGCACGCAGACCGCCACACGCTACGCCCGGTTCCCGTACATCCGCTCATAATAGTCCCGGTAGGCCCCGGAGGTCACCTTCTCGGTCCACTCCCGGTTCGCCAGGTACCAGTCGATGGTCTCCGCGATCCCCTGTTCAAAGGTGTAGGAGGGCTCCCATTCCAGCTCCGTCCTGATCCGGGCGGCGTCGATGGCGTAGCGCCGGTCGTGTCCCAGCCGGTCCTTGACATAGGTGATGAGGGAGCGGTTTTCCCCCGCCCCCCTTCCCAGCCGGGAGTCCAGCAGATCGCAGACGAGATTCACGATGTCGATGTTCTGCCATTCGTTGTTGCCGCCGATGTTGTAGACCCGGCCCGGCGCCCCTTGGGTGAGAACCCGCTCAACAGCCGAGGCATGATCCCGGACATGGAGCCAGTCGCGGACGTTCTTGCCGTCGCCGTAGACCGGCAGCGGCTTCTTCCCGATGATGTTGGATATCATGAGAGGAATCAGCTTCTCGGGGAAGTGGTAGGGGCCGTAGTTGTTGGAGCAGCGGGTGTTGAGGGTGGGGAAGCCGTAGGTCTCGTGATAGGCCCGCAGCAGCAGATCCGCGCCGGCCTTGCTGGCCGAATAGGGGGAGTTGGTGGCCAGGGGGGTCTCTTCGGTAAAGTAGCCGGTGGCGCCCAGGGAGCCGTAGACCTCGTCGGTGGAGATCTGCAGGAAGCGGAACTGCTCCACCCCCTTCTGCCAGTGACGCCGGGCCTCCTCCAGGAGGATCTGGGTCCCGAGAACGTTGGTCCGGACAAAGAGCTCCGGCCCCTCGATGGAGCGGTCCACATGGGACTCGGCGGCGAAGTGCACCACTGCGTCGATCCGCTCCTCGGCAAGCAGTCGCGCCACCAGCGCTCCGTCGCAGATGTCCCCCTTGACAAAGCGGTACCGGGGATTCCCTTCAACCCCCTTCAGATTCTCCAGGTTTCCCGCATAGGTCAGAAGATCCAGATTGACCACCCGGCAATGGGGGCGAACCGCCATGAAATGATGAATGAAGTTGGAGCCGATGAAGCCGGCGCCGCCGGTGACCAACAGCGATGCGGGGGTGAAGAGCTCTGCCATGAGGTACTCCTTGTCCGAGAGTAGAGTTAATATGCCTTCGACTTGCCCATCCCCCCGAGTCCGGCAAGGGTGAAGCTCACCATGAATTGCGTGGCGTTCTGGCGGTTCTGAAGCGAGAGCGTCACCCCCCAGCACTGGTGGCGGTACTCCAGGGCCACCGTATTCTCAAGAAATCTGCTGTCGGGAACAATATAGCGTCCGGTGTAGTGAACCAGCAGTTGCGGGGTGACATGAATTCCGATGCGCGCCTCAAGGTAATCCCAGGAACTGGTGGCGTAGTGGTACCCCAGCGCCACCGTATCTGCGGCGTCGTCACGATACTCCGTGGCCAGATCCACCGAAGAGAAGTTCGCATCATAGACGTTGAAACGGGCGTCACTCTGCAGGGAGAGATTCTTCACCGGAGCAATCCGGGTTTCCAGCCGCAGGTCGGTAAGATGGCGTGAATCGACACCGGAGGTCAGGAGGTCGCGACCGCTCTGCTGAAAATCATACCCCTGGCTCAGCCGGAGATAGAGGAGCTCGCGGTATTCGGAGACGCCGTCGGCGCCCTGGAACCTGCCGGTCAGGTAATTGGTCAGCGACCAGGTCAGCAGGCTCTGATTGGTCAGCTTGTCGCTGTAATCGAAATAAGAGGGGGGAGTAGTCACGAATGCATCGACGAAGAGGTAGGAGAGCTCGGGGATCAGCACATGACGAAGCCGCTGCGCCCCCCCACCGCTCAGATCATAGACCCTGGTAAGGGTGCTCGATGCCGTGGCGCCGGTGGTCACACTCCCGGGAAAGTTCCCTCCGGTGCCGGCTGCGCCATAGGCGTTGTAGGCCGACTGCCGGTAGCCTCCCCAGAGAGAGAGATCCAGAAACGGGGAAGGGGTGGCGTAGTAGGTCAGCAGGGGGGAGATCCGCAGCCTCTGTCCCTGCAGTCCCGTCTCCCGATAGAAATTGGTGAAATCAGAATCCAGAGAGAAGAAGAGCGGATCCAGGAGCGGCCGTTTGATACCGGTAAACGTTATGGTCGGGAACTGCTGCAGGGTCCCCGTATTGTTGGGCGCGGTCAGGTCGTAGATGTACTTGAGCTGAGGGGTCAGCGACCAGAACTCGCCATTTTTGGTGAAGAAAAGATTGGTTTCGAGAAGCTGGCGGTTGTAGTCGCCGGAGACGTCACCAAAATCGCGGAAAAAATCCTGGTCGGTGGCCAATTCCACGGATGACTTGAAGCTCAGAGTGGGAGAGAGATACTCCTGGTGTTTTTCGAATACCATCCCCCGGAACCGGTCCTGGCTGAGGTCATAGATCATGTAGCCGTTGGCGGAGCCGTTGCCGCTGTTGGGCCGGAGATACCGGTAGTCGGCGCCGAGCCCCACCCCCCGCTTGGTCTGGAGATCCAGATAGGTGGTCGCCTCCTGACTGGGGCTGATATTTGCGTAATAGGGGAGTTCGATAAAGAACCCCCTCTTGGAGGAGGCGCCGAAACGGGGAAGGAGAAACCCGGACTCTCGCTCCCGGGAGACCGGGAGGAGCAGGTAGGGGAAATAGAATACCGGGATATCCGCCACCGAAAAGACGACATGTTTTCCCGAAGCATACTTCTCCCCGATGGAGATATCCGCCGCGCTGAAGCGCCAGGATGGGGGATCGGCCTCACACATGGTAAGCGATCCCCTGCTCACCGAATACTGTTTCTCACCGCTCTTCTCGATCTCATCCCCTTTAACCCGCAGCCCCCCCGGTTTTACTTCAAGGAAGGCATGAGTGATGGAGCCTCTCTGGGTCGCCAGGTTGAGATTGACCCGCTCTCCGTGGAGGGTCTCCCCCTTCCGCTCCACAATCACATGTCCCTGGGCCACGGCGGTCTCTTCGATCCGGTCCAGAGAGACGGTATCGGCATGAAGAGTCGTGCCGTCGCGGATGATCCGGACGTTTCCGGTGGCGGTGATGCTGTCGCCATCCCCCTCACTGGTCACCTGGTCGGCGGTTATGTCAATGGGGAGCTCCTCACCCGTGACAACGACCGGAAGCAGAAAGAGCAGGCAGAGGGTGATGAGGTAGGTCAGGCGCATGGCAGAGAGACTCATCCCTGGAACGGGTGGCTTGGCTGGTTGGTGAGGAGGCCGCGCGCCTCGCCCACGAGGTAGAGGGAGCCGGTGACGAGAATGAGATCATCGGTTGCGGCCCGGCTGGAGGCCAAGGTCAGCCCCTCCCCGACAGTTCCGGCGGCGCTGGCCCGGGCGCCGCGGCCAGAGCAGTAGAGCGCCAGCGCTGCGGCCGATGTCGCCTGAGGGAGGTCGATGCCGACGGTCAGCACCTCATGGGCCAGGGGGAGGAGCGGTCCGAGCACTCCGTCCCGGTCCTTGTCGGCCATCAATCCGACCACCAGGAAGAGCCGCGCTCGGGGGATCACCGCCAGAGAGGTCAGCAGCGCGGCGACTCCGGCGGGGTTGTGGGCGCCGTCCAGCAGCAGGCGCGGCGGCCCGGGAAAGAGCTCCATCCGTCCCGGCCAGGAGGCGTTCCCGATGCCGCTCACAAGCGCAGCCGGCGCCAGGGGGAACCGCTGTTGGGAAAGAAGTTCGGCCGCAGCCAGGGCGCAGGCGGCGTTGTCCCGCTGATAGTCGCCGGGGATCCCGGGGATGAGGCCGGTCAGGGAGCAGTTGAGACCGTGGTAGGCGAGGCCGTCCGGCCGCCACTCCCCCCGGAACTCCCTGCCACAGAGGAAGAGCGGCGCACCGAAGGAGGCGGCGCGCGCCGCGATCACCCCCAGAGCTTCCACCTCCTGGCCGGAGCAGACCACCGGAGCGGAGTCGGTGATGATTCCCCCCTTTTCAGCGGCGATCTCAGCGACACTCTCCCCCAGATACCGGCAGTGATCCAGGCTCACCGGGGTAATCACCGAGAGGAGGCCGGGAACGACGTTGGTGGCGTCCAGGCGGCCCCCCAACCCCACCTCCAGGATCGCCAGATCCACCCGTTCCCGGGCGAAGTAGAGAAAGGCCAGGGCGGTAGTCAACTCGAAGAAGGTCGCCTTAACAGGTGCCGCCTCCAGCACCCGTTCCGCAAGGGGAAGGAGCTCCTCCTCGGAGATCTCTCGGCCGTTGATCCGGAAGCGCTCGGTATAGCTGATGAGGTGTGGGGAGGTGAAGAGGGCGGTCCGGTACCCCCCCTCCTGCAGGATCGAAGCAAGAAACGCGGATGTGGAGCCCTTGCCGTTGGTGCCGGCCACATGGACAATGGGGAACTGGCGCTCGGGATGGTGCAGACGTTGGAGGATCAGCCGGATGGTCTCCAGGCCCGGCCGGATACCGAACCGTCCCCGGGCGAAGAGACCATCTCGTAGCTCGCTGTAGGTCATGAAGGGGACTAACGGTGCAGGATGGCGAGGAGCCGGGCAAGAGTCGGGCGCATCACTTTCCGGTTGACGATCAGGTCCACCATGCCGTGCTCCAGGAGATATTCGGCCCGCTGGAACCCTTCCGGAAGCTTCTGGCGGATGGTCTGCTCGATCACCCGGGGACCGGCAAAACCGATGAGCGCCTTTGGTTCGGCGATGTTGACATCACCGAGCATGGCGAAACTGGCGGTCACCCCGCCGGTGGTGGGATCGGTGAGGACCGAGATGAAGGGAAGCCCCTGCTCTCTCATGACCGCCAGGGCCGCGGAGGTCTTGGCCATCTGCATGAGGGAGAGAATACTCTCCTGCATCCGGGCGCCGCCTGAGGCGGAGAAGATGATGAAGGGGCTCCGGCCGGTGACGGCCCGCTCGATGCCGCGGGTGATCTTCTCCCCCACCACGCTCCCCATGCTCCCCCCCATGAAGGAGAAGTCAAAGACGGCCACCTGGAGCGGCATCCCTTCCAGCAGGGCCGAACCGCAGATTATGGCGTCCTTTGCTCCCCCTTTCTTGAGCGCCCCCTCGATCCGGTCGGCGTAGCTCTTGGTGTCCTTGAATTCCAGGACATCAACCGAGATCATGTTGGCGTCATGCTCCACGAAGCTCTCCTCATCGAAGAGCAGCTCCAGGCGCCTGCGGGCGCTGACCCGGAAATGGAAATCGCACGAGGGACAGACATTAAAATTCTTTTCCAGGTCGCCCGAATAGATGTTTTCGTTACAGCTCTGACACTTGATCCAGAGCCCCTCGGGGGCCTTGGACCGTTTCTCCTCGGACTGCGCCATGGGCGCCCTGCCTCTGCTGAACCATCCCATATGGACTCCTAGGTTCTGTGTTCTATGTTCAAGGTTCTATGTTCTACGTTCAAGGTTCTGGGTTCGAGGTTCAAGGTTCAAGGTTCTGTGTTCTATGTTAAGAGTTCTGGGTTTTCTGTTTTCCGATTTTTTTTGTGCGGAGAGCCTGGACATTTACCAGAAAAACGGTGCGATGTCAATCGCCGTCCGGGTTTGGGGGAGAGTGACGGAGCGCATCTTTGAGAGCGCCCACCAGGGCGGCAACCCCTTCTTTCAGCTCGCGCCCCTGATGCTTCTCGAAGAGCGCCACCAGGGCGCTCCCCACCACCACCCCGTCGGCGATGGTCCCCATCCGTCCCGCCTGTTCCGGGGTGGAGATCCCGAAGCCGACGGCCACCGGCAGCTCGGTCCGCTCCCTGATCCGGCTTACAGCCCCGGCAACCGATGTGGAGAGCTCCTGCCGGACCCCGGTCACGCCGGTCACGGAGACATAGTAAAGGAAGCCGCTCCCCTGTCTGCTGACCAGGTCGATACGCCGGTCGTCGGAGGTCGGCGTCAGGAGTGAGATCAGGTCGATGCCGCTTTTTTTCAGGAATCCCCGCAACTCGGATGACTCTTCCGGCGGCAGGTCGACGATGAGCAGGCCGTCCACACCGGCGGCTGCGGCGTCCACGGCAAACCGCTCCAGGCCGTAAGCGAGCACCGGGTTGTAATACCCCATGAGGAGGATCGGCAGCTGACTGGTCACCCGGACCCTCTTCACGCAGTCGAGGATTCCGGCGAGGGTGGTTCCCGAGGCGAGCGCCCGCTCCGAAGCCCGCTGGATGGTCGGCCCATCGGCCATGGGGTCGGAAAAAGGGACCCCCAACTCGATGATGTCGGCCCCCGCCGACTCCAGGACGGCGATGAGCTCCTCGGTGGTCGCCAGATCCGGATCGCCGGCCGTAATGAAGGTCACCAGCCCCTTTTCTCCCCGGTTACGGAGATCACTGAATCGCTCCCCTATTCTGCTCATGGCGCTGCTCTCCTTCTCTCATGGAATCATTGCATGAATACGTTATTTCTCCTGCAGAGACAAGAACTTTTCCACTCCCTCCTCTACGTCAGCTCATGGCCAGAACCTCCCTCACCGGCGAAACCGTCAGGGTGGCCGCTGCCTGAAAACTCCTCATGATGGTGACGGATGATTTACCATATCCGCAAAATTCCCATTTTTCACTCCTTTTTAGCGACTTCAGGACATTTAGTTTTTCATTTTTAGACTCATTTTTGCCGTTGAAAATAAGGATCTAAGAACCAGATCGGCCATTTTTGTGGTGATTATCACGATAGTTTAGGCTGTTGGCTTGGTCCGACCCCACCACCTTATCCTATCAAACCGGAAGATAATGCAAAAGACGCAGGAAATAGCTGAAGTCAGGCAGGAGGCCGGCGAGAAAATAGCTGAAGCTGAGCGTGAAGCGGGCATAGAAAGGCGGAAAGCAACTGAGGCCGAGCGGGAGGCAGGTGAGGCCAGGAAAAGAGTAGTGCGCAACTTTAAAACAGCGGGTGTTGAGATAACGATTATCATGCAAGCGACCGGTTTGAGCCGGGAAGAGGTTGATGATATTTGATTGGAATTACGGATCTCGCCTTCACAGATCCGCTCGGCCACCGTCGCCATGAGATTGGAATGAGGTATAGTGTCGAAGTACTTGCAAAGATCGGCGTCGATGACTTCGGTATACCCTTAAGGCCTTTTCCAACAAACCGACACCGCCCAGAAACAGCCGGTCAGCGGTTGGCTTGCTATTCAAGAGAAAGAACTAATCGCTTACCAAGAGCCGCCGCGACCTTATCCAGTTGACGAAGAGACGGCCAATGTTTCGGATTCTCCAAGCGGGAAACCGCAGGCCATGTAAGCTTTATCGTGGGGACCAAGGGCAATAAACTTTATGGTGTCGTCAAGGCAGTCAGGACAATCTGCACAGAGAACAATGGCATCGTCCCCCTTCTTTCGGCAAGTTGCGCAGTAAAGAAAAATAATCAGGAAATTGCGTTTGACGGGGCAACTGTAGAAACCACGAAAGTTTACTTTGAGCGGTTCACCCAGAGTCACAGGGTTTTCGCAGATCATATTCACTTTTTTTTGAACAGCTTCTTTTATTGAACTATGTATTTTTAGAGAAGCGGCAAAATCATCACTAAAAACAAGATTCATTTAAAGACCTCATCATAACTGAGCCAACTGACTGTGCCTGCCTTAACTCGCTCAATTGTGCTTAAAAGAGAATCAGAAAAATCAGGGTCAGCCAGAATTGTTTCAGTAGGGTCATTCTCTTTAACCCGCTTCAGCTTTAAAGCGAATTGGGTAAACACTTCGGAAACCGTTGTTCTTTGGGTTTCAGCATATTCCTTAATAAAGTCAATTAAGTCGGCGTCAAGAGTAAGATTGATTCTAGATTTTTGCATGGCTCACCTCCTGGATGTCATGTTATGCGCATATCATGCGCCTTGTCAAGACAGTAAACCACGACCGGAGAAATATTCAACCAATGAGCAGTTATTCTTCGACCCTGGCCCTGGCCCACGGCGCAGTACCCGGTGGGTGAACCATCTCAGCCGATCACCCGCAGGCACAGGTTGAGCTCTTGCATGAACTCTGGCAAGAGGGGGTGGCCGCTGCGGGGAGCTCCCCTCCATGGGCCCGGAAGCACTCCAGAGAAGAGCGGGTAACATACCACTCCCCCTCCTCCATAAGCCCCTCGATGGTGCCGGCCTTGATCAGCAGCAGTAGTTTCAATCCGGTAGTCCCAAGCTCCCTGGCGGCAATCTCCAATTCCACCAACTCTCCCACTTCCTTTTCCATGGTTGATCTCCCTTATCGGCAACGACCCGGCAATTAAACTCATGTCGTCACCATCTTCCACAAACCGTGCCAGAGAAGAGTTTTCCCGATTTCACCCTAGTAACAGCTCATTATAGTTGGAGGAGAGGCGGGTCATACCGCAGAGTGCCCAAGAACAGGGCTCTCCTGCCACGTTACCGGGCAGGAGAGCAGTACCGGGCAAACTCACTCTTTGGGCACTATCCGCCGGAAGGAGTCAACAAGAGAGCACAAAAAAACCTCAACTTCTGTCCGGCAGCGCCGATAAGTAGACTGATGAGCGGAATTGGGCACAAGGAGTATCAACATGACGATCTCCGGGATAACGACCAGCACCCTGGTCGCAGCGTACAGACCACCATCAGAGCAACAGCAGGGTACACCGAAATCGAAGGGGGGAGCGGCGGATACCGTTTCCATCTCGGCCAAAGCGCAGCAGCTGGCGAGCGACGGTGATACGGGGCTAGAGGAGAGCGCGGAGACGACGGATATGAAGGGGAATGAACTGATGAGAGGTCTGCTGTAGAGTAAATGACGAGTAGTTATCTTCAACAGATCGTCCAGCGCCTTGCCGAACACGAACCGCTTCTCCTCCCGCCGTGGAATGGCGCCCAGGCGGCGGTGGCCTTCATCCTCAGAGAGGGACGGCAAGGAGCGGAAGCGCTTCTCATCGAACGGGCAATCCGCGATGGAGACCCCTGGTCCGGCAACATCGGTTTTCCTGGCGGCAGGATCGAACCGGAGGATGGTTCTCTCAAGGAGACAGCCCAGCGGGAGACCCGTGAGGAGATCGGCCTCGATCTCTCACCATGGAGGGAAGTGGGGCGCCTGTCGGACATCTCCGGCGCCCACCTACCGGTCCAGGTCGCCTGCTTCGTCTACCTCATCACCGGGAACCCACCGCTCCTGTTCAGCGACGAGGTGAAGGAGGCGTTCTGGGTGCCGCTGGCCGACCTGGCGGATCCGCAACGACGGATCACGGCAAAGATCCGTTTCTGCGACCGGAGCGTCACGACACCGGCGCTCATTCTCCCCCAGCACGACAAACCGCTCCTCTGGGGGATGACCTACCGGATGGTGTCGGAATTTCTTGAGATAGCAGGGACGGGAGAAGCGACGGCTACGGAGTAACTCGAAGATTCGCCCATGGGGACGGGTTCAGTAGATCGCGTAGTTCTCAGGATCGGAGAAGAGCTGCCGCAGGAAGAGGTTGTTCAGGTGGTGACCGCTCTTATGCGCCTCCACCTTCCCCAGCATCCGATAGCCGCTGGAGTAGAAGTCGCCGATGAGGTCGAGAATCTTGTGATTCACCAGCTCCTTCCGGTAACGCAGTCCATCGGGGTTCATCACCCCTTCCGCATCCACCACCACCGCATTGTCCAGTGACCCCCCCTTGGCCAGTCCCATCTTCCTGATCGCCTCTATCTCCTCCACCATGGTGAAGGTCCGCGAGTTGATGATGGCAAAGGCGTTCTCCACATCCAGCACCCGCCGCTTCTGCCGCCCCACCGGATCGCGAAATTCGATGGACATGGTGATATCGAAGGAGCTCTGCGGTTTCATCCGGACATAGGCGTCCTGCAGTGCGACCTCCACCGGCTTGAGGAGTTGCAGGTAGGTTCCGCTCTCGGGAAACTCATAGATCCCGACGCGCCACATCTCCTGATAGAACTCCCAGGCCGAACCATCCATGATCGGGACTTCGGGACCGTCGATGTAGACGAGGCAGTTGGTGATTCCGGAGAAGTAGAAGGCGGCCATGAGGTGCTCGATGGTGGAGACCGAGGCGCCACCGCCGGCAATCAGGGTGGAGAGGCGGGTATCGGCTACCTGGTCGTAACGGGCAGGGATGACCTGTCCATCCCGGACGAAGGCGATACCAGGCTCCCTGCGGGGGATGAATTCGAGATTCACCTCACGTCCGGTGTGGAGGCCGATCCCTTTCATGCTGAAGATCCGATTGATGGTCGTCTGATGTGTTTTCATGGGGCGAACTATTGCAGATTTCCCCGGCGGCGTCAAGAAGACATACAGCACGACTTCTCAAAGCTATTTTTCCTCCTCTGTGATATAAGATTAAAGAATCGGCTCGGACAGGGGGCTCCAGATTGCATAGTTTAGCCGAAGAACGAGAAGGGACCCATGGCTCAACCCTGGAATATCATTGAGAGCATCCCCACCGTTGAGGGGATTTTAGAACTCCGCCAGCGGGGCGAGCGGGATTTCCTGATCACCATCGGTCCCCAGGTGCTGATGAACAGCCTGGCCAACCGGTCGGAGGTGGTGCTCGGCCACCGCGGCTGCGACCACCTCAAGGGACACCCCTCTCCGCGGGTTCTGGTGGGGGGGCTGGGAATGGGATTCACCCTCAAGGCGGTGCTGGATACCCTCCCCATTACGGCCATGGTGACCGTGGCCGAACTGAACCCGGTGGTCCTTCAGTGGTGCCGGGGCCCCCTGGCGGCAGTTACCGGAAGCGCAGTCACCGATCCCCGCGTTACCGTGGAGATCGGGGATGTGGTCGATCTGATCCGGAAGAGCGCCGTCAGCGGCGGCGGAGCGCGCTATGACGCCATCGTCCTCGACCTCTATCGGGGCCCTCACCCTAAGAGCGATCACCATGGTGATCCGCTCTACGGCATCAGGGCCATCGAAAACGCCCGCTCCAGCCTGACACCGGGGGGGATGCTGGCGGTCTGGGGAGAACAGTACGATCAGGCGTTTGTCAACCGGCTGAAGAGCATCGGCTTTACGGTGACCACCGAACGCCCGGGCCGGGGGGGGCTGCGCCATGCGCTCTTCCTGGCGCGGTTAGTAGCGAAGGGCAGAGCATAACGAAGATAATCAAAACGAGAGGTCCCATGCTCCTTGTCGGCCAGTACAACCAACTGAAAATATCCCGGATCAACGCCACCGGCGCCTTCCTCTTCACCGACGAGGGGGACCTGCTCCTCCCCGGGAAGTTTATCCCCCTGGGGGCCAAACCGGGAGACGACATCGACGTCTTCGTCTACTGCGACTCCGAGGACCGGCTGGTGGCCACGACCCAGAAACCTGATGCCGTGGTGGGTGAATTCGCCTTGCTGACGGTCAAGGATACCCATGACGCCATCGGCGCCTTTCTCGACTGGGGCCTGGACAAGGACCTCCTCCTCCCCTTTGCCGAACAGCCGGCTCCGGTGGAGAAAGGAGATCGCGTACTGGTCTGGCTCTACCTGGATCAGAGCGGCCGGATCGCCGCCTCGGCCCGGTGGGAACGGCAACTCCGCCCCGCCGACGGCTCCCTGAGGGTGGGGGATGAGGTTGCACTCATGGCCTATGCCGTCACCGACCTGGGGATCAAGGTCATCATCAACAACCGGTATGGCGGTCTCCTCTTCCGCAATGAACTCTTCAGTACGCCGGTCAGGGGGGAGCGTCTCAAGGGGTTTGTCAGGAAGATCCGCAACGACGGCAAGATCGATGTCACCCTCCGCAAAGGGGGATTCCAGGAGACGGAAGAGGATCGGGAACTGATCCTGAGCGCTCTTAAGAATTGTGACGGCTTCCTCCCGCTTACCGATAAGAGCGCGCCGGAAGAGATTGCAGGACTCCTCTCCCTGAGCAAAAAGAGTTTCAAGAAGGCGGTGGGAGGGCTCTACAAGGAGGGGCTCATCCTGATGACTGCCGAAGGGATCTCTCTCCCCTCAGCCAGAAAATGAAACTGACTCGACGTGACTGGCTCTTTGCCGCGGTGATCGCCGTCGTCCTCGGCGTACTGCTGGTAAGCCGCGGGACGAAGAAGAGCCCCCCTGTTCCTCGTGACGACCGCCATCGTCCCTTGATGCAGCTGCTGGCTGACGGCTCCGGTCGAGAGCTGGTGGAGCGGGAATGTCTCTCCTGCCACTCTTACCGTGGCGCCCCTCTCGCTGCGGCGCATCCCCCCAAAGAGCAGTGCCTCATCTGTCATCCCGCGAAAGTGGAGTAGCAAAAAGATGGACCGGTCATCCCGCAACCGTCTCACCGACCGGCTTCTAGGTCAGTTCCCCGGTGAGTCGCTCTTCGACAGGATAGCCCGTTCGGTCTGCCGGGCCGGCTGCCTGCCGCGCAAGGAGCTCTACGAGGCGTGGGAAGTGGCCCGCCGGGTGCGGCGCCGTTTCCGGGGAGGACGGGTGGTGGATCTGGCTTGCGGTCATGGGCTCCTGGCAAGCATCCTCCTGCTCCTGGACGACAGCTCGCCCCTGGCTGTGGCGGTTGACCGGCGCCTCCCCACAAGCGCGATGCGCCTGGCGGCGGTTATGGAAGAGAACTGGCCCCGCCTGAAGGGGCGGCTGCAGTTGCTGGAGGCGGATATTGAGACGCTCCCCTTGACCAGCGATGACCTGGTCGTGTCGGTCCACGCCTGCGGCGGGGTGACCGACCTGGTGCTGGAGCGGGCGCTCTCGGTCGGGGCGCGGGTCGCGCTGCTTCCCTGCTGTCATGACCTGAAGGACCGGAATCTGGGTGGGCTGGAGGGGTGGCTGGACGGGCCGTTGGCCATGGATGTGCTGAGGGCCGGGCGGTTACGGGAGGCGGGGTACCGGGTCACGACTCAGCAGATTCCCTGTGACATCACCCCAAAGAACCGTCTGCTGCTGGCGGAACCGGAGGAGAAAAGAGAGGATACGAATTATGGGTGTCAGACCGAAACGAACTAATCGCTGCCAACGCTGTCGAATGCGGGAGGATCTCTGCCTCTGCCCCTCCATCCCGCTCTATGAGCTCGCCACCCGCCTGGTCCTGGTGATGCACTATCGCGAGCTTCCCAAGACCACCGCCACCGGCCCCCTGGCCCTGGTGGCGCTCCCCAACAGCGAGCTGCGGGTTCAGGGGTTGCAGGATCAGATCCTCGACTTCAACGATCTCCATACTCCCCAGCGGAGAACCCTTTTCCTCTATCCGGGAGAAGAGGTCCCCGTGCTCAGTCGAGAGTTCCTGGAGCAGGACCCCCGGCCGGTCAACCTGGTGGTTCCCGACGGCAACTGGAGTCAGGCGGCCCGGATGGGAAAACGGCTTCCCGGATTGAGCCATGCGGAGATGGTGCGACTCCCCGAGGGGCCCCGGACCCAGTGGGGAATCCGTAATGAACCGCACCCCCACGGCCTGGCGACCTTCGAGGCCATCGCCCGGGCCTACGGGATCATCGAGTCATTGGATGTTCAGGCCGGATTGGAAGAGTTGTTTCTGCTGATGGTGAAGCGGACGCGCCAGGGACAAAAGACCCCCAAGGCGGGTGCGATGGAGCAACTGTGCTAGCTTGAGGCACAGTTGAGCTGCACCACCAGCGCCTCGAACGCCGTGGCGCTCACCTTCAGCTCCACCGGCTTGTCGTTCTCCTGATAGCCGATGGTGACGATCCCCCCCACCAGCTCATGTTCCATCTCGGCAAAGAGCACCGCCTTCGGGTCCAGATAGAGCCTCCCCGACTGGACGAACCCCCGCTCAAACAGCTGCAGCGCCAGCTCTTCCTGCTCATCTTTTCTCACCCGCTTGAACATCTCGTGGCGCACCGTAGCGCCGGCGTCGAACCAGACATCCATGAGACGGCTGTTATCGGTAACCAGCGGGTTATCCTCCGGGGTGACCAGCTTGACCGCTACGACCCGATCGGGATTGATATAGCGCATGGAGACTCCTCTTCAGACTTGATTTTATCGCCGGGAAAACGGCGACAGAGCCTTTCCCGGCACCCTCCCTATCACGGGAGAGTGCCGGGAAACGACGGATCAGCGTGATTTCCACTGGAACTGGTGCGGCCAGTTGGCGGTATTGGCCGCATTGGTGAAGCCGGTGTGACAGACGGCGCAGGCCGAGTGGTTCGAACCGCCATGTTCACCGGCAAAATTCGAGGCTGAACCCCCTCCCCGCGAGGTGCTGTGTTTGTGACAGCTCCTGCAGTCACCCACCGCCATAGCCGCGCCCTGGTACTGCAGCGGCTGATAATTGTCGGACGCCTGATTGCTCGGGGTCATGGAGTGGGGGCTGCCGTGGCAGGCGGCACAGAAGACGCCGCTGTGCCCGACGGAATTGCGGTAGAGGGTGCTTCCCGTATCCACCTGGGCCACAGCTCCTCCGGTGTTACTGGTATTGTGACAGGTCACGCACTTGGGCTCGCTGGCCCAGGGAGCGCGAGAGCCGCTGGTGATGCTGGACGCAACCGTAGCCAGCGTGCCGTGGCAGGTGGTGCAGTTGCCGCCGACAGCGGTATGTTTCGTGCTCCGGTTACACTGGGTCACTGCCCCGGGATGACAGTCATAGCAGTTGGGCTGCGTTGCCAGGGTGGCATGGAACCCGTGGATCGCTTCGGACAGGTACTTGATCCCCGGCTGGAGGGGGGCGTTGAGGACCGGGCTGCCGTGGCAGGAGGAACAACGGACCGGCTTGGAGCTCATCAGATTGGTGCCCAGCTTGGCGTCGTGCTTGGCCAGGATAGCGTTGAAGACCACCGTCGGGTCGGATGAGTTGCCATGACATTTGCCGCAGTTTATTTCGTCGGATGTGGGGACGGTGGCGCGGGTCTGGGCCACCGTGGTCCCTCCGCTTTTCACGGTTACTTCAATGACCTGGAACGGGTTCCAGCCGCCGGGGCTGTCATTCATCGGAGTAACCGGAATCCCGCTGGCGATGAAATAGGGGGTGGAGGAGGCGACGTCGGTCTTGGCAAGCATGGTTCCGGTCAGGCCGTTGGAGAGCGGCCAGTCATCCAGGTTCAGGCCGTGGTCGATGGCCGGTGTCGCACCGAACAGTTGCTGGGCATAAGTCCAGAACTGAGCGAAGAGCCCCTTCTGGGAGGTGGTATTGTTGACGATCCGATATGATACCGTCAACCCGCTGTTAACCACCACCGGCTTGTTGCCTCTCTGGATGACCTGGGCCCGGACGGTGTTGTACGGGGGGAGGATGACCGCCGTATCGTAGCTGGGGTTGAGGCAGTGCATTCCCAGGTCGTTCCAGGCCAGCACCACGTATTGGGCGGCTGCCGTCGTCGCTAACCCGCTGCCGGCGGGAGGAGTCGTCTCTGTGACCGGTAAAGGGATAATCACCGGCGGGATCACACCGCCGCCGGCGGGGCCGGTGGAGACGATCAGGTTGACGGTCGTACCTTGCAGTACAGATGCCCCGGATAAGGGGCTCTGGCTGATGACCGCACCGCTGGGAACTGTGTCACTGCTTTGAGAAGTGACCGTTCCCACAGTCAGCCCTGCCGTCGTGATAGCGGTCGTTGCTGCGACTTGTGTTTGGCCTACGAGATTGGGAACAGAGAGCATCACTGGGGCGGACCCCAGGGAGACGACCAGATCGACGCCTGAACCGGAGACAACGTAAGCCCCGGCGACAGGACTCTGACTGATGACCACATCCATGGGGACAGTGGCGCTGTACTGGGGAGTAACGGTCCCGACCGTAGCTCCGGCGGTCGCGAGGGAAGCCTGGGCTGTTGTCAGTGCCTGACCTACCACGTTCGGGACCAGCACCGATGCGTTACTCCCGCCGATGATGAGGTTTCCGACGACGACGCTGCCGAGTCTGACGGTCAGTGGCCCGTTGATCGTGGTGGCACCGGTGACGGTACCGGAGAGCTGGTCATATCCCCCCTGCAGGGTCAGGTTGATGTTACGATTCAGGAGCCACCCCTCAAAATAGGTCATGGGCCGGGACCTGAAGACGTCATTGGAGTTAGCCACGGCATAGGCCGCCTGAAAGGAACCGGGCGCCGCCGCGAGATAGACCGTGGCGGCTGACGCCCCGCTCGGCACGAGCAGGGAAATGAGCAATAACAGCGTCAGCAGTTGGTTGGCGAGAGCTCGTTGGCCTCCCCGATACGTCCACACTCCGTTACTTCCGGCCTTTGAAACCATCGTTTTTCCTCCAGGCAGTTGTTACGTTTCCGAATGAAGCGGTTGATTTACTATTCATCGAGCGTTGTGCAGTGTGAACAAAGGTGGATCGCATCCCTACCCTCTCCTCTCCAGAGCCGCCGCTTTCCTCCCCCAGATGACCACGTACTGTCCCCCCGACAGAACCGTGGTAGTCAGCACGATCAGGAAGCCGCTAAAAAGTATCCCGGCTGCAGGGACGACCTCCGCATGAGTGGCCACCACCAGAAGGAGCAACCCGATCTGGGCGCAGGTGTTGGCCTTGCTGAGGAGGGTGGGACTCATATCTATGGCGCCGGCCCACTGGTAATAGAGCAGGGCGCCGCCGAAGATGAGCAGATCACGGGAGAGGATGGGGATAGCGACCCAGAGGGGGAGCAGGCCGGACCAGGTGAGAGCCAGGACCGTGGCGAGCATGAGAAGCTTGTCGGCAAGAGGATCGAGGATGGCGCCGAGTCGGGAGGATTGATTGAACCACGTGGCGATAAAGCCGTCCAGGGCGTCGGTGACCCCGGCTGCCAGGAGAAGCCAGAGTGCCCGGCTGAACTCCTCCTGAACGATGAAGAACGCCACCAGCGGCGCCAGGACCATCCGCCCCACGGTGAGAATGTTGGGTATGGTAAGGATGCGATCAGTCATGGATAACCGGCAGGTACTCCACTAAGGCGACCAGGAAGCGCGAAGGAGCTCCTGAACCGGGGAGATTCAGGAGCTCCTTCGTCCCTTCGTGGAGCGTAATTATGCTCTTTTCTCCAGCAACGCCAGGAACGGTTCCGGGCGGTAACGGGCTTTCTCCGCAGCCGCGGTGATGATCTCCACCCCCTTGTGCAGGAGGGTCATCCGGACCAACAGCTCCTCTGTGTCGACCCGACCGGAGAGGTCGCCGCTCATCTCGGCCAGGAAGAGCCACCGGAGCAGCAACTCCAGCCGCTCCTTGTTGAACCAGCTCTCGCCGCCGCTCTCATGGACAAGGACAAACGATCGGACCTCCTGGTCGTCGAACAGCTCCGCGGTCCGCTCGGCGGCGTCGGAGTCATCCCACGCCGTAAAGTATCCGGACTGATTCATGAGGAGCGCCATGAGAAGCCCCTCCCCCCCCTCGTTCCGGGGGAGCAGTTCACCGGCAGAGACGGGGATGTTGCCAAGGAACTCGGCGACAACCCGCTTCAGCCCGAACCGGTCGAAGAGTTCGGCCGCACCCTCGACCTTCGTCCCCATCCGCCGGAAGAGTCGGGAGAGGAAGAGGAAGGCGCGTCCCGCCGTCGACTCCAGCGGCTCTCGTACAAAATTGAGGATCTCGCCATGGCTCTTCCCGGTTGCCCGGTAGAGAAGCAGGCACTTCACCTCATCCAGATCCTCCAGGAGGAGCTGGACCGCTTCTGGGGGAGAGACGGCGCCGCCATGCCCCGCCACTGCCCCATAGAAACAGAGAGCCTGTTTCGCCAGGAGTGTCTGCAGCTCCAGTTCCCCGATCGGGGCGCTCTCCCCATCGAAGTAGCCCTCCAGAAGCGGCAGGAGTGTTGTACAGAGATCGCGACAGGGGGTGATCACATTTTCGTACTGTACCAGCTTGAACTCTTCCGCCATGCTGACCACCGGCCGGTTTCCCAGCCTCTGGCAGAGTTTTCCCCAGTTGCCGTACTCATCGTCCCAGATGACCTGGAAGTCCAGGAAGGCGTGGTACTCGTACCCGGTCAGCTCCACGAAGAGTCCCTTCTCCACCAGCTCCCTGCCGTGACGGAGGTACTCCATTCCGTTAGCAGCATTACGGAAGAGATAGTAGTGCCGACCGTCGCCGTTGAGTTCCAGGGCCTCGCCGAGACTCTTCCGGACGAGAACCGTCTCCCCATCTCCCCCCTTCACCCCGATGGCGGTGGAGACGTTGATCCATCCGGCGGTGTCGCCGTAGCGGTTGTTGTAGAGGACGATCCCCCGCTCGTCGCCGAAGCGGTTGGAGTAGGCAAAGACATTCTCGTCAACGTTGTCGCCGTTCCAGAAGTCGTAGAAGACGAAGTTCTCGGCGCCGCTGAAGAGCCGGCGGCGTTTCATGAGCGGGAAGACCCGCTCCTCGTGAACCTTGATCAGATGCTCGTCCGGCGTCTCGTCCCAGTAGGCCCGGCGGTACTCCATGCCGTACTTCTCGTGGAACCCTTCCACCTGGCCGTGACCGACCATGGGAAGCCCCGGCATGGTGACCAGGAGCACGGCGGCGCCGATGTACTTCCCTTCCTTGCCGAACTGCTCCACGGCGGTCCGCTCGTCCGGATTGTTCATGAAGTTGACGAACCGCTTGAGGACCTCCGGATTGAACTCCAGGACGTTCTTCACGGTCTGGCGATACTTGGCGTTCTCCTCCATCTTGAGCATATTCATGAAGGCGGAGTTGTAGACCCGGTGCATCCCCAGAGTCCGGACGAAGTACCCCTCCATGAGCCAGAACGCCTCGGCCAGGAGCAGGGTGTCCGGCGCCTCAGCCGCGACCCGGTCCACCACCTCGCGCCAGAACTCCACCGGGAAGACCCGCTCGAACTCCTCGCGGGTCATGGCGTGCTCGGCCCGGGACGGCACTCCGCCACCGAGACCCGGTTGGGGGAACCAGAGCCGCTGGAAATGCTTCTTGGCCAGGGTCATGGCAGCGTCGAACCGGATGATGGGGAAGTTGCGGGCCACATGGATGATGGTCTGGATGACCGCCTCCCGCACCTCGGGGATCAGATAGTTGAGCTGGGCCGTGTCGTTCCACGGGATGCTCGTACCATCGTTGCCGTGGTAGATGTAGCGGGTCCGGCCGGTGTTGTGCTCATAATGCTTGAAGACCACCCCCGCATCGCTCCGGCGCCAGTAGCCGTCCTCGATGTGGATGCTGATGTGGGACGCGGACGAGAGGTCCGGACCGTCGAAGCTGTAGGAGGGGTACGGCGGGTAATCCAGCTGGACGAACCAGTCGGGATGTTCCTGGACCCATTTTGAGTAGATCCCCGTGTGGTTGGGAACCATATCGGCGGAGAGGCGGATCCCCCGGCGACGGCACCTGTCACGCAGGAGCTCCAGGGCCGGTTGCCCTCCAAGGTCTGCGGCGATGACATAGTCATAGAGGGAGTAGGCCGAGGCCTCGGCGTCGTGGTTGCCGCAGAGGTGTTTGATCTGCTTGGAGGCGGGAGAACGCTCCCAGATGCCGATGAGCCAGAGGCCGGTAAAGCCCCAGCGCTGGAGCCGGTCCAACTCCACGTCGGGGATCTCGTCCAGCCGGTTGATGGGGCGGCCGTATTTTTTCGTCATCTGGTCCAGCCAGACATAGACCATCTTGGCCAGGAGGACTACGTTGGACATCCAGTCGGCGTCCTGGGAGAACGCCTCCGGCTCAGGATAATGGTCGTCGTAGACGGCGGAACCGTACCGCCCCCCTTTGCCGCCGGCGCCGGCGCCGAACTCCAGCACCTCCGGCGGTCCCGGCGCCCCCCAATACTCACGCTCCTCCTCGGTCATGATGTCGAAGGCGGTGAGCATCTCGGTGAGGAGCTCCTTGGGAAGGAGGGACGACCAGCGGCTCTTGATATACTCCATCTGACCCGAGAGGGAGTCGGGACAGGCGCGCAGCGGTGCTCTCAGCAGCTCCATGAGGGGCAATGCCAGGGATTTGAAGGGGGGCGCCGCGGCCAGCTGCTTGTCGAGGGCGCCCACCAGGGGCCGGAAGGGGGCTGCCTGGGCCAGGAGGGTGTCGTCAACCAGGATGCGGAAGGAGTCTATGGCCCGGTTCTCACCTGCCAGGGTCAGGAGGATGAACTCCTTCACCAGGCTCTTTTTACGAAGGTTATCGCTGCCATCACCGGCCAGGTACTCCGCCGGACTCTCCGTACCGGCCATCATGGCGGCATTGGGGAAGTGCCCACAGAACGCCTCGGCCACACCGGCGAAGCCCGCCGACTGTAATGGATACTCCGCCACCGTCAGCGACCGCTCCAGGAGCGTGGGTTGCTGCTCGTCCAGGTAGGAATCAGCGAGATAGCGGAAGATTTTGGACATGAGGGCATAGAGATTCAGCTGCCCGGCCGGGACCCAGCGCCCTTGCGCCTCGGGGCGTTTGTTGAGATAGGCCGCCAGGGTGCGGTAGACCATCATGGGGGGGAGTTGGGGGGCATGGCGGCGGAGGATCTCGAACTCCGGCCGGACCTCCTGCCAGACCCCTTGGGCTACCTGAATATGATGGGGGAAATAGATCTCGGTGCGACGGCGCGTGGTCATAGTCTACCTGCCTTCATGGGTGATGGTAACCGCCGGCGACGGCTTGGCCGATCCGGAGGAGCCGCAGGGAAGAGTCCCGTGGAGCGAAAAATTACTCCGCGTTAAACTACATGAGGCGAAAGCGTAAGTCAACAACGGAAGGGGGATGGACCGTGAGCGGGGTGATTACAATCAAGAGGGGGAGCCGATCGGCTCCCCCTCTTGTGATTACTCTTCCGACTCGCCCTGACGGACGATTACCTCTTCGGCTGCGCCGATGTACTGTAGATAGAGCCGTACATCGACGCTGTACTCGTCTCCGATCAAGGTTACGATCTCTTCCCTGATCTTTTTGGCCCGATTAGTCCGGTCGGCCTGGCGCGGGTCGTTCAGTCCGGCATAGATGAGCACGTGGATATTCTTCCCCACATCGCGGCGGCTGGCCTCGATGAAGTGCAGGGAGATCTGCTGAGCCTCAAGCAGCGCCAGGTTCCCTCCGGGAACGCGGAGGACATCCGCGACTATGGTCGGGAGGTTTGCCTGAATCTGATCGAGGGCGGCATCCGAGACTATCTTCTGGTGAAAGATCACTGTTTGCAGCATGGGTTAACTCTCCTTTGCTCTGTGGTGGTCGACAGCAGGCTCACTGAAATTCGATGAGAGCCTGGCCCCCTTTTACCGCCTCTCCCGGCGAAGCCATGATTTTTTTGACGGTCCCGGCGGTATGGGCGGTGATATTGGTCTCCATCTTCATCGCCTCCAGCACGACCAGCAGATCGTCCACCTGAAGCTTCTGCCCCACCTGAACATTGACCCGCTGCACGACTCCGGCTATGGGGCTGCGGCAGACCTTGTCATCAGGCAGGCCATCACCGGCAGGCGCCGGCGCCGGAGATTGGAGCGGCGCGACGATCACCGGCCGCGACTGGATGGTGGAGGTCGGTTCCGGGAACGAGGCCGGCATCCGGAGCTCTTCCCCCTCCGTCACCTCCACATCCACCACATATTTCTTCCCGTCTATGGTCAGGGTCAACTGCACGCTATGACTCCTTTTGCTATTTGGTTGTGCTGAAGGTGTGGGACGTCTGGATGGAGACCCGCCCCAGCTGTGACCAGGAGCTCGGCCCCTGGTCGTTGATGAAGCGGGCCCGGCGAATCCGGACATTTTTCCCCAGATAGGCGGCAATGGCCGCCGACATGATGATCAGCAGTTCCGGTGTTATTTCCGGCTCGGACATGGTTTCTCCCGTCTGGACGCTACAGGGGAATCAGGCCATGTTTCTTCTGGGGCCTGAATTCCCGTTTGGAGTGGAGGATATCCAGCGCCATGGCCAGATAGCGGCGCGTTTCTGCCGGCTCGATGATGTCGTCCACCTGAAAACGGGCAGCCGCGGCGTAGGGGGTGGCGAAGGTCTCCCGGTACTCCCTGATCAGCTCCTGCCGGCGCAATTTAGGATCGTCGGCACTCTTGATCTCGTTTCTGAAGATCACATCAACCGCCCCTTCCGCCCCCATGACCGCGATCTCCGCCGTAGGCCAGGAGATGACCCGGTCGGCGTCCAGATCCTTGCCGCACATGGCCAGGTAGGCGCCGCCATAGGCTTTCCTCAAGACCACCGTGAGCTTGGGCACGGTGGCTGCGGAGTAGGCGAAGAGCATCTTGGCGCCATGGCGGATGATCCCCCCATGCTCCTGCTGGACCCCGGGGAGGAACCCGGGAACGTCCACGAAGGTGATGAGCGGCATATTGAAAGCATTGCAGAAGCGGATGAAACGGGCCGCCTTGTCCGAGGCGTTGATGTCCAGCACCCCGGCCATGACGCAGGGCTGGTTGGCCACGATCCCCACCGGTCGCCCCTGGAGCCGGGCAAAGCCGATGATGATGTTAGGGGCGAAGGAGGGCTGCACCTCCATGAAGTCGCCCTGATCCATGACATGCCCGATGACCTCCCGGACGTCATAGCTCTGTTTCGGGTCCAGGGGGACCACGGAGTTCAGCCGCTTGTCGGGAAGAATTACCTCGTCAGCCTGCAACTGGGGCGGATCCTCCATGTTGTTGGCCGGAAGGAAGGAGAGGAGCCGCTTGCAGATGTTGACGGCATCCAGGTCATCCTCGGCGATAAAGTGGACCACCCCCGACAGGTTCATCTGGGCGGCCGGCCCCCCCAGCTCTTCGGCAGTTACCTCTTCACCGGTCACCGCCTTGATGACCGAGGGGCCGGTGATGAACATCCTGGCCGCCCGGGTCTGGATGACGAAATCGGTGAGGGCGGGGCTGTAGACCGCGCCGCCGGCGCAGGGGCCGCAGATGAGGGAGATCTGCGGCACCACCCCGGAGAGCATGACGTTATGGTAGAAGATTTTGCCGTAGCCGGAGAGGCTGTCTATCCCCTCCTGAATCCGGGCCCCACCCGAGTCGTTGATGAAGACGAAAGGCGACCCGGTCTTCAGTGATGCCTGCATCACCTGCACGATCTTGGCGCAGTGGACCTCGCCGGCGGCGCCCCCCCCAACGGTGAAGTCCTGGCTGGCAAGATGCACCAGCCTCCCGTTGACGGTCCCCCCTCCGGTGACCACCCCTTCGGCCGGCATCTCTTTCTCCGCCATGCCGAAGAGGGAGCAGCGATGTTTGGCGAAGAGCCCCGTCTCCTGAAAGCTGTCCTGATCCAGGAGCGCCCCCACCCGCTCGCGGGCGCTGAGACTCCCCGACTCATGCTGACGGTCGAGCCGTTCCTGCCCGCCCCCCAGCAGCAGCTCTTCCTTCCGCTGGTTCAACTCCTGTACAATCTCGTCTATGTTCATAATTTTTTTTTGCCTCAGCGGTGTTATCGGTCCCTGAGCGGAGTCGAAGGGTTACTGGTACGGCGCCACCGTCACCTTGTGCTGGCGACCGCTCAGGGTCACCGAGTAGGTGATGGGGCCGGTGATGGCCCCCTGATGCCCTTCAACCGGTTGAGTCTCCGACTCCCCGGTAACCGGGTCCTTCCCCAGGTTCCGCACCCCTTCGTGCCGTTCGCTGAAGAACTTGGGCGCAACTTGGGGGAAGAGAGCGTAGGTGAGGACATCCTCGTCGGTGCCATTGCAGCCGGTGAGGGCCAGCGCCTCCGCCCGGAGCTTGTCCCATTCGGGCTTCAGGAGGTCAGCCGGTCGGCAGGTGATCGGCTCCTTCCGGGCATGATCATGAGCCATCTTCACCACGTCCGGATTCTTTTCGCCGGGAACGGCGCCGTAGTAGCCGAGCATGAGGTCGGCGAACTCGCCGGTCAGGACCTTATAACGCCCCATGAGCACATTGAGCACCGCCTGGGTCCCCACGATCTGGCTACTGGGGGTGACCAGCGGAACAAACCCGGTATCCTTGCGAACCAGAGGAATCTCCTCCAGGACCTCTTTCATCCGGTCACCGGCCCCCTGCTGTTTCAGCTGGCTCTCCATGTTGGAGAGCATCCCGCCGGGGATCTGGCTTTTGAAAATCTCCGTCTCCACGCCGGTGACCTGGGACTGGAACTCGCTGTATCTCCCCAGCATCGCCATGAAATGATTCTTCACCCTCAAGACCCGCTCCAGATCGACCCGGGTGGTGAAGCCGGTCCCCTCCAGCATCTCCATGAAGCTCTCCGTGGGATTGTGCCCCGGGCCCAGGCTCATGGAGCTGATGGCCGTGTCCACGCAGTCCACTCCCGCCTCCACCGCCTTCATCAGGCTGACCAGGGTGACACCGGTAGTGGCGTGCACGTGAAGGTGAAGCCGCAGCTCCGGGCCGCACGCCTCCTTGATCCCTTTTACCAGATCGAAGGCGGCCTGGGGTTTGATGAGGGCCGCCATATCCTTGATGCAGAGGGAGTCCACCCCCATATCCTGGAGCCTGCGGGCCTGATCCACGAAGAGCGCGGTGGTATGGATGGGGCTGACCGTATAGGAGATGGTCCCCTGGGCGTGCTTGCCGGTTTTCTTCACCGCCCTGACCGAGCTCTCGATGTTGCGCAGGTCGTTGAGGGCGTCGAAGATCCGGAAGACATCGATGCCGTTCTCCGCCGACTTCCGGCAGAAGCGCTCCACCACCTCGTCCTGGTAGTGGCGGTACCCCAGGAGGTTCTGCCCCCGTAAGAGCATCTGTAGCGGGGTCTTGGGCATGAGCCGCTTGAAGGTGCGGAGCCGCTCCCACGGGTCCTCGTTCAGGTAGCGGATGCAGGAGTCGTAGGTGGCCCCGCCCCAGCACTCCAGAGACCAGTAGCCGGCTTCGTCCAGTTCGGCGCAGGCGCCGGTCATGTCGTCGATCCCCAGCCGGGTGGCGATGAGACTCTGGTGGGCGTCCCGCAGGGCAAGTTCGGTAATATCAATGATTCGATCCATGGTGACTCCACTCTCGTGCGCTCAGATCGGGCGCTGTAGCATCAGACAGGCGGTAAACTACATCCAGTTCAGGCTGAAGCGCAAGCAAATTAATGTAAATCGAACATTAGGTCAATCTCTGGAGAGTGGAATGAATTGACACCGGTGCTCTGCTGCTGGTACATCTAAGCGGCGTTTCACACACCTTATCGGAAAAGGACCTTCCCCATGCGGCTCAACCTGATCACCAAACTGACCCTCGCCACCGGCGTCATCCTGATGGTGACCATGGCCTGTTTTGCCTGGCTCAGAATCGGCAACTTGGAGCGGCTCCTCCTGGAGGAGGCGGTCACCAGCGCGGACAACCTGAGCGAGACCATCGTCCGGACTACCCATTATCAGATGCTGGATAACGATCTCCCCCGGGTCTTCCAGATGATCACCGAGGCCGGCAGTCAGAAGGGGATCAAGCGGATCAGGATGATCTCCAAGGAGGGGAAGATCGCCTTCTCCACGAAACGGAACGAGATCGGCACCCTGGTGGACAAGAAGGCGGCCGCCTGCAATATGTGCCACACGGGTTCCGCACCGCTCCTTCACGCCACCTCCATGAGCCGGAGCCGGATCTACCGTGACGAGAGCGGCGCCACGGTCCTCGGCATGGCCAAGGGGATCTATAACGAGCCCAAATGTTCGGCAGCCGCCTGCCACTTCCACCCGTCATCAGCCCGGATTCTCGGGGTGCTGGACGTGGTGGTCTCCCTGGATAACATGAACGCGCAGCTGGCCGAATACCGGAACAAGGCCATCATCCAGACCATCATCCTCCTGGGGCTCCTGACGCTGAGCCTCACCTTCTTCATGATGAAACTGGTCACCGTCCCGCTGCGACTGCTGCTGACCCACACCAAGAAGGTCGCCGCAGGGGATCTGGAGAGCAGCGTGGCGGTGCAGTCCGGGGATGAGCTGGGAGAGCTGGCCTGCTCCTTCAACGGGATGACGGACAACCTGCGTCAGGCGCGGAGGGAGTTGGAGGAGTGGGCCCACAACCTGGAGGCCAAGGTGGAGGAGCGGACCCGCGAGCTGAAACAGATGCAGGCCCAGCTGGTCCGCTCGGAGAAACTCGCCTCCCAGGGGGAGCTGGTGGCAGGGATCGCCCATGAGATCAACAACCCCCTCACCGGCATCCTCGTCTACTCGTCGCTCATCAGCAGCGACCCGAAGCTGGACCCGGAGCTCAAGCCCGACATTGAGACCATCGTCCGGGAGACCCAGCGCTGCGCCTCCATCGTCAAGGGGCTCCTGGACTTCTCTCGGGAGACCCCTCCCCAGAAAAAGCCGTTGGCCCTGGAGCAGGTCATGGAGGAGGCCCTCAACCTGGTGATCCACCAGAGCCTCTTCCACGATATCGTCATCGCCAGACGCTACGCCGCGGATCTCCCCCTGGTCATGGCGGATCACAACCAGATGGAGCAGGTGCTGATCAATCTCCTCCTCAATGCCGGCCAAGCCATGACCGGGGCGGGGGAGCTGACCATCACCACAGGAGTGTTCCCCGGCGGGGAGGCGCTCTTCGCCTCCATCCGGGACAGCGGCTGCGGAATCCCCGAGGAGCACCTGGGGAAGATCTTCGACCCGTTCTTCACCACCAAGGATCAGAAGGGGACAGGGCTCGGCCTGTCGGTCTCCTACGGCATCATCGCCAATCACGGGGGGAAGATCGGGGTGGAGAGTCAGGTGGGGGCCGGGACGACCTTCACGGTCATCCTGCCGCTGGCGGGGGTGGAGACGGAACCGGTCGAATCCTAGACCACCTCTCACCCCTACCCTCTCCCACTGAGGTATGCAGTCGCAGGCCGGATCAAGCGAAGCGGATCCGGCAGTTTGTATGCGATAGCCCAAATATGCCGTGAAGTGCTGCCACACTACTTTTATCTGTCAATTGAACGAGCGCTACATCGAGGGGAGAGGGGACGTTGCGCGTGACAGTGGAGTTGAAATTGCGGCAGTATCTTTGAGGGAATTGCTCTCACGGTAGGCCGGATCAAGCGAAGCGGATCCGGCGGGATGGCTTCTGATTCCAACGACAAAATCGCCGGTTCCGCTGCGCTTGAACCGGCCTACGGCATCAATTCATTCAATTTCCATGTTTTTACAACACTCCGGTTCGCTCTGTCCCCAACCATCGGGATACCAGCCATGTGCCTTAGCGTCACGATACGAACCGTATTCCCACTCCTCCGGTTTTAATGCAAACCCATGCTTCACCGGATTGTAGTGGATGTAATCCAGATGTCTGCGCCAATCCTCTTCATCCCGAATCAGGTGTTCCCAGAAACGGGGTTGCCAGAACGGTTCGTCCCCATGCCACCCCCGCGATACGAAATGTTTTATTAGTCGCCAACGTGTTGAAAAATCGTTATCTTTTTCAGGAAGGCGCCACAGTGAATGGATATGATCCGGCATTATGACGATCGCATCGATGACAAAGGGGTGCTTGGTCATCACCTGCCGGAAAGCTTGTCGCAACCGGTCGACGTGGGTAATTTCGATAAAATGAGGGAGTCGTTTCCCCGTAACAACGGTAAAGAAATAACAGCCGCCAGGTTGATAAGCACGAATATAGGTTCGTATCGGCCAATGGGTCACACGGTAGGCCGGATCAAGCGAAGCGGATCCGGCGGGGTGGCTTCTGATTCCATCGACAAAAGCGCCGGTTCCGCTGCGCTTGAACCGGCCTACGAGTTTTCGGGTAAACGAGAGAAGTGTTTTCCAGCCTCAACAAATTCCGCCGTCCGACTGGTTTGCATCGGCCAATTGCTCTCACGGTAGGCCGGATCAAGCGAAGCGGATCCGGCGGGGTGG
>CAIOGM010000091.1 GCA_903857795.1 uncultured Geobacter sp.
GCAGAAGGTGCAGGGATTCCTTGGGGCATCATCCTCCAAGGATATCGTCTTCGTCCGGGGGACCACCGAAGGGGTCAACTTCGTCGCCCAGACCTACGGTCGCAAATTCCTCCAGCCTGGGGACGAGATCATCCTCTCCGTCCTGGAACACCACGCCAACATCGTCCCCTGGCAGATGATCGCCAAAGAGAAAGGGGCCGTGATCCGGGTTATCCCGGTGAACGACCGCGGCGAGCTGATGCTGGAGGCCTACCAGCAGCTGCTGGGTCCCCGGACCAAACTGGTCGCCCTGACCCAGGCGTCCAACAGCCTCGGCACCATCGTCCCGGTGGCGGAAATGACGCACGCCGCCAAGCGGTACGGCGCCCGGGTGCTCATCGACGGCGCCCAGTCGGTCTCCCACATGCCGGTGAACATGCAGGAGATCGGCTGCGACTTCTTCGTCTTCTCCGGCCACAAGATCTTCGCCCCCACCGGCATCGGCGTGGTCTATGTCCGGGAAGAGCTTCACGACATCCTCCCCCCTTGGCACGGCGGGGGGAATATGATCAAGAACGTCACTTTTGAAGAGACCACCTACAATGAGGCCCCGGCCAAGTTCGAGGCCGGCACCCCCAACATCGCCGACGCCGTCGGCCTCGGGGCCGCCCTGGACTATGTCAACCGCCTGGGGCTGGTCAACACCGGCCGCTACGAGCACGAACTGCTGGAGTACGCTACGGAACAGCTCTCCCGGATCAACGGCCTGCGTCTCATCGGCACCGCCCATGATAAAGTCTCGGTGATCTCCTTTGTCCTGACCAACAAGAAGACCGAAGAGGTCGGCAAACTTCTGGATCAGGAAGGGATCGCGGTCCGGGCCGGCCACCACTGCGCCCAGCCCTCGCTGCGCCGCTTCGGGGTGGAGACCACGGTCCGCCCGTCCTTTGCCTTCTACAACACCTTCGACGAGGTCGACCGCCTGGCCGACGCCGTCCGCCGCATCCAGCAGCAATGAGAAAAACATCTTTACCACAGAGTCACAGAGGGCACAGAGAACATCGAGCAGAAACAACAGAGAACAGGCTTTTGATTTGAAGCAGTCAACCATAATCATTCTTTGAGGTTTTCTCTGTGTTCTCTGTGCCTCTGTGGTGAAAGCCTTTGACTTAACAACTAGTTACCGAGGAGAACATTCCATGGCGCGCATCTTTGCAGATAACTCCCAATCCATCGGCAACACCCCGCTGATCAAACTGAACCATGTCACCAAGGGGGCCAAGGCCACGGTCCTGGCCAAGATCGAAGGGCGCAACCCGGCCTACTCCGTAAAATGCCGCATCGGCGCCAGCATGATCTGGGACGCCGAAGAAAAGGGGCTCCTCAAGCCGGGGATGGAGATCATCGAGCCCACCAGCGGCAATACCGGCATCGCCCTGGCCTACGTGGCGGCGGCCCGGGGCTACAAGTTGACCCTGACCATGCCGGAAACCATGAGCATCGAACGCCGTCGGGTGCTGGCCGCTCTGGGAGCCAACCTGCTCCTCACCCCCGGCCACGAAGGGATGAAAGGGTCAATTGTCAAGGCCGAAGAGATCGCCGCTTCCGACCCCACACGCTGGTTCCTGCCGCAACAGTTCAAGAACCCGGCGAACCCGGCCATCCACGAAAAAACCACCGGCCCGGAAATCTGGAACGACACGGACGGCGCCATCGACGTCCTGGTCGCCGGAGTAGGGACCGGCGGCACCATCACCGGCATCTCCCGCTACATCAAAAACACCAAGGGGAAGAAGATCATCTCCGTAGCGGTAGAACCTCAAGAGAGCCCGGTCATCACCCAGCAACTGGCCGGGAACCTGCTGAAACCGGCCCCCCACAAAATCCAGGGAATCGGCGCCGGGTTCATCCCCGACACCCTGGACCTCTCCCTGATCGATCGGGTGGAACTGGTCGAAAGCAGCGAAGCCTTCGACTTTGCCAAACGGCTGATGAGGGAAGAGGGGCTCCTGGTGGGGATCTCCTGTGGGGCTGCCGCGGCGGCAGCGGTGCGATTGGCACATCTGGACGAATTCGCCGGCAAGACCATCGTCGTAATTCTCCCCGACCTGGCGGAACGTTACCTCTCCACTGCTCTTTTCGAAGGGCTGTAAGCCAAGAGACATCGTAACCAAATCTTTCGTTCGCCATATATATAAGGCCGGAGACACCCACGTCTTCGGCCTTGGTTTTTGGAGAAGAAAACCTGAGCAATGAGCACTTTAAATTACTTGATTTTAAATCATAGTTCATATACCTATAACCCTTGCCTTGCTTGCCGGACTATGAAGGGTACGTACGGCTTTACTGTAATGAGGACCACAACGAAAGGACGAATATGGCAAGCATGGTGGATATAGAACAATACTCCCGTTCCCTGGTACAGCAGTTCCAGCCGAAACGGATTGTCCTCTTTGGCTCACATGCATGGGGAACACCGACACCGGATTCCGATGTAGACTTGCTGGTCATTCTACCGTTTGAGGGAAAAACCTGGCGTATGGCATTGGCCATCAGAGAACGGGTCCATCCGGATTTTCCGCTGGACCTCCTCGTGCGCACAGAGGATCAGCTGAATGATCGACTGAAACGTAATGATTCGTTCTTGGCCGAGATTGTAGCCAAGGGCAGGGTGCTGTATGAAGGATGAGACGGCAGAATGGGTTGAAAAGGCCGATGGTGACATGAGAACGGCGCGACGTGAGTTTGCCGTCTCTGAAGGGCCAAACTACCAATATAATTCTCGCTGCTGTTCGCGCTTCCTTGAAATTGCTTTGAATCGAAATGACGTCCTCAGATAGCCGCGCCATCGCTGATGAGTCCGTTCTCCATCTCAAAGAGCAGGTCCCCCCAGTTGCGGGCCCAGCGCTTGAGCTTCTCGGGCGCCAGAGGCGCAAAGCTGCCGGAAGCGTCGCCACCGGCTATCTGACGTGCCAGGCGCCGGAAGGTTGAGGCCTGATTGGAGAGTGCTGCCGCCTCGATAACGGTCTTGCCGTAGAGTTCGCACTGTCTCACGACCAGCGACCGGGGGATGACTGTGGCGAGTTTTGCCTGGAGCGTCCGGGCGAAATCGGCGACAAACGATTCCTCGAAGGGGTTGGACACCCCGTTGGCGATGAACCCCACCGCCAGCGACGAC
>CAIOGM010000092.1 GCA_903857795.1 uncultured Geobacter sp.
AATCAGGCTGTTTCTGACCAGGATCTCTCCCAGTCTGCTGACCTGCATAACGGCCTCTCAGGTTCCAGGTTCTAGGTTCTAGGTTCGGGGTTCGGGGTTCGGGGTTCGGGGTTCGGGGTTCGGGGTTCAGGGTTCGGGGTTCGGGGTTCAGGGTTCAGGGTTCAGGGTTCGGGGTTCAGGGTTCAGGGTTATGAACCTAGAACCTAGAACCTTGAACCTAGAACCGTGTCTTGAAGCACCGCCTTCATGAGCCCTTGGGGGGGGGTGAGTCCGGTCCAGAGAGTGAAGGCCCGCTCTCCCTGTGCAGCAAGCATGCCAAGACCGTTGGCCCGACGCAGCCCCATCAGCCGGGCCGCCGCCAGGAGCGGACTCTCGGAAGGGGAGTAGACCATGTCGTAGACCACGGCGCTGCTCCCCAGGGTGGCGGGATCCGCCGCCAGGGAGGAGCCGTCCATCCCGACGGAGGTGGTGTTGAGGAGCAGGTCATACCGCGCCAGGGAGGAGGGGAGCGTGGGGCGGACCTCAATCCTCACCTCCGGGAAGCGAGCCCCGTACTGTTCGGCCAGGTCGCTGGCCCGGCCGACGGTCCGGTTGACGATGACCACCCGGGCCGCCCCAGCCCCGCAGAGGGCGTGAACCGCCGCCCGGGCCGCGCCGCCGGCCCCCACCACCACCAACTCCCCCCCGTGGGGGTCGAACCCGGCATCCTGCTCAAGGGAGGCGATGAGGCCGAAACCGTCGGTATTGTGCCCCACCAGCGTCCCGTTATCGTTCAGGACCGTATTCACCGCACCGATCTCCGCCGCCTCGGGGGAGAGCCGGTCCAGGAGCGGCACGATGGCCACCTTGTGGGGAACCGTCACGTTGAAGCCGTGAATCTCAAGGGCGCGCAGGCCGGCCACCGCCGCTTCCAGTCGCTCCGGCAGGACATGAAAGGGGAGATAGACCCACTCCAACCCCGCCTCGACCAGCGCCCGGTTCTGCATCTGCGGCGAGCGGGAGTGACCCACCGGATCGCCGATGATCCCCAGGAGCCGGGTCGTTCCGGTGATGATCATTGCCGGCGCCCTCCTGTCTGCAGCTGTACCCGCTGGGCCGCGGAGGTCAGCTCCGGAGCGATCAGCACGGCCCTCCCCAAGGCCTCCATCCCCTGGGAGATCATTCCCAGCCGAAGGAGCTGCTCCCCCTCTTCCAGGGCGGAGTTGCCATAGATGAGGATCGCCTTCCCCGTATCCAGGTCGCGAAACGGCATCTCGTCGCCGTAGAGCCCCCGGAGGGTGTAATTGCGCCAGCCGGAGAGCTCCGGCGGATAGGTGACCCCCTTCCTCTGGGGCTCCAGCCGGTAGCAGATCCCCCACTGCTGGAGGATGAATTCCGAGAAGGTCACCGAATAGCGGGTGGAAAAATCTACAAATATCGGCCGTTTCCCCATCTGTTCGGAGATGGCCACCAACAGGACATTGTCGGGGTTCATGGTCTCCAGGGGGGCGGTTCTCAGCACGCTCCGGGCGAAGAGCTCGGGAAAACCATCCAGATACCAGGGGAAGACCAGGTGCGGAGTATGGAGCAGCGCCAGATCCTCCCGCATCCGCTCTACTCCCTGGAGGTACCAGAGCGGAAAGGCGCCGCTGTCCCCCCAGGTGAAGAGCGCCGTCCCCTGGGGGAGGGTCCGGAGGGTGTTGGAGGCGTAATCAAAGGCGATGAAGTTCTCGTGCTGGTCGTTCTCGTAATAGTTGCGGGCGCAGAGGGTCGCGGGGAGCGCCAGACAGAGGAGGAGCAACCCCGTGTAGAGCGGCGCCCCCGAGCGGATTCCGGCGGGGAGCCGGCTGCACCCTCCCCGGAGCAGGGCGAAGAGCCCCAATCCCATGAAGACCGCCGAATAGAGGTAGAGCGGGGTAAAGAACTCCTCGGTGAGAAAGATCATCTCCGACGGGGTGTTGAAGTATCCCACGATGATCAGGAGGAAGAAGAGGAGCCCGATGCCATAGGCCACGACCTCGTCGCGCCTCCGCCGGAAGAAGAGCGCCATCCCCATGAGCATGAGCGCCATCCCCAGCCAGGTGAATTCGTGGGGGACGCTGTAGGCGTTGATCTGGTCCCAGAGGAGCGCCAGGTCCCGGGGGGGCTTCTCCACCGGGTACCCCCGGCGGAGGAAGTGCCAGAGGAACTGGGAGAGAGTGCTGGCGTCCCCCCAGTTGAGGAGCGGCTTCTGGCTCGCCCGGATGGGGATATGGAGGTAGACGGAGAAACCGAGAAGGCCGAAGAAGAGCATCAGGAGCATCTCCTTGATCCGGGTCACCAGCCGCCAGTTCAGGGAGAGGAGCAGCCAGGCATAGGCCGGGAGGAAGAGGATGATGGTCTGATGGGCGCCGAAGGCGAGGCCGCAGAGGAAGGCCCCCAGGTAGACGTATCCGGGACGTTCGTCCCCCTCCCGGTACCGCTCCCGCCAGAGAAAGAGCAGGTAGAAGACCAGGGCCACGATGAAGGCCACCAGGGGATAGGGCTTGTCGTGGTTGGACTGGAGCCAGAGCCGGGGGGTGAAGCCGAAGGCCAGGGCCCCCCCCAGGGCCGCCCCCTTCCTGAGCAGCGGCGCCGGGGACTCCTCCCCTTCCAGGAGGTGGTTCACCAGGAGGTAGACCCCGTAACAGGCCGCCGCGGCGGAGATGGCCGTGGCGAAGTTGACCCGGAAGGCGACATTGCCGAAGGGGAGCCAGGTAAACGGCTTGGCGTAGGAGATGAAGAGCGGATAACCGGGGGAGTGGGCCGACCCCAGGGAGGCGATGGCGGTGACGAATTCACCGCTATCGAAGAAGGTCACCGACGGCGCCAGGGTCAGGAGATAGACCAGCAGGGGGAGGAGAAACGACAGGGCGGCGGCCAAGTCAATCCGTTTCAGGAGTGCGGAAAAGCTGTTCATGGTACCTCATGACGGAAAGAAATCATCGAAAAAAGTATTCCCCAGCGTTGTCCGCTTTGGTTCTTGCCATGGTCACTTACCCCCTCATCCGCCCCTGCGGGGCACCTTCTCCCCTGGGGAGAAGGGTTTAAATCATCCCCTCTCCCTCAGGGAGAGGGTGGCCGAAGGCCGGGTGAAGGGGGCAAGGCAGGGTTGTAACCAATGGGTAATTATAAGACAGGGCTACTTGAAACGTCGTTGCGTGCAAAAGGTTAATGCTCCGTCTCCTCCCGGATACCCTTCAAGGAGAGATTCGCCTTTGCCAGATACCAGAGACCGAGGAAGATCACCGGGAAGAAATTCATGGCGTGCATGACCAGCGCCACGCTCAACGCCTGCTCCTTGCCGATATTGAACGCCATGAGCCCGTAGACGCAGGCGGCGTGATAGGTCCCCACATAGCCGGGGGAGGCGGGGACCATGACGGCGAAGACCAGAAAGATCATGATGAAGAGCGACGCGGCAGCCGGCAGGACGATCCCGAAGGCCCGCAGCGTCAGGTCGATGGGCCAGATCGCCGCAGCCCAGATCGCCACCGAAGTCAGCACCACCGCTCCCAGGGCCGCCGGTCGGAGCGAGAGCCGCAGCCCCCCCATAAAGGCGTCCAGAAGCGCCACCATCTTCACGGAAAAACGCTCCGGCAGCGGCTTCAGCAGGAGGGTGACCAGCCGGAGCGTCCCCCGGGTCCACCGTTTCATTGCCAGGAGGAAGAGCACCGCCACGCTGTAGATACCGAAGGTGATGTACCCCCCCAGCTCCATGGTCTGCTGCACCTTCTCCATCCCCGGCGGGAGATGTACCGTAAAGGTCGCGATGATCAGGATCAGGAGCACGGTGAAGCCGTCACAGAGCCGGTCGATGACCAGAGAGGCGAAGACGGCGCTGGTGGTCAGGGATTCACTCCGCGCCAGGGCATAGGCTCTGACGAACTCCCCCAGGCGGGCGGGGAGGAGGTTGTTGGCCATGTAACCGATGATGGTGGCGGGGAAGAGGTTCTTTATCCGGGTCGCCTTGAGCGGCATGAGGAGGAGCCGCCACCGGACGGCCCGGAGCCCGTAGCTGACCATGGTGAGGAACAGCGCCGGGAGCAGGTACCGGTACTCCATGCTCCTGAATGCCGCGGCAAGCTGGCCGTAGTCGATCTTCCGGAAGAGGAAGAAGAGAAAGACGAGACTGATGGCCACCCCGACCCAAAGTTTCTTGTCCCTGGCCCCGGAGATCATTTCCCCTCCCGGTCGAGGATCTCATCAAAGAGAGTGGTGGCGCCGAGAATCTCACGACAGCGGAGAACATCCGCCGAAATGGCGTCTTTCAGCACCTCGGGGTCGGGGTAGGCGCTCTCCCCGCGGAGCCGTTCTATGAAAAAAATGCGGAGTTCCCGGTCATAGAGATCCCCCTGGAAGTCGAAGAGGAAGACCTCGATGCTCCGCTCTTCCCCGCCGAAGGTCGGCTTCTTCCCGATGTTGCAGGCGCCGTCCAGAAGCAGCGCGCCGCTTTTGACCTTCACCGCATAGACCCCGTCGGCGGGGATCAGCTCATGATCCGACAGCACGTTGGCGGTGGGAAAGCCGAGCTCCTTCCCCCGGTGATGGCCATGAACGACCCGTCCTCCCAGGGAAAAGTGACGCCCCAGGAGCGGAACCACCCGCGCCACCATCCCCTCCCGAACCAGCCGCCGGATCTCGGAGCTGCTGAAGATATGCCCCCCCTCGCCGATGGGGGGGAGCATCTCCACCGAGAACCCCAGCTCTTTCCCCAGATCGGTGAGGAGCTCCCCCCCCCCTCCCGGTTCCTGCCGAAGGCGTAGTCATAGCCGATGACGATCCGTTTGATCCCGATCCGGTCCACCAGCAGCTCGGTGACAAACTCCCGGGCCGACCAGCAGGCGAACTCCCGGGTGAAAGGGATGATCACCAGGCAGTCGATACCGGCGGCCTCGATGAGCGCCTCCTTCTCCCTGGTGGTGGTGATGAGGCTGACCTGCCGCTTGGAGGGGAGCACCGTGAGGGGGTGCGGTTCGAAGGTGATGACCACGGAGGCGCCGTTCAGCAGCTCCGCGGCGGCGCGGACTCTCCGGAAGATCTCCCGGTGCCCCTCATGGACCCCGTCGAAATTGCCGATGGTCGCCACCGGAGCGGGAAGCCCCGTGGGGATTTTATCGATGGAGCGGACAGTGATCATCGGCTACACCTGCACGGGAAGCGGTTCGTCATCGTCATCGGGCTCGGGCGCCTTCTTCTTGGCGAAGATGTACGCCACCCAGATGCTGATCTCGTACATCATGTAGAGCGGCACCATGATGACGAACATGGTGATCAGGTCTGCATGAAAGGCGGCGACGATGGCGCTGGCCAGGAGGGCGTATTTGCGGCGGGCCCCCAGCATCGGCCCGTTGACGATGCCGAACAGGGAGAGGAGCAGAGAGAGGATGGGGAGCTCAAAGATGAGCCCGAAGATCAGGATCAGCCGGAGGCAAAAGTTGACGTAGGCGCTCAGGTTGAACCAGCTCTGGAGCCCCTCCGACTCGTAGGAGATGGAGAAGTTGATGATGACCGGCCAGATGATGATGAGGAAGAAGAGCGCCCCGAGACAGAAGCTGACGGTGCTCGCCGTGACGAAGGGGACCGCCATCCGCCGCTCTTTTCGGGTCAGGCCGGGGGCCACGAACTGCCAGATCTGATGGAAGACGATGGGGAGCGCCAGGAGGAAGCCGGTGAGCATGGCGATCTTGCACTGAATGAAGAACGGCTCCAGGGGGGCGCTGTAGTTGAGTTTGCGCTCCTTTTGCGGGGCGTTGATCTCCTTGTCCAGCTTGTACCGCTCATAGATGGAGGGGAAGCGCTGGTGGAGCTCTTCATAGGCCTTTTTCTTGAGCTCGGTGAGGTAGGTCTTTCCGGTGAGGGGACGCTGAACAAAATCGAGCACATTGGTGGAGATGTTCCACGAGAGCCCCATGCCGACGACAACCGCCACGAAGATGACAATGAGCCGCTTGCGCAGCTCGACCAGATGTTCCAGAAACGGGAGGGTTTTTTCTTCAGACATACGGGAGTGAATCCTTTCCATCATGACGAGGGGCGAACCGGGGGCCGCCCCATGGGAAAGGCTCTTTATACATGATTCCGTGGCGGGATGCAATTACCGTGGGGATAGACACAAATAATCCTGGAAAAAGCAATCCACCACAGAGACACGGAGACACGGAGAATAATCTCACTCAGCTTCGGATGGTTACGCTGAGGCGGGCTGTAACGTTGGTCGAAACTTTCGGTTAAAACCAAGAATAATATTTTCTCAGTTATCTCCTCCGTGTCTCAGTGTCTCCGTGGTTCAACTGCCGTTTTTGATTAGCGGGGTAGTCGGTTAGCTCATCTTCCCTTGCTATTTGTATTCAGAAAAAATTCACACGGATGACACAGATCTGGACGGATCAAGGCGGATCAATCTCTTTTTTGGTTTAAACCAAAAGCTTGCTTTTGTTTGATCCGCCTTGATCCGTGTCATCCGTGTGCTGGTTTTGAATGTCCTTGCGATTGCGCGGTTGAGACAGGAGGAGCTAGCCGACTACCCCCCTCCAAGACATTACGTCTCATGATGCCTTCACCAACAAGTTAAACACGATGCCACCGTAATAACCTTTTTTTATTGAGTTTTCTCCGCGTCTCCGCGTGCAACCGCTGTTATTGGGATGTATTCGAACCGCGAACCTGCTCCTGTGGGAAGTCGGTGAAGGTCGATACGGTAACCCCCTCGCCGAAGGAGCGGAGCGTGATCGTTCCATCCAGGTCGGTGCGGTAGAGAGCACTCCTCCGCCGCCGGAGCCGCTCCAGGGTCTGGGGCGCGGGGAGATGAAAGCTGTTGCCGTAGCCGGCGGAGATGAGGGCCACCCGGGGATGGACCGCGTCCAGGAAGGAGGGAGAGCTGGAGTAGCGGCTCCCGTGGTGGGGGACCTTGAGGATCACCGACCGGAGCCGCTGAGGGTGGGTCAGGAGCAGCGCCTCGGTCTCCTCTCCGATGTCACCGGTGAAGAGGAGTGTCAGGTTGCGCCAGACCAGGCGGAAGACCAGGGAGTCGTCGTTGGTATCCCCCCCGTCACCGCCGCCGGCGAAAGGGGCCAGCGGTTCGATTCTCCCCCCGCCCAGCAACAGCGGCAGGGTGCTGCCGTCGATCCGGAGCACGGGAACCCCTCTCCTGGCCAGGGAGGCCCGGAGCTCCCGGTAGTCGTCGGACTCCTCGTGAAGCCCGCTCTCCCAGAACTGTCCCACCGGGAAGTTTTCCACGATGAAGCGGAGCCCCCGCAGGTGATCGGGATGAGTATGGGTCAACGCCACCAGATCCAGCCGCTCCACCCCCAGAGCCCAGAGGGCCGGAGCCAGGAGCCGCTCCCCCGTATCGGCCCCCCCCTCGCGGAGGCTCCCGCCGCCGTCCACCAGCAGAGTCTCACCGGCGGGAAACCGGACCAGGGTCGACTCCGCCTGCCCCAGGCTGAAGAAGGTCACCTCCATCCCCCGCACTCCGGCAGCACCCCAAGGGAGATGGCCGGCGATCATGAGGAGCAGCAGGAGAGCCGCCACTCCCCTCCCCCCCCGGCCGGCAGAGAGGGTCAGAGAGAGGAGCAGCAGATAGGAGAGGAGGAGATCCATACGGGTCGGCGTCCAGTGAGGGAGGAGCGGCGCTTGCGCCAGGGAGAGGATGATCCGGTCGGAGAGGAAGACGAGAAACCCGGCGAACTCCAGGAGGAAGCGGCCGATGACCGGCGCAATGAACGCGAAGGGGAGCGCGCTGAAGCCGACCACCACGGCGCCGTACCCCATGAGCGGCACGATGAAGAGATTGGCGACTACCCCGATGGCGGTGGTCCGGTGAAAATAGTAGGCCACCGGCACCAAGGTGGCGGCGATGGCCGCCACGGAGGCGGCCGGGAGCTGGAGGAGCCTCACCCAACGACTCTTCTCCCACCTCTGGAACGGACGGAGCAGCAGGGGGGTGAGGACGATCAGCCCCCAGATGGCGAGGAACGAGAGCTGAAACGAGAGATCGAAGAGAAGCGGCGCCTTGCAGCCCAGGAGCAGGAGGGCGGCAGTGATCAGGATATTCACCGGATCGGTCTCACGGTTGGCAAGAAGCGCCACCGCGGCCAGGGCGATCATGATCACGGAGCGGGCCGTAGCCGGCGCCGCCCCGGAGAGGACGAGGTAGAAGATGATCACCGGGAGCCCGGCCCCAAGCGCCAGCCGCCGGAGATTGCAGCGGAGCATGAGCTGCTCCGAGCAGCGCCCCAGCAGGGAGAGGAGCTGATAGACCACCAGGGCCACCACCGCCACATGGAACCCGGAGATGGAGAGGATGTGATTGACCCCGGCGCGGGCGTAGGCGGCATCCATGGCCGGAGGGACATCCCCCCGGTCCCCCAGGAGCAGCGCCCTGAGGATCCCCCCCTCCTCTCCCGGAACCGCTTGGGAGATGAAGTCGCCCAGGCGCAACGCCAACCGGTCGATCCGGTGACGCAGGGGGAAGAGCGCCCGCTGCCGGATGAGGATCAGGTCGCCGGCCTGCCGGCAGCCGGCGGTGACGAAGAGCCCCTTCAGCGCCAGCTGCCGGACGAAGTCGTACTCACCCGGAAGGCCGTAATTGCGGGGGCGCCGGAGCTTGGAGACCAGCCGGACCCGGTCTCCGGTGACCCAGGGGGTCCGCCCCTCCCGGATGTAGACGAGGAGCCTCCCCGTCACGGGAACTGCCCCGCGAGCATGGGCATCGGCGAGCCACTCGGCCCTGAGCGTCACCCGGCAGCCGCTCTCGCTCCTCTCCGGACGTTCGTCGATGACCCCTTCCACGGTCCGCTCTGTCTCGGATGAGTACCAGGCCACGGTTGCCGGAGTGATCTCCGGGGTGATCTCCGGCTGGAGGCTGGCGACCCCCCAGGCGAGAGAGGAGAGGAAGAGGAGGAGAGGAAAGAGGAAGGTGTTCGGAGTGAAGAGTGCTGCAAGGGAGAGCCCCAGCAGCGCGGCCATCCCCCAGGGGGGGAACGTGGCGGCGTACAGCCCCGCCAGGGTGAGGCCGATGACCACCCCCAGCAGCGGGATGAGGAGCGGCCGGGAGATCACGGCGGCGGCGCCCATCCCCCTCCCAGCGCCTTGATGAGGAGGAGGGTGGCGCTCATCCGGCGGCCGAGGATGTCGATAGCGCTCCGCTCGTTGGCCAGTTCCGACGCCTGCAGCACGATAACGCTGAGATAGCTCACCGTCCCGGCCTTGTACTGGTTTCTGACGATGGTCACGGAGTCCGCCGCCGCCTTCACCGCCTCATTCTGGACTAAGGATTCCTCCTCCAGGATCCGGAGCGCTGCCAGATTGTCTTCCACCTCGCGGAAACCGGTGAGTACCGTCTGGCGATAGGTCGCCACGGTGGCGTCGTAGGCCCCTTTGAGCTGCTCATCCTGGGCCCGCCTCAGCCCGCCGTCGAAGACGCTCTCCGCTACCGCGGGTCCCACCGCCCAGAAGCGGCTCGGCCAGCTCAGCCAGCGGGAGACGCTGGTCGCCTCAAAGCCACCTGAGGCGCTCAGCCTCACCGTGGGGTACCAGGCCGCCTCGGCCACGCCGATCTGAGCATTGGCTGCGGCCACCCGCCGCTCGGCCCCGGCGATGTCGGGGCGCCGTTCCAGGAGCACGGAGGGGAGCCCCACCGGGACCGGAGGAGGAGGAGCGGTCAGGGTGAGGGGGAGCGATGGGAGGGAAAACTCCGCGGTCGGTTTCCCCATGAGGAGTGCAATGGCATGCTCCAGCTGGGCCCGCTGCACGCCGAGATCCAGGGCCTGGGCCTGAGTGCTCTTAAGCTGGCTCTGGGCCAGGAGGAGGTCGGATTTGGCGGCCACGCCGGCCGCGTACCGGTTGGTCGTCAGCTCCAGCGCCTTCGTGTAGACGGTGGTGGTGGCCTCCAGGAGCTGTTTCTGGGAGTCCACGGTCCGGAGGAGAAAATAGTCCAGGGCCAGCTCCGCCTGACTGCTCAGGGTCACCGCCGCCAGGTTCGCCGCGGCGGCCTGACTGTCGGCCTCCCTGGCCTCCACGTCCCGGCGGACCTTCCCCCAGAGATCCAGCTCCCAGGTTACATCCAGCGGCAGGAGGAAATCCGAAGAGGTTGCACCGCCGGTGCTCCCTGCACCGAGAGAGCCTGACCGTTGGCTCCTTGCCGCCGAAGCCCCCACCGAAACCGTCGGGAAGTAACCGGCCTTGGCCCCCTGCAGCTGGGCCCGGGCCTGACGGAACTGGGCCTCGGCCACAGCCACGGTGAGGTTGGAGATCTTCACCTGCTCCGCCAGAGAGTTCAGGGTCGGGTCGTTAAAGAGCTCCCACCACCGCTCATGTAGGGCGGAATCCTTGGGCTCCGCCACCTTCCAGCCGTCCAGCTCCTTGAATGCCGCCGGCATGGTCGCCACCGCCGTTGGCCGGACGTAGTCAGGGCCCACCGTGCAGCCGGCGGAGAGGAGCAGGCAGGTCGCCACTATCAAGGGAATATATGCTTTCACGAATCCTCCTAATTTCAAGCGTCCAATCACCCCTCATCCGCCCCTTCGGGGCACCTTCTCCCCAGGGGAGAAGGGATGCCTATAACCCCATTTTTCGGGGAGAGGGTGGCCTAAGGCCCGATGAAGAGAGACAACACTGTTTGCTCATTTGCAAATATCTACTTCAGGTCCGTTGCATCACCGTTTTCATAACTCCCCCTGTCCCTTTCAGGCCCTGTGGGTCCTCTTGTCTCAAGAGGGGGGACCATTTCTGCCACATTCCCTCAGTATGTCCCTCCCCTTGGGTTAAGGGGAGGACAGGAGGGGTTACGGGAAGCGGCGATGAAGGAGATGTGCATATTTCCTGAGCAGTTACCTTAGCAAATAGTAAACCGTCCCGTGCTTCCTATGTATACCGTCTCCGCTCCAGCCAGGCGCGGAACCGGTCGAGGTAGAGATAGACCACCGGCGTGGTGTAGAGAGTCAGCAGCTGGCTGAAGAGGAGCCCCCCCACAATGGCGATCCCCAGGGGACGCCTCAGTTCGGAGCCGACCCCTCTCCCCAGGGCCAGGGGGAGCGCACCGAAGAGGGCCGCCATGGTGGTCATCATGATGGGGCGGAAGCGGAGCAGACAGGCTTGAAAGATCGCCTCCCGCGGCGCCGTCCCCTTCTTCCGCTGCACCGCCAGGGCGAAATCCACCATCATGATGCCGTTCTTCTTGACGATGCCGATGAGGAGGATCACGCCGATGATGGCGATGAGATTCAGCTCCGAGCCGAATGCCATGAGCGCCGCCACCGCCCCCACCCCGGCCGAGGGGAGCGTGGAGAGGATGGTCAGGGGGTGGATATAGCTCTCATAGAGGATTCCCAGCACGATGTAGACCGCCACCAGCGCCGCCAGGATCAGGAGAGGCTGACTGCTGAGCGACTCCTGAAATGCCTGGGCCGTGCCGGCGAACTTCCCCCTGATGCTCCCGGGCATCCCCAACTGGCGGGCCGCCTCCTCCACCGCCAGCACCGCCTCCCCCAGGGAGAGCCCCGGCGCCAGGTTGAAGGAGGTGGTCACCGCGGGAAACTGGCTCTGGTGGTTCACCGCCAGGGAGCCGGCCCCGGTCTTGAAGGAGGTGAAGGCCGACAGCGGCACCAGCTGACCGCTGGAGGAGAGAACCTGGATATCCCGTAGCGTCTCCGGCTGCTGCCAGAATGCCGGAGCCGCCTCCATGACGACATGATACTGGTTGAGCGGCGTATAGATAATGGAGACCTGACGCTGGCCGAAGGCGTCATAGAGCGCCTCGTCGATCTGCCGGGGGGTGATCCCCAGCCGTGAGGCGGTGGGGCGGTCGATGACCAGGTCGGACTCCAGACCGCGATTCTGCTGGTCGCTGCTCACATCCACCAGCCCCGGCATACTCCGCATCTTCTGGAGCATCTTCTGCCCCCACGAATTCAGTTCGACCACATTCTCGCCCTGCAGCGTGTACTGGTAGAGGGCGCTGCTGGTCCGCCCCCCGACCCGCAGATCCTGGACCGGCTGCAGATAGGTGGGGGCCCCCGGGATATGGGCCAGCTTCTTCCGGAGCCGGGCAATCACCTGGGGGGCAGAGGCGCTCCGTTTCTCGAACGGTTTGAGGGAGATGAACATCCGTCCCGTGTTCACCGTGGAGCCCCCCCCACCCCCCCCGGTAAAGGCGATGACATACTCAACATCAGGATCCTGCTTGATGACCGCCACCACCCGGGCCAACTTCTCCCGCATGGCCTGGAAGGAGATATCCTGGCTGGCCTGGATGGTGCCGGAGATCCGGCCGGTGTCCTGCTCGGGGAAGAACCCCTTGGGGACGATAACGAAGAGGGAGACGCTCAGGACGACGGTGGTCAGGGTCATCCCCAGCATGAGCCGGCTATGCCCCAGAGCCCAGAGGAGCGAACTCTCATAATGGCTCTGCATCCAGACGAAGAGCCGCTCGCTGCTCCGGTAGATCCGGCCGTGGGGCCTGGACTCCCCATCCTTCAGGATGGTGGCGCACATCATGGGGGTCACGGTAAGGGAGATGACCAGGGAGACCAGGATGGCCGCGGAGAGGGTGACGGCGAATTCCCGGAAGAGCCGCCCCACCATCCCCCCCATGAGGAGGATCGGGATGAAGACCGCCACCAGGGAGACGCTCATGGAGAGGACCGTGAAGGCGATCTCCCTGCTCCCCGAGAGGGCCGCCTGCAGGGGGCTCTCCCCCATCTCCCGGTAGCGGGTTATGTTCTCCAGGACCACGATGGCGTCGTCCACCACAAAACCGGTGGCAATGGTCAGGGCCATGAGGGAGAGGTTGTCCAGGGAGTAGCCGAAGAGGTACATGACCGCGAAGGTCCCGATGATGGATGACGCCACGGCCACGGCTGGGATCAGCATCGCCCGGACGGTGCGGAGAAACCAGAAGACCACCAGCACCACCAGCAGGCCGGAGAGGAGGAGCGATACCTCCACGTCGTGCAGGGAGCCACGGATGGGGGGGGTCCGATCCAGCACCACGGAGAGGGTTACCCCCCCCGGCAGGGAGGCACCCAGCTGGGGGAGGAGGCTACGGACCCGGTCCACGGTATCGATGATATTGGCCCCCGGCTGACGGGAGATGATCACCATGATGGCCGGTGTGCCGTTGACCACGCCGCTGACCCGCAGGTCCTCCACCGAATCTTCCACGTCGGCCACATCTTTCAGCCGCACCGCGCTCCCGGAGCGGTAGCTGATTACCAGATCCCGATAATCTGCCCCCTTCTTCAGCTGATCATTGGCGTGAAGCTCCCACGAGGTGGCGTCGTTGGCGATCATCCCCTTGGGGCGGTTGACGTTGGTCCCCGCCAGCACCCCCCGGACCTGGGCCATGCTGATGCCGTACTTGTTGAGGGCCAGGGGGTTGAGCTCCGCCCGGACCGCGGGGAGGGCACCCCCCCCCACGAAGACCTGGCCGACCCCTCTGACCTGGGAGAGCTTCTGGGCCAGGATCGATGAGGCGACATCGTACATCTTCGGCTTGCTCACGCTCTCCGAGGTGAGCGCCAGGATCATGACCGGCGCGTCCGACGGATTCACCTTTCGGTAGGAGGGGTTGACCGGGAGATTGGCCGGGAGATAGCTCCGGGCGGCGTTGATGGCCGCCTGCACATCCCGGGCGGCGCCGTTGATGTCCCGGTTCAGTTCGAACTGGAGGGTGATGCTGGTGCTGCCGCGGTTACTGACGGAGGTCATCTCGGTGACCCCGGCGATCCGTCCGAACTGCCGCTCCAGGGGGGCGGCCAGCGAGGTGGAGACGGTCTCGGGGTCGGCGCCGGGGAGAGAGGCGGAGACCGAGATGGTGGGGAAATCGACCTGGGGGAGGGGCGATACCGGCAGGAGCCGGAAGGCGATGCCGCCGGCGAGGACCAGCCCCACGGTGAGGAGCGTGGTGGCCACCGGCCGGCGGATGAAGGGGGCGGAGAGATTCACGTCAGTACGACCGAATAGACGATGAATCCGCAGACGCCGACCATGAGGAGTAACGCCACGATAAAGATGGTGTCGGCAATCTGCTCGATCCGGTGCATCCGCGCATACCTTCGGGACCGGAGCGCCCAGTAGGAGAGGAGGCACGAGACGAGATACAGCACGGCGTCCAGTGCGAGGAAGTCATCGGCCAGGGTGTCGGCCTTATCGAGAGTGATCACCACCCGGAGCAGACCGATAACCGTCAGGCAGACGCCGATCATCGCCGCCGATACGGTAAATATGTGAACGCAAACGTCCTCTTCAAGAAAAACCTTAGCCTGCGAATCATTCATTGAAGTGGCTCCTTTCGTGAACGTGTCAAATTCCTTTTCCCCCTCCTCCGCGCCAACCGGTCGAAGGCCAGATAGATCACCGTTGTGGTGTAGAGGGTCAGGATCTGGCTGATCACCAGCCCACCGATGATGGAGATTCCCAGGGGTCGGCGGAGTTCCGAGCCGACGCCGCTCCCCATGGCCAGGGGGAGCGCCCCCAAGAGCGCCGCCATGGTGGTCATCATGATCGGCCGGAAACGGAGCAGGCAGGCCTGATAGATCGCCTCCTCAGGACTCTTTCCCTCGCTCCGTTCCGCGTCAAGGGCGAACTCGACCATCATGATCCCGTTCTTCTTGACGATGCCGATGAGGAGGATGATGCCGATGATGGCGATGACCGTCAGCTCCTGCTTGAAGAGCATCAGAGAGAGGACCGCCCCCACACCGGCTGACGGCAGGGTGGAGAGGATGGTCACCGGATGGATGTAGCTCTCGTAGAGCACCCCCAGCACGATATACACCGTGATCAGGGCCGCCAGGATCAGGATCGGTTCGTTGGTCAGGGAGGCCTTGAACGCCTGGGCGCTCCCCTGGAAACTCCCGGTGACGCTGGCGGGGAGTCCCATCTTCCCGATAGCGGCTTCGATGGCGTCAACGGCCTTCCCCAGAGAGACCCCCGGCGCCAGGTTGAAAGAGGTGGTGACCGCCGGGAACTGCCCCTGGCGGTTGATGACCAGCGGTCCCGTGCTCTCGGTGGCCGAGGCAATGGCCGACAGCGGCACCTGGCCGCCGCCGCTGGAGCGAAGATGGATCGACTGTAGAGCAGTGGGATCCTGCCTGAACTGAGGTTTGACCGCCAGGACCACCCGGTACTGGTTCAGATCGGTGAAGATAGTGGAGACCTGGCGCTGACCGAAGGCGTCGTAGAGGGCGTCGTCGATGTTCTGCGGGGTGATGCCGAAGCGGGCCGCAGTGGCTCGGTCGAAGTTCAGCAGCAGCCGCAACCCCTCGTTCTGCTGATCGCTGCTCACGTCCCGCAGCTCCCCCTGCTGCTGCAACTGGCCGATCACCCGCGGCGCCCAGGCTGCCAGCTCCTCGCTGTTGGGGCTCTCCAGGGTGTACTGGTACTGGGTCCGGCTGACCCGGGCATCTACGGTGAGGTCCTGCACCGGCTGCATGAAGAGGGTGATCCCCCCTACCCGGGCCAGTTCCCCCTGTAGCCGGCGGATCACCTCCACTGCGGAGGCGTCCCGCTGTTGCAACGGTTTCAGGTTGATCAGGATCCGGCCGCTATTGAGGGTGGTATTGGTGCCGTCGACCCCGATGAACGAGGAGAGACTCTCCACCGCAGGATCTTTCAGGATCACCCGTGCCAGGAGCTGCTGCTTCTCGGCCATGGCCGGGAAGGAGATCGTCTGTGCCGCCTCGGAGATCCCCTGGATGGCGCCGGTATCCTGAACCGGAAAGAACCCCTTGGGGATGAGTAGATAGAGGATCACCGTGAGCAGCAGGGTCCCCACCGCCACGCAGAGGGTGGCCCCCCGGCGCCGCAGCACCCAGCGGAGAGAGCAGCCGTAGGAGGCGATGAGCCGTTCGAAGAACCGCCCCGAGGCGTGGTAGAACCGACCCTGGCGCTCTTCGGGGACGTGCTTCAGGATCCGGGCGCACATCATGGGGGTCAGGGTCAGGGAGACCACTGCGGAGATGAGGATGGTCACCCCCAGGGTCACGGCGAACTCTCTAAAGAGCCGCCCCACCACATCCCCCATGAAGAGGAGCGGGATCAGCACCGCGATGAGCGACACCGTCAGGGAGAGGATGGTGAAGCCGATCTGCTTGGACCCCTTGAGGGCGGCCTCCATGGGGCTCTCCCCCTCCTCCACGTAGCGGGAGATGTTTTCGATCATGACGATGGCGTCGTCCACCACGAAACCGGTGGAGATGGTCAGCGCCATGAGGGTGAGGTTGTTGAGGCTGTAGTCAAGCAGGTACATGACGCCGAAGGTCCCCACCAGGGAGAGCGGCACGGCGATGCTGGGGATAGTGGTGGCGGGGAGGTTCCTCAGGAAGAGGAAGATGACCAGCACCACCAGGGCCACGGAGAGGAGCAGTTCGAACTGAACGTCCTTCACCGACTCCCTGATGGTCACGGTCCGGTCGGTGAGGGGGGTCACCGTCACCGAGGCAGGGAGCGCCGCCTGCAGCTGGGGGAGGAGCTTCTTGACCCGGTTCACCACCTCGATGACGTTGGCCCCGGGCTGACGCTGGATGTTGACGATCACCGCCGGCGTCGTGTTCATCCAGGCCGCCTGATTCACGTTCTCCGTATCATCGATGGCCTCCGCCACGTCACTGAGCAGGACCGGGGCGCCGTTCTTGTAGGCGATGACCAGGGAGCGGTACTCGGCGCTGGTGAAGAGCTGGTCGTTGGCGCCGATGATGGAGGACTGCCGTGGTCCGTCGAAACTCCCCTTGGCCTGATTCACGTTGGCGGCGGCCAGGGCGGTCCGGAGCTCTTCCAGGGTCACCCCGTAGGAGGCCAGAGCCGTCGGGTTGGCATGGATCCGGACCGCCGGCCGCTGACCGCCGGAGATGCTGACCATCCCCACCCCCGGAAGCTGGGAGATCTTCTGGGCAAAACGGGTATCGGCCAGATCCTCCACCTTGGGGAGCGGCAGGGTAGCGGAGGAGAGAGCCAGGGTCAGGATCGGCGCATCCGCCGGGTTGACCTTGCTGTAGACAGGGGGGTTGGGGAGATCCTTGGGGAGAAAGTTGAACCCGGCGTTGATGGCGGCCTGGACCTGCTGCTCGGCCACATCCAGGGGGAGCTCCAGGGTGAACTGCAGGGTGATCACCGAGCAGCCGTGGGAGCTGGTTGAGGTCATCTGGGTCAGTCCGGGCATCTGGCCGAACTGCCGCTCCAAAGGCGCGGTCACCGAAGAGGCCATGACGTCGGAACCGGCCCCGGGATAGAAGGTCCGGACCTGGATGGTGGGGTAGTCAACCTGGGGGAGGGCCGAGACCGGCAGCTGCCGGTAGGCCACCGCCCCGGCCAGGATGACGGCGATCATCAGCAGGGTGGTGGCCACCGGCCGCAGGATGAAGAGCCGGGAGAAGTTCATCGGGGACGCCCACTGGGCCGTCCGACCGGTTCACCCGCCGGTTTCGGAGCTTTCCCCTCTCCCATTTTCGCCCCTTTATTCTCCCCTTTTTCCCGCTCCTTCACCTCTACCTTGGCGCCATCCCTGAGCCGCTCCCCGCCGTCCACGACAACCTGCTCGCCCGCCGCCAGACCTTCCAGGATGGCAGCCTCTCCCCCCTGGGTGACGCCGCTCTTCACCGGCCGCATGGCCACCGTCTTGTCCGGTTTCAGGACGAAGACAAAGCTCCCTTGCGGGCTCCTCTGCAGGGCAGCCACGGGGACGATGAGGCTCTCCTTCTTCACCTCCAGCAGCAGCCGCGCGTTGACGAACTGGTTGGGGAAGAGTTCACCGCCCCCATTGGCAAAAGCCGCCTTGAGCTTCACCGTCCCGGTGGCGGGATCGATCTGATTGTCCAGGGTGGTCAGCTCTCCGGTGGCCAGTTTCAGCTTCATCTCCCGGTCGAAGGCATCCACGGTGAGTCGTCCCCCCTTCATCTTCAGCAGGAGCTGGGGAAGATTGTCTTCGGGGAGCGGGAAGATCACCGAAATGGGCTGCAACTGAGTGATCGTCAGCAACCCTCCCGCATCCGCGGCGTGCACCATGTTCCCCGGGTCCACCAGACGCAGGCCGACGCGGCCGCTCAAAGGGGCCGTGATCCGGCTGTAGGTGAGCTGCAGGTTGGCGCTGTCCAGCTGCCCCTGGTCGATCTTGACCGCCCCCTCATACTGCCGGACCAGCGCCTCCTGGGTGTCCAGCTGCTGCCGGGGGATGGAATCCTGTTTCCAGAGTAAACGGTACCGTTCCAGGTCCAGACGGGCGTTGTTCAGCTGTTCCCGGTCACGGGCCATCTGCCCTTCGGCCTGGGTCAGCAGCACCTGGAACGGCCGCGGATCGATCACCGCCAGCAGGCTCCCCTTGACCACATTCTGCCCCTCGCGGAAATGCACCGACATCAGCTGACCGTCCACCCGGCTCCGCACCGTGACCGTGTTCAAAGGGGTCACCGACCCCAGACCAGTCAGGTAGAGATTCAGCTCCCCCTTACGGACCGCCGCCACGACTACCGGTGTGGGGAGCGAGGGGCCCTTGGCGCCCGGGGGGGCGGCGCCGGAGGAGGCGGCAGGCGACCTCATCTTCCAGAAGACGATCGCCCCGCCTGCGACCAGGCAGAACAGAACCAACCAGAGCCACCAACGTTTGGAGCGCGGCCGTCCGGCCGGTTGCGGAGCGGATTCTGTTTTTGTATCGGTCTGTTGCATGTATTTTCCCTCGAATGGAGTAACGGTACTCTTGGAGTTGAATCTCATTGAACCTGAAAACGGCGGTTAGAATAACACGGAGCAACGGAGCAACGGAGCAACGGAGAAATCAAGACCTTGCATCAAGGGAGTGTTTCTCCGAAAAGGTGAATCATTGAACTGTTTTTCTCAATGAATTCGAACTGTGCGATTAGATTCTGGTCCAGCGCCACCGAAGCCCCATCCCCCTCCCAACCTCCCCCTTGAAGGGGGAGGAGCCTAAAAATCCCCTCCCTTTCAAGGGGAGGGTTAGGAGGGGGATGGGTTAAAAGCGTAATCAGCGGATAAATGGTTGTTTGTAGTGCTGCCAATGGCTGCGTAGGCTAATCGTACAGTGCGAATGAATTTCGCTCTGGTTTCACTCCGTTGCTCAGTAGCTCCTTGTTTTAAATACTTTTTTCAGGTTGAACTACCCGAACTTTTTCTACTCCATACAAAACGCGGACAGCCTGACCTGTTTCCGCGTCTGCTCCTTTCTACATAAGTAAAGGTCACCGGGGCCTCGTTATGGCCGCGAGGGAGGAGTGTCGTGCTCATGAGGCGGTCCGTCACCGGACTCCTCCCCGTGACGCCTCCGCTGTTCGATGAGCCGGTCAAAGGCCTCCCGCTGCTCAGGGCGCAACAGCACCTTGATCCGCCCCTCCGACCGCGCCAGTATCTCCCGGGTCTGGGGGCGGAGCTGGCGCCGGAGCTGCCGCATCTCGCCGTGAGTCTCCTGGATGATCGTCCGGATTGCCTCCCGTTGGGCGCTGTCCAGCTTGAGTTCCCGATCCATCCGATCGAGAATCATGGAGGAGAAGGCCCCTGGACCACCCCGGACCATCCCCTCTATCCGCTTCTGGTAGATGAGATGCGCCGTAAGCCCGCCTGTTGCCGCGCCGAGCAGAAAGATGAGGATAACCGCCGCTATCGCCTTTCCCGAACACATCTTCACTCTCCCGTGTAATAACTGACCAGGGCTGACTCGTCGTCGCCGCCAGTCAGCGCGTGTGAAAGGTAGGCGCCCGTTCCCGCACCCTGGAATCCGGAGAGCATCAGGAGCAGCACGATCACCGCCGAGAAGATGGGGACCGAGCGCCACGCCCAGAGGTACCAAGGGGAAGCAGCTAAACGCTGCTCGCGAATCCTCTGGAGCAGGCGCCCCTCGAACCCCTCTTCCCGCACCGAAAGACGCGCCTCAGCGGTCCGGGCCTTGGCAAAGAGCAGATTCAATCTCTCGTCACGGTTATCGTTCATGGCCAGCCTCCTCCAGAATCCGCTTTAACGCCTTCCGCGCCCGCCAGGCCCGGACCTTGACGTTTACCTCGCTCCAGCCGGTAAGCCCGGCGATCTCCTTAACCGATTTTTCTTCCAGTTCCATGAGGGTGATGACGAGCCGCTCCTCCGGCTTGAGGCGCGCCACCGCCCAGAGCACCACACTCTGAGCCTCGGCCGCCGAGAGCTGTTCATCTATCCGCTTATCCCTCGGCTCACAGGGGAGATCGTCCAGCGACTGATGCCGCCGCTCGTGACGCTGCTTCCGGAGCGCATCATAACAGGTTCGGACCGCGATGCGCGACAGCCAGTGTTCAAAGGGGGCATCTCCCCGGAACTGCTTGAGGTTTTCATAGATCTTGAGAAAAATATCCTGACAGAGGTCGTCCAGTTCATGTTCCATCCGGGTAAAGCGGGCGGCCAGCCGAAAGACCCGGCGCTTGTGGCGCGAAACAAGTTCGGCAAAGGCCACGTCATCACCGGCGACGGCGCTCCTGACCAACCGTTCATCATCCTGCTCTCTCAATCCATGACCCTCTGCGTCATCTCTTCTTTCGTGAATGATTTTTTCCAACTTACTACAGTTTCACTCTCATTCCCAACAAAAGAGGATTTCCACTCCCGAATTCTTACTTTTGCACCCGTCCGACTCTCTTCTCCCTCAGACGGGAGAGCGACGAAAAAAGTTACAGCCGTTACCGTGATTAGCGACAATCTTCTCCAACCAATAAAAACATCCTGTAGGAGCGGCCATAGGCCGCTCCTACATCTTTCGTTCATTCGCTCGGCAGGTACAACTGGAGAGTAAACATTTGGGGACAGCTCCTGTCGCAAAATAAAAATTGTAACCTTTGCCGCGCAAGCGCCGTCTCTAAAGCGGCAGGCGCACCACCGGAGTATTTTATTGAGTTGCCAGCGTAATACTGATATAGAGTAAATTGACAAACAAAGACACACCAAAAGGGGACACCATGATTGAGTATGCAAAATTATTAATAATACTACCACTAATTGTTGTTTGCTTTCAACTGTATCGTTATACCATTACACTTCAGAGAGAAGAGAAACAGCGGGCGTGCCGGTCTGTGGGAATAATAATATTTACATCGGGGGTACTATGTCTTGTCTTCCGTAATTTCTACAGTGTAATAGCCGGACTCGCCATGATCATGGCTGCGCTGCGTCTCATAGCATACGGCCTGGAACGTCAAGACAAGACCATTTTCATCGACAGCTATCATGATGACGTGACGAAAAAATAATAGCGGATGAACTCTTCCGGTCAGGAATTACAACGGGGGGTAGAGAGCGCCCTGAACCATCATCGCCAGGGGCGATTCACGGAAGCGGAGTCCGGTTACCGGCAACTGCTGACCGTCGCTCCGGACTGTTTTGACGCCCTCCATCTGTTGGGGATACTGTATCGACAAACCGGGAAAACGGCTGCGGCCATCGATCTGATTGCCAGAGCTTTGGCGGTCAATGACCGGGTACCGGCAGCACACAACAATCTCGGGGTCGCCTACCAGGCGAGCAACCGTCACGAAGAGGCTCTGCGCTGCTATGGAGTGGCCATCTCCCTCAGCCCGGAGTATGCCGAGGCCTACTACAATCTTGCGACCGCACTGTCGGCGGTCGGCCGGCAGCTGGAGGCAGAGCACTCTTACCGGAAAGCCATCGAATACAATCCGAATTATGTTGAAGCCTACAATAACCTCGGTGTGACGCTGCGGGAACGGGATAAACAGGAAGAAGCGGTCACAGCTTTTGAGAATGCCCTGCGGATCAGGCCGTCCGCAGAGATCTACGGGAATCTCGGGGCGGCACTCCGGGCCATGGGTGAGCCGGAGCAGGCCGAAGCTGCCTATGGGCAAGCGGTCGCACTCGATCCTGATTTCATGGAAGCCCACCATAACCTCTCCCATGCGCAGCTCATTCAGGGGAAATACACCGAAGGGTTTGCCCGGAATGAGAGCCGATTTGAGGTCGGTTCAGGGAAGAGGTATAAGGAGGGGGTTCTCGGCCGGTTCCGGCGATTCCGGCGTTGGGAGGGAGAGTCCCTGGCGGGACGTTCATTGCTGGTCATCACGGAGCAGGGGATCGGCGACAACATCATGATGATGCGCTATCTCCCCCTGCTCAAGCAACAGAACCTCGAAAAGTTGACACTCTGCTACCATCACTCCTCACTGAAGCGGCTGCTGCAGAACATGCCCGGCGTCGATGCCGTCGTCTCGCTGGTGGAAGGGTCCGCGCTTGATGAACCCGACCTCTACTGCCCCAGCATGAGTCTGCCGCACCTGTTCCGGACAACCATCGACACGGTCCCCAACGGGCCCCCCTATCTTCTGCTCCCCGCCGGGATGCGTGAGCCGTGGCGCAACCGTCTCGCCGGCATGAAGGGGCCAAAAGTCGGTCTGGTCTGGGCCGCAGGGTGCTATCTGAACCAGTGCGATGAACTGCGCAGCATCCCGCTCTCTGCATTTGCTCCCCTGGTGGGGATTCCCGGTCTGAATTTTGTCACCCTGCAAAAAGACGAAGCAGCGCTCCAGAAACGCGAACTGGGGTGGGAGCTGTTGGACTGGATGGACGACTGCGCCGATTTTCTGGATACTGCGGCGCTGGTGGCCGAACTGGATCTTGTGATCAGCGTCGATACCGCCGTTGTCCATCTGGCCGGCGCACTGGGAAAACCGGTCTGGCTGCTCAACCGTTTCGCCGGTGACTGGCGCTGGCTGCAGAAGAGGGACGATTCCCCTTGGTATCCCAGCGTGAGAATCTTCCGGCAACAGCAGCGGGGTGACTGGAGTGGCGTCATGAGCACTCTGGCCGACGAACTACGGCGGCTCTAACCGGTCGATCCGCCATGCGTCATAAGATAAAAAGAGAGCGCCCTCCAAGGAAAGCGCTCTCTTTTTATTGATGAACCAAGATCGTCAGACAACCGGTGCGACCGGATCAGTTGGAGACAGTCACTACCTTCTTGGTTATCCCCATCACCACCTGATCATCGGTAACGGCCCGGTCATTATAGCGGTTGAGGTCATACACCAGCTTGGTGGAGATGGTATAGCTCCCCGGCTTCAGCGAGGGGGCCCAGCGCAGAATACGCTCCTCCCCGGCGCGAATGCTCGATTCGTGGGGGCCTTGGGCATCGGCCTGCATGGCGGCGACGGCGTCCGACTGCTTCCGGTCTGCGTCCAGGAACGCCTTGTCGTCGGGCCGGTCTCCATAGGAAGGGGCAAACAGCCACTCCTGCCGGGCCGCAACCTTCCCCTGGGAATCCAGCGCTTCGGCCTGCAGATAGACCGCCCGCCGGTTGGATCCGGTGGGGACCGAGTGACCTGCCCCCACATTGAGAAGATGAATCTCGAATTTCGCGCTCCCGGTCACCGGCTGGACAACCGCCTGGCTGAGTGCCCCCTGCAGTCGTTGCGGGGAACGGCCGCCGGTCCAGAGATGGCGGGAGACGACTCTGTCCGGCAGATCGTACTCTTCCGTAAGTTGCCGGTTGGTACGCGGCATATGGCATGACTGGCAGTTGGCGCCCAACCCTTTCTTCCAGTAATCGTCACGCCACTCAAGATAGGTCTGGGTCTGCTTCCCGACGACCCGTTTCCCCAGGCTGTGGCAGGTTGCGCACATGACCGAGGTCTTCATCCGGACATCGGGAAAGTTCTCATGGGGCGCCCGCAGATTGTAGGGGGCACGAACCTTCCCTTCCGGCGTAAGGTGGCAACTGGCGCAGGTCAGACCGCCCACCTCATCTGCTTTCTGCCGGGCAGCGGGTTGCGCCACCCCCGCCACGTCAACATCAGGCAGGGCAAACGACGTGGGGAAATGACAGCTGTTGCACGATTTCCCCCCCTCTTCGGCATCGCGAGAGTGAATCGGGAATAAATCGACTCCAGCCAAGGCATGGGATGTCCCCTGGGGGGATGCGGCAAAGGACGGACCTTTGACACGGCGTTGCGCGGCCGTCGACATGATTATCATTGCCGGGTTGTCACTGCCGAATCCATGGGAATGTTCCTGGTAGATGGCCTTATGGCACTCGCCACAGACTTCGGAAGGAGTTGCAGTTCCCAACGGGAATGTAACGTTTGTCTTGGCCGGGACCTGTTTCTTACCCGATTCCGCAGCCATAACGGCGCCGGGAATGTGGCTTGCCGTCAGAATAAACGCTCCCGATACCAGCAACTGTGCATACTTCATGAGATAATCTCCGTTTCGACAGTTTTGTCGCAGTTAGTGTCCACTCCCCAGTACCAGCATTTATATACCTATTTATACCATCGATTACAACCGCAAATTCCGGCGACTCTTTCCGGAACGCTCACCGCTCATCTCTCTTCACCGCTGCCGAAATGGCGCCGGCAATGGTGTGATCGACGGAGGCGGCGATTGCCTTGTCGATAGCCTCAGCCACCGACCGTTCAACCGCATACGGCACGACACGGTCAATGGCTGCGACAACCACCTTAGCTACCGCACTTGAGACCGGCAACTCGACTGCAAAGCGGAGCTCTTTCTCAACGGCTGCGGCAATCGCGCGCTTCACGGCATCCCCCACCGGTACGGGAACCAAGGTGATAATCGCTTTACCAATGGCGTCCGTCACCGGTTGTCTCAACGCGTCATCAACTCTATCTGTAACCGCTTCGGTCACCGCCTTTTCAACGGAAGCCGCCACGGCTTCGGGAACCGTCAGCTCCACCGCTCCGGCGACTGCGGCAGAAACGGCATGAGGCACCAAGTGGTCGATGGCTCCGGAGACACTCTTCTGAAGAGTCGCGGCAATCTCCCTCTCCATGGAGCCTGCCACCGGTTGCCGTACGGCGGCGTCCACCGTTTCCGCCACGGCAAGAGCCACTGCATTTCCAACGGCGACAGCGACAGCGTCGGGAACCTCCTGTTCCACCGCCAAGGCAACAGCACGAGGGACCATCTGCTCGATGGCGCCTGACATCGTCCGGTCGAGAACAGCGGCAAGCTCCGTCTCTACCGCCTCGGCCACCGCAGTGGTTATCGCCTGAGGCACCCTCTGCTCGACAGCATCCGAAATCTGTTTCTCGATCGCCTCGGCCACCGGCTGACGCACGGCGTTGTCCACCGTTTCCGCCACGGCAAGAGTCACCGCAGTCGAAACAGCCGCAGGCACCGTCTGCTCGACGGCGGCAGAGACTGATTGCTCGACGGCGACGGCCACCGCATTCTCGACGGCAGTCGTCACGGCTTCGGGAACCGACTGTTCAACCGCAGTGGTTATCGCCTGAGGCACCGACTGCTCGACAGCAACCGAAATCTGTTTCTCTATCGCCTCGGCCACCGGCTGACGCACGGCGTTGTCCACCGTTTCCGCCACGGCAGAAGCAACCGCGGTCGAAACTGCGACAGGGACTGTCTGCTCAACGGCGGCAGAGACTGATTGCTCGACGGCGACGGCCACCGCATTTTCGACGGCAGTCGTCACGGCCTCGGGAACCGACTGTTCAACCGCGGTCATAACCGCCAGGGGCGCCATCTCGGTCACCGCAGTGGTTATCGCCTGGGGCACCGTCTGCTCGACAGCAACCAAAATCTGTTTCTCGATCGCCTCGGCCACCGGCTGACGCACGGCGTTGTCCACCGTTTCCGCCACGGCAAGAGTCACCGCAGTCGAAACAGCCGCTGGCACCGTCTGCTCGACGGCGGCAGAGACTGATTGCTCGACGGCGACGGCCACCGCATTCTCGACGGCAGTCGTCACGGC
>CAIOGM010000093.1 GCA_903857795.1 uncultured Geobacter sp.
AAGGAGAGTCCGGTGATCACCCAGAGGCTGGCCGGGCAGGAGCTGAAGCCGGCGCCTCACAAGATTCAGGGGATCGGCGCCGGGTTCATCCCGGAGACTCTTGATCTCACCATCATCGACCGGGTGGAGTTGGTGGAGAGCAGCGAAGCCATCGAATTCGCCAGGCGGTTGGCCCGGGAGGAGGGGATTCTCGTGGGGATCTCCAGCGGAGCCGCTGTGGCCGCGGCGGTGCGGTTGGCGAATCTGGACGAGTTTACCGGCAAAAACATCGTGGTGATCCTCCCCGACGGCGCGGAGCGGTACCTCTCCACCCCCCTGTTCGAAGGGATCTGACATCAACAGGGGAGGAAGTCATGGCGATGGCGCCCGGATCGCGGAGTAGAAACAGCTGGGGTGATGAGCTGGAACAGGTTCTGCGGGAGGCCCTGCGGACCATCAATTTCGGTTCAATTACCCTGATAATCCAGGACGGCAAGGTTATCCAGGTGGACAAGAGCGAGAAAATCCGGCTGAAAAAGCCGGATTTCATCGACGGCGGCGGCATCTGATACACATTACAGCGCCACAATTGATATGGCGACTACCCATACAAGAAGGAGGAGATGAGATGATGTACAAAAAAATCATGCTGGCAGGAGTTATCACCGCAGCGCTGGCCGCCCAGAGCGCCGGGGCCAAGACGCTGGAAGAGGTGCTGAAAGAGAAAGGGGTCATCACCGAGTCGGACTACAACGAAGTTATCAAATCTTCGCCGAAATCAACGCCGATTGCCTACAAACTGGGTAACGGTTTCACCTTTACCTCACCCGACGAAAAATATCAGCTGATCATCGGCGGGCAGCTGCAGGCCCGGTATACCTTCACCCAGAGAGATGGCATCAACTCGGTTTCAGATGTCAGCGCCTGGAATATCCCCCGGGCCAGGACCTTCTTTAGCGGCTATGTCTATAACAAAGATCTCACCTTCAAGTCCTATCAGGACTGGGCCCAATTGAACACATTCAGCACAGGTACCAACAGCAATACCTCCAAAGTCCTCCTCGATACCTGGTTGAATTACCGGATCGTCGATGAAGCGCAGCTGAGGGTCGGCCAGGACAAGGTGCAGTTCAGTCGTCAGTACATCACCTCCAGCGCCCTGAACGAGTTTGTGGACAACTCCTTCGTGACCTCTGCCTTCGCCCCGACATATGATACCGGGCTTGCCGTTCTCGGCTCTGTTGCCAAGGGGCTGTTCACCTATTCGGCCGCCTGGGTCGGCGGAAACGGACAGAACGTGGTCGCAGCCGACAACAACAACTCCTACAATATCCGTCTTACCGCAAATCCCCTTGGTGAAGTGAAGTACTCGGAATCCGATGTGGAGGGGTCGGCAAAGCCGCTCCTGTCGCTGGGTGGGTCCTATTATCATGACGCTGTCCGGTTGAATAAGGACACTCTCGGCGTCACAACAGTGGAAAACAACAACCTTGGTTACCTCAACACCACCAGCGGCTGGCTGGGGAAAAATATCGGCATCTTCACCACCGGGAACCCGGCATCGGAAAACATCAACGTCAGCATGTTCGAACTCGATACAGCCTTCAAATGGCAGGGGCTGGCCCTGCAGGCTGAATACTACTGGGGCCAGGCCAACTCTTCATCCCGCTCCAACAAGAATCTGATCTCCAGAGGCGCCTATGCCCAGGCCGGCTATATGGTCATTCCCAAGACCGTTGAGCTGTCGGTCCGGTATAACTGGATGGATTACAACGCCTATGCGACCAATTCACTTAAATCGGAAGTTCAGGGCGCCGTCAGCTGGTACATCAACAGCCATAATCTGAAAATACAGGGCGATGTCACGTCATCATCGTATCAGGCAAATGCCGCGACTTCCAACGGCGCGGCTGCTCCGAAAGGTGGCAACTCACAGACTGACACACTCTTCCGCACCCAGGCACAGATTCTGTTCTAACCAGAGCTTCACCGGCCCGTTGTGGGCCTCCTTCATTGGGGGGCGCGTGCGCCCCCCTTTTTTTTCAAATAGCAGCGACCGGTTGAAGAGGTCTCAGCCCAGAGGAGATTTAACATGATTGTCCGAATATTCAGCACCGTACTCCTTATACTAGCTCTTGCCCTCCCGGCCCTGGCAGTGGATGTGACTCTGCTCAACGTCTCCTACGACCCGACCCGGGAACTGTACGCAGATCTGAACAGTGCCTTCAGCGCCCAGGTAAAGAAAAAAGGGACCAACGTCACTATCAAGCAGTCCCATGGCGGCTCCGGCAAGCAGGCCCGCTCGGTCATCGACGGCCTGGAGGCGGATGTGGTGACCCTGGCCCTGGCCTATGACATCGACGCCATCGCGGAGAAGGGGCTCATCAAACCCGGCTGGCAGCAGCGTCTTCCCCACAACAGCTCTCCCTATACCTCCACCATCGTCTTCCTGGTCCGGAAGGGAAATCCCAAGAAGATCAAGGATTGGAATGACTTGGTGAAGCCGGGGATCGCGGTGATTACCCCCAATCCCAAGACCTCCGGCGGTGCTCGGTGGAACTATCTGGCGGCCTGGGGATATGCCCTAAAACAGCCCGGTGGCAGCGAGGCCACGGCGAAGGAGTTCGTAAAACAGCTCTACAAGAACGTCCCGGTACTGGATTCCGGGGCTCGCGGTTCCACCAACACCTTCGTGCAGAGAGGTCAGGGCGATGTCCTGCTGGCGTGGGAAAACGAGGCATACCTGGCCATCAACGAACTGGGGCCGGACAAGTATGACATCGTCACCCCTCCAATCAGCATTTTGGCCGAGCCGCCGGTGGCCGTGGTGGACAAGGTGGTGGATCGGCGGGGGACCCGCGCCCTGGCTGAAGAGTACTTGAAGTTCCTTTACAGCGAAGAGGGGCAGCGAATCGCGGCCAAGCATTACTATCGCCCCATCGATAAGAAGATCCCTGTCAAGCTGGCGAAGCTGAAGCTCTTCACCATCGACGAGCTGTTCGGGGGGTGGACGAAGGCCCAAAAGAGCCATTTCAGCGACGGCGGGATATTTGATCAGATCTACGGGGCAGGTAAATAGTGAGCAGGAGAGGGGAGGGTGGCACCTTCCCCTTCCCTCTCCTGGGAGATGAATGATGGTAAAACGTGTTGTTGCCGGCAGTATGATGATTCTTACTCTGGTGAGTGCCATCCCTCCATCCAATGCGACGGAGAAGAACCTGCTGAATGTCTCGTATGATCCCACCCGTGAACTTTACCAGGATTTCAATCCGCTGTTCGCTCGTTACTGGAAAGGGAAGAGCGGTGAGGAGGTCAGCATCCGGCAGTCCCACGGCGGTTCAGGCAAGCAGGCCCGCTCGGTCATCGACGGCCTGGAGGCCGATGTGGTCACTCTGGGGTTGGCCCTTGATGTCGAAGCCATCTCAGAAAAGGGGCTCATCGCACCGGGGTGGCAGAAGCGCCTTCCTCACAACAGTTCGCCCTATACCTCAACTATCGTCTTCCTGGTCCGGAAGGGGAACCCGAAAAAAATCAGGGATTGGGACGATCTGGTAAGGCCGGGGGTAACCGTCATCACTCCCAACCCCAAAACCGGCGGCAACCCGCGTTGGGCCTATCTGGCTGCCTGGGGTTATGTCCTGAAGAAGAAAGGGGGGAGCGAGGCCCAGGCCAGGGAGTTCATAACCAAACTCTACAAAAACGTGCCGGTGCTTGATTCCGGGGCCAGAGGCTCCCTGACCACCTTTGCCCAGAGAGGGGTCGGCGATGTGCTGCTCGCCTGGGAAAACGAGGCTTTTCTCGCCGTGACGGAACTCGGCAGGGACAAGTTCGAGACCGTTATCCCCTCCATCAGTATATTGGCGGAGCCGTCAGTGGCAGTCGTCGACCGAAATGTGGACCGGCATGGTACACGCGCCGTGGCCCAGGCGTATCTGGAGTATCTCTATACTCCGGAAGGACAGGAGATTGCGGCGAAGCATCATTACCGGCCGCGTCTGGAAAAGGTCGCGCTACAGTATGCCGACCAGTTCCCCAAGGTTAAGCTCTTTACCATAGATGAGCTCTTCGGTGGGTGGAAGGCAGCCCAGAAAAAACATTTCGTCGATGGCGGCATCTTTGATCAGATTTATCTGCCGGTCAAATGAGCTCGGTTATATGTGGTCAGGGGCGGATTCTTCCCTGAAGCGGGAATTAACTCATGATACTCTTTAAACCTCAGAACAACGTCCTCCCCGGTTTCGGGCCTACCCTGGCGTACACGCTCTTCTACCTGAGCCTCATCGTGCTCATTCCCCTCTCGGCCCTGGTGTTCAAGAGTGCGGGGATGACCTGGCTCGATTTCTG
>CAIOGM010000094.1 GCA_903857795.1 uncultured Geobacter sp.
AGATCGTCGGCCTGCTCTTCCTCTCGTTCAGTGTTGGCGTTGCGAGTCACCCGGAACAGTTCGCACGAGATGACCTCCATATTCGGGAAGAGGAGGTCGAGGTTGCGACATATAATCTCTTCAAGCCGGACAAAACAATCCCGTTTGCCCACTTTGATGAAGCGAGGGATGCCGGCGCCGGTCGGGATCTTGACCCGGGCCAGGGAGCCGTCGGCACTCTGGGGATGCTGTACCGTGACCAGGAGGTTTAGCGACAGGTTGGAGATAAAGGGGAAGGGGTGGGCCGGGTCCACGGACTGGGGGGTGAGCAGGGGAAAGATGTTGCGCCGGTAATACTCGCGCAGGGCATCGTTCTCTGTGGTCGACAGGTCGTCAACGCCGGCAAGGGTGATTCCCGCGGCAGCCAGCAGCGTCAGCAGGCCCGGCAGCAGCCGTTCCTTGCTGGCTTCCAGGTCCCTGACCAGAGCGTTGCACTCAACGATCTGCTGGCGGGGGGTTCGCCCGTCCACGGTGAGGTTCCGGAAGCCGGCTGCGTCCTGCTGCTTGAGGCCGCCGATCCGCTTCATGAAGAATTCGTCCAGGTTGGCGCTGACAATGGCGACAAATTTGACCCGCTCCAGGAGAGGGGTGCGGGGGTCCTCGGACTCGTGGAGAACCCGGCGATTGAAGTCCAGCCAGGTCAACTCCCGATTGAGGTAAAGAGTGGGGGAATCCAGGTCGAAAATCACCATGTCAGGGTCCGGAATGATCCCGGTAGCGGTCGGTGGTTCTGTTGCGTCTTGCTGAGAGCCGGGAGCCTCTGGTTCCAGCATTGCCGGCGGTGGCGCCAAGACTGGTGTGTTTCGTGGTCTAGTCATGCTGTCTGCTCCAACTACTTCGGGTCTATTCCCAAGTGCCTGACATCCTTGCCCTTGACCATGAAGATGACCATTTCGGCCACGTTGGTAGCGTGGTCGGCGATCCGCTCCAGATGTCTGGCAATGGCGTTGATCTTGATGGCCCGGGTGATGGTGCCGGGGTCCTTGATCATGAAGGTCAACAGTTCCCCCTGGATCTGCTCGTTGAGGAGGTTCACCTCATCGTCGCGGTGACAGACCGTGTAAGCCAACTGGTCGTCCCAGCGGACGAAGGCAGTGAGAGCATCGTTAACCATGGCGGCAGCGAGGTCCGCCATTTGCGGCAGGTCGATGTACGGTTTGAGGGGCGGTAGTTCATTCAACTCCCGTGCCCGCTTGGCGATGTTGCGGCACTTGTCGCCGATCCGTTCCAAGTCGGTGTCGATCTTCATGGCCATGGTGATAAACCGGAGGTCGCGGGCCGCAGGCTGACGCTGTACGAGGGCTTCGAGGCAGAGCTCGTCGATCTCCACCTCCAGTCGGTTGATCTCGTGATCATACTCGATGGTGGACTCGGCCAGTTCCGTATTGCGCTCCACCAGGGCTTTCATGGAATCGTGGATCATCTTCTCCACCTTGCCCCCCATCTCCAGGAGCTTGGAGCGGATTTCATTCAAGTCGGTATCAAACTGCGTCACCAGGTGTTCGGTCATACATACCTCGTAGGGGCTGGGGGCTGGGTTCTCGGTTCTGTGGGCTTTGCTGCACGCAGCACGTCGCACTCTCTACCCGAACCGGCCGGTGATGTAGTCTTCGGTCTGGCTTTTGGCGGGGTTGGTGAAGATTTTTTTGGTCACGTCAAATTCGATGAGTTCACCCAGGTAGAGGAATGCGGTGAAGTCGGAGACCCGGGCCGCCTGCTGCATGTTGTGGGTCACGATGACCACGGTGTACTGCTCTTTCAGTTCGTCGATCAGCTCTTCGATCTTCAGGGTGGCGATAGGGTCCAGGGCCGAGCAGGGCTCGTCCATGAGGATCACTTCCGGTTGCACCGCCACGGTCCGGGCGATGCAGAGCCGCTGCTGCTGCCCACCGGAAAGGGCCATGGCGCTGGTTTTGAGCCGGTCCTTGACCTCGTCCCACAACGCCACCCGTTTCAGGCTGGATTCGACAATCTCGTCCATCTCCGCCTTTTTCACCCGGCCGTTCAGCTTGTAGCCGGAGATGACGTTATCATAGATGGTCATGGCCGGGAACGGGTTGGCCTTCTGGAAGACCATGCCGATCCGTCTCCGTACCGCCACCGGGTCCACCTTCCGGTCATAGATATCGGCGTCGTCCAGCAGAACCCGGCCGGTAACCCGGGCCGAGGGGGTCAGGTCGTGCATCCGGTTAATACTTCGCAGCACCGTGGACTTGCCGCATCCCGACGGGCCGATGATCGCGGTGACGGTATTGGCCGGGAAGTCCAGGGAGACATTCTTCACCGCCTGGGCGGCGCCGAAGTGGATGTTGAGTTGGTCGAGTTTCAGTTTGGAATTCATAAAACCTCTTTAGGGCTGAAGGCTGAAGACTTAAGGTTGAGGGTTGAGAGCTTTTACCTCCAGCCTTCAGTCTTCAGCCTAATGCCTGTTCCTTCCAAAATACCTGGCCGTAAGGTTCAGGGTAAACATGATCACCACCAACACCAGCGCCCCGGCCCAGGCCAGGCGGTGCCAGTCTTCATAGGGAGAGATAGCGAAGTTGAAGATCTGAAGCGGAATGGCGGCCATCGGCTCGGTCAGTTTGCGGCTCCAGAACTGGTTCCCCAGAGCGGTGAAGAGGAGCGGCGCCGTCTCCCCGGCAATGCGGGCAATGGAGAGGAGGACCCCGGTGATGATGCCGGACCGCGCGCTGACCAGGGTGACCTTGAGGCTGGTCCGCCAGAAGGGGACCCCCAAGGCCAGGGAGGCCTCGCGCAGGGTGCCGGGGACCATCTTCAACTGCTCCTCGGTAGTCCGGAGCACGATGGGGATCATGATCAGCGCCAGGGCCACGGCCCCGGCCAGGGCGGAAAACCCTTTCATCGGCACGACCAGCAGCGTGTAGGCGACCATTCCGGTGATAATGGAGGGGATTCCCGCCAGGACGTCGGCGCTGAAGCGGATGGCCGTGGCGAAGCGGGTTCCCCCGAATTCGGTGAGGTAGACCGCCCCCAGGATGCCGATGGGGAGGCCGAAGCAGGAGGCCAGACCGATCATGAGGGCGGAACCGGCCAGGCCGTTGGCCATGCCGCCGCCGCTTTCACCGGTGGGCTTGGGAATCTGGGTGAAGAAGTCCATGCTCAGGGAGCTGGCTCCCATCTTGAGGATATGGACGAAGATGATCCCCAGGGGAGCCATGACGGCCAGGGCCGCCCCCACCATGAGGATGGTCATCAGGTGGTTGGTCAGGCGGCGTCTGAGTGCGTAGGTGATCATGCCCGGGCCCCCGTGTCCCCGCGGGTGACGCTCCAGATGAGCAGCCGCGCCAGGGCGTTGATGATGAGCGTGACCACCAGCAGAATCAGGCCGACCTCCATGAGGGCCGAAGCATGGAGCTTGGAGGTGGTCTCGGCGAATTCATTGGCGATGACGCTGGGCATGGTATAGCCCGGCGCCAACAGCGACAGGGATATTTGCGGGGTGTTGCCGATAACCATGGTCACCGCCATGGTCTCGCCGATGGCCCGCCCCAGGCCGAGAATCACCGCCCCGAGCACGCCGGAGCGGGCATAAGGGATGAGCGCTATGCGCACCATCTCCCAGCGGGTGGCCCCCAAGGCATAGGCCGCCTCTTTCTGGGAGACGGGAACCGCCTGCAGGACCTCCTTGGTAATGGAGGTGATGATCGGGATGATCATGATCATCAGGATGAAGACCGCCGCCATCATGCTGACCCCGTAGGGCGCTCCCTGAAAGAAAGGGAGGAAGCCGAAATGGTCGATCAGCCACGGCTGGACGCTCTGTTGCAGCCACGGCGCCATGACGAGTACCCCCCAGAGGCCGTA
>CAIOGM010000095.1 GCA_903857795.1 uncultured Geobacter sp.
CGGGGAGTAAGCAGGCGCTCTGGGAAGAACAACGTCATCTGTTTCACAGTTTTGAACTGGAATCTATGGCGATGATCTATACCGTGATCGTCAACGGCTTTAAGCGGCAGAAGCCAGTGATCATCTATGATGAGTAACTAATCGCAAAACTTATCCTTCAGGACGTACATAGTGTCACAACTGAACAGATATTTCTGTAACAGCGAGGTGGAGGTGCGTCTTGTGACTGCCGATAATCTCCCGGAATCAAGCCCAGGACGGCGTAGAGAAGCGTCATGTGGTTTAAAATCATCGAAAGCCTGCGTGATGTGCCCCCGTTCGCCCGCTTAAGTATCCCAAATGGGTAAGCCGATGCGTTTAGTGCTGATTATCAAAAACTAACCGGGAGTAGTTGCCAACCTTGCCCGATCAGGTTGGCCGCTTATGCAGCGAACAAGCGAGCATGGGGAAACCCAACTGAATATTGTGACCATAGGAAAATTGCACTATTCGTTACCTTCCCGCTACCTTTTCCCGAAAAAATCCCTTGATTGCGGCAACTACCACCGCCAGATCCTCTCGGGTAACGTCTCTGTGGGTCACGAGGCGCACTCCGTCTCGCCCCGCTACGAGGATGCCTCGCTCTCGCAGTCGGGCGGTCAACTCCCCTTCTCTCCCGTCCCGAACCCTGAGGAACACCATATTTGTCTGGACCGTGGCCTGATCGATATCAATCTCCCCAACCACTGCCATCTCTTCCGCCAGGAACCGGGCATTGTCGTGATCCACCGCCAGTCGCACCACCTCTTCCGTCAGCGCCACGATCCCGGCTGCGGCCAGGATTCCGGCCTGCCGCATTCCTCCCCCCAGGACCTTACGCCAGCGTCGGGACGTGGTTACGAACTCACGGCTCCTGCAGAGGAGCGTCCCCGCCGGTGCGCCGAGCCCCTTGGAGAGACAGAGCGATACCGAATCCACCTGCCGGGTGATCTCGGCGATGGCGAGACCAAGCTTGATCGCAGCGTTGGCCACTCGTGCCCCATCCAGGTGAAGGAGGATTCCCCGCTCCCGACAGAACTCTCCGGCCTGGTGAAGATACGCCGGAGAGAGGATCTTCCCCGCCTGAGTATTCTCCAGACAGAGGAGCCTGGTCCGGGCGCAATGCACGTCGTCGGCCTTGATGAGCCGGGCCACCCGCTCCAGATCAAGGGAGCCGTCCTCTGCGAACTCCAGCGGCTGAGGCTGAACGCTCCCGAGGACCGCTGCCCCGCCCCCTTCCAACCGGTAACAGTGGGCATCCTGGCCGCAGATGTATTCGTCCCCCCGACCGCAGTGGGTCATGATGGCCAGAAGATTCGCCATGGTGCCGGTGGGGCAGAAGAGTGCCGCCGCCTTCCCGGTCAACTCCGCACCCAGCGCCTCCAGACGATTCACCGTCGGGTCTTCGCCGTAGACGTCGTCTCCCACCACGGCCTCTGCCATGGCGGTCCGCATGGCCTCCGTGGGCCGGGTCACCGTATCGCTTCGCAGGTCAATGATCTTCATGGTTCAAGCCCCTGACATTTATCAAATCTGGCACAAGTATTGCCGGAATGCGAGACGGCATCCCTTATGTGGGGATGCCGTCCAGTTCTCAACATGGCTGCCGACCGCAAACGGTCAGAACTCCTGAGGCATCGCCTTGACCTGACGGGCGGTGAAAACCGGGCCGTCCTTGCAGACATAGACGTTCCCCACGTTGCAGCGGCCGCACTTGCCGAGGCCGCACTTCATCCGGTTCTCCAGGGTGGTGTAGATGGCGTCGTCGGAGAAGCCGAGCTTCTCCAGCACCGGGAGGGTGAACTTGATCATGATGGGGGGACCGCAGACCAGGGCGATGCAGTTTTCCGCCGATGGCGCCGCCTGTTCCAGGACGGTGGGGACGAAACCGACCTGGCCATCCCAGGAGGGACTGCTGCCGCCGGGATCCACGGTCTTCACCAGGGTGACGTCGGGGCGTTCCTCCCACTCCTTCAGCTCATGCTTGTAGACCAAGTCGTCCTCGGAGCGGGCACCGTACACGATAGTGATGGTGCCAAACTTCTCTCGCAGATCCAGACAGTTCCAGATGACGGTACGCAAGGGGGGGAGGGCGATCCCCCCGGTGACGAAGAGCATATTCTTGCCGTAGAACTCTTCGATTGGGAAAGAGTTGCCATAGGGGCCGCGGACGCCGATGGTGTCCCCAATCTCCAGCGCCCGAAGCGCGTCGGTGACCCGTCCCACTGAGCGGAAGCAGCATTCGATGTACCCCTGACGCGTGGGGGGGGAGGCGATGCAGAAGGTGGCCTCGCCGGCCCCGAAGGCGGAGTACTCGGCGAACTGTCCAGCCCGATAGGAAAAATTCTCCCGTACCTGCTCGTCCTGGAAGACGAGTCTGAAGGAACGAATATCCGCCGTCTCATCCCGCATCTCGGTGATGGTGGCCAGATGGGGGAGATAAATGTTTTTACTGTGATCGCACATGGGTGAAAACCTTTAGAATCCACCACGGAGACACGGAGACACTGAGAAAGATCTACAACAAGAATGTCAGTACAAAAAATATCGTTTTGAGTTAAACCTTGTTCTGACTTTCCATTGTTTTGGTTGTTCTCCGTGCCTCCGTGTCTCCGTGGTAGGGTTGTTATCGTTTCTGAATTTCTTCCAGTATCCCCTTGATATCGATCCCCACGGGGCAGGAGCGGATGCAGCGGCCGCAGCCGGTGCAGAGGGTCTTGCCGAACTTGTCGTCGTAATATTTGAATTTGTGCATGAAACGGTTGCGGTACCGCTTGTTCTGCAGATCCCGGGGGTTGTGCCCCGAGGCATGGTTGGTGAACTTGCCGAAGGCACAGGCGTCCCAGTTCTTCCGGCGGACCCCCTTGGCTTCGGTCCCCTCGTCCACGATGTCGAAGCAGTGACAGGCAGGGCAGAGGAAGGCGCAGGCCCCGCAGCCGATGCAGCGGTCCGCCACCTCTTCCCAGATCTCATCCTCGAAGTGCTCCTCCAGCCACCCCTTGACCTTGGCCAGGTCCACCGGCCCCCCTTCGGGGCGGGCAGGCGGAAGCGGAGTCACCGACGCCGTTTCGCTGAAGAGGTGAGGATAGTTCGCGAGGAGCTCCCCCCCCCGGTCGCTGATGCTTTGACAGGAGTAGCCGCCGCCAACCAGAGGGGTGAGGAAGAGGTCGGACCCTTTTGTCTCCGTCGGCGAGAGCCCCACCAGGGTGCAGAAACAGGAGTCGTCTGCAGAAGTGCAGGAGAGCCCGATGATGGTGGTCCGCCGCCGCCGCTCCAGGTAGAACTCGTCCTTGTAATCCCATGAGAAGACCGCATCCATGACCTGAGGAGCCGCCGCGTCGCAGGGGAGCGCCCCCACGAGCACCGTCTCAGGGAACGTGGCCGTATCCACATCGGTGACTTTCAGCCCCTCCTTGTCCTTCTCATAGGTGAGGATGGTCTCGCTCAAGGGGAAAAACGCCTCCTTGGCGGAACGCCGGGGGAGAGTTCCCGGGGAAAGGTCGGCGCCGCTCAGGAGCGGTTCGTAGACGGTCATCTCCCCTACCCGCTTCGGCCCGATAACTCGTTTGCCGGCGCCAATAAGTAGGTCGATGAGGAGGCGAAGATTCGCTTCGGATATCGTCAATGCCATGGTCATCCCTGTAGGGGCGAATCTTTGCATTCGCCCATCAACTTGTATTCGCTTATCAATCGGGCGATCACAAGGATCGCCCCTACGAAAATCATTTTATGAATGACTGATCGTCCTTCTCGTCGTAGCTTGTGAGCGGCCCCTTTTCCGTCGGAGTGAGTCCCGCCTCATGGCCATACAGTCCTTTAAGCTCCTGGGCCATCTTCCGGTTGAGGAGATTCAGCGGTATGTCCATGGGGCAGACCCGCTCGCACTCGGCGCAGCCGACGCAGCGCCCGGCCAGGTGCATGGCCCGGACGATATGCCACCCCATGTTTCCCGCTGGCCGGGGAGAGGTATCCACCGCCTGGGGACGACCCCGGTCGCACAGACACTGTTCGCAGTAGCAGAAGGGACAGACCTGACGGCAGGCCAGACAGCGGATGCAGCGGGTAAACTGCTCCTTCCAGTAGCTCCACCGCCCCGCCGGGGTCATGGCGTCCAGCTTGTCCAGCAGCTCTTTCTCCGTGGGGGAGAGATTGGGGAGCTCGGGGAGCTTTCCCACGATGAGATCGGCCCCTTCGGGGATGTGGACGCTGCACTCCCGACACTTCTTGGCGATGGTGGCGTCGGTGAGCGGCTCGCCGGAGGCGACTCCCGCTGCGTGAACCCCGGCACAGACGACGCCGATAATGACGAGCTCCTCCCGCTTAAGCTGGGATTCCCCCATAAGCCCGGCCAGCGCCCGCAGGTCGCATCCCTTGGCCACCACTGCCAGCTTCCCCTTGGCGCGGATCTCTTTCTTGGCCTTGGTAAGGTAGAGGGAGAGGTTATTGACGCAGGTTGGGGAGAAAACGAGCTTCTCCGCCTGGGCCGGATCGGTGATGACCACCGGCTGACTGCTCCCCGTACGACGACCGGCCTGGTATCCCACCACCGCATCGACGATCTTCTGCTCCAGGAGGCGCGCCGCCTCCTTCCGGATCTCTTCCCCGGCAGCGGCATAGCCGCTGGTGTCGATGATAACGGCCGGTTGCAGCTTTTCCGTACTGTTCATGATAGTCAAACCTTTATATCCACGAAGGACACTAAGTTACACGAAGAACGTCACAAGAAAAATATTTCGGGGTTAAAACCAACGAAAGTTTTGGTTTCCTTCGTGGTTATTCGTGTCATTCGTGGATAAGCCGTTTTGTCGTTAGACCTGATCAAAGACCGCCTTCAACTCCGGATTACTGAGCATCCCGGACCACTGCTCCTCGTCGGCCAGTTCGGTGAACTGGGTCAGCGGCCCCATGGCCCGAATCTTCCCGGTCAGCTCCGTGACTATTTCCACCCATTTTCCCCCCTCGGCCGCTGAGACCCAGGAGAACTCCAGCCGGGCCAGGTCGACACCGATGAACTCCAGGAGTTTCCGGAAGATGGCGAAGCGGCGGCGGGCGTGGAAGTTACCGGCCATGTAATGGCAGTCGCCGGGGTGGCAGCCGGAGACGAGGATCCCGTCGGCTCCCTTCTGAAACGCCTTGAGGATGAAGACAGGGTCGATCCGCCCGGTACAGGGGAACTTGACCACCCGGACGTTGGAGGGGTAGAGCATCCGGCTGGTCCCGGCCAGGTCAGCCCCGGCATAGGTGCACCAGGTGCAGACGAAGGCGACGATTTTCGGTTCGAAGTCGTGAGGCATAAAAAATCCGTTCTAGGTTCAAGGTTCAGAGTCCAGGGTTCAAGGTTAAGGGTTTCAACATTGAACCTCGAACCTTGAACATTGAACTGCTTTTAAAGAGTCTCCAGCATCGCCATGACCTGCTCGTCTGTGTAGCCGTCCAGCTCCACCGACTTGGATGGGCAGGTGGCCTGACAGGTGCCGCAGCCGGAGCAGACACCGGGGTTCACGTAGGCCACAACCCGGATCAGATTCCCCTGCCGGTCGCGGATCTCCTTCTCCTCCACCGCACCGTAGGCGCAGACCTTCTTGCAGGCGAGACAACCAACGCAGAACTTCTCGTTCACCCTGGCCACGATGGGCTCCCGCTCCAGCTTGTCCCTGGAGAAGAGGGTCATCACCTTGGCCGCCGCGGCCGAAGCCTGAGCGACGGTGTCGGGGATATCCTTGGGCCCCTGGCAGGCCCCGGCCAGGTAGATGCCGGCGGTGGCGCACTCCACCGGACGAAGCTTGGCGTGAGCCTCGGAGTAAAAGTTGTACTTGTCATAGGAGATCCCCAGCTTCTGGGCCAGGGTGTCCGCCCCGTCCCGGGGCTGGATGGCGGTGGCCAGGACCACCAGATCCGCCTCGATCTCCACCTGGACCCCCACGGAGATGTCGCTCCCCATGACCACCACCTTATCCCCCTTCTGGTAGAGCCGGGAGACCATGCCTCGGATGTAGACCGCCTCTTCCTCCTCGATGGCCCGCCGCCAGAATTCGTCATAGCTCTTGCCGGGGGTCCGGGCATCCATGAAGAAGACATAGGCCTGGCCGTCGTGGACCTTGTGCTTGTAGAGCATGGTGTGCTTGGCGGTATACATGCAGCAGACCTTGGAGCAGTAGGAGATCCCCTTCTCCCTGGCCCGGGAGCCGACACACTGAACGAAGACCACCTGCTTGGGCTCCTTGCCATCGGAGGGGCGGATGATTTTGCCGCCGGTAGGACCGGAGGCCGAGGCGAGCCGCTCGAAGGTGAGGCCGTCGATGACATCGGGAATCTTGCCGTGGCCGAATTCACCGTACCCCTTGATCTCCGATCCCTTGGGCTTTTCCGTGATGTCGTAGAGTTTGAAGCCGGTGGCCACCACGATGGCCCCCACCTGTTCGGTGATCAGCTCATCCTGCTGCTCGTAATCCACCGCGCCGGTCGGGCATAATTTCTGGCAGGCGCCGCACCGGCCGGTCTTGAATTTAATGCAGTTGGCGCGGTCAATCACGGGCTTGTTGGGCACCGCCTGTGGGAACGGAATGCCAATGGCCGTGC
>CAIOGM010000096.1 GCA_903857795.1 uncultured Geobacter sp.
ATGATCTGCTTCCCCCTGGTATGCTTGATGTAGCGGGAGATGCCGGTGATGGTCCCGCCGGTACCGACGCCGGAGACCAGGACATCGATAGCGCCGTCGGTGTCGTCCCAGATCTCCGGACCGGTGGTCTTCTCGTGAATGGCCGGGTTGGCCGGGTTCTTGAACTGCTGCGGCAGGAACCACCGCCCCGGATCGGACGCAGCGATCTCCTCGGCCCGGACTATGGCCCCTTTCATCCCTTCGGTCCCCGGGGTCAGGATCAGCGTGGCCCCCAGGGCGGCCAACACCCGCCGCCGTTCAACGCTCATGGTCTCCGGCATGGTCAGGGTCAGCTTGTAGCCACGGGCAGCGGCCACATAGGCCAAGGCGATACCGGTGTTGCCGCTGGTGGGTTCGATGATCTCCACCCCCGGCTTGAGGAGTCCCTTTTCCTCGGCGTCCCAGATCAGGCCGGCGCCGATGCGACATTTTACGGAGTAGGCCGGATTGCGCCCCTCGATCTTCCCAAGGACCGTAGCCTTGGCCCCGGCGGTGAGGTGGTTGAGTTTGATGAGCGGGGTGTTGCCGATGGATTGTGAGTTGTCCTGATAGATCTTGCCCATGTGGTGCTGCTCCTTTCGGTGTGGTTGTTAAATTGAGTACTCAACAATCTGTTTCCTGGCCTCGCTCCGCTCGACCATCCCGGACAACAGCGCCGTATCAAGCACCGAGGCGACGGCCCGGTGAACATCGGCCATGACCTGACGAATGCCGCAGAGTTCCATGCCGTCACATTCCGTGCAATGGGCATACTTCGTGTCCCGGAGACAAGAGAGCGGGGCGTAATCCCCTTCGAGAATCCTGATGATCCGCCCCACAGTCAACTTCCCTGCCGGAACCGCCAGAGAGTAGCCGCCCCCTTTGCCGATCCGGCTGTGAAGAATCCCCCCGTTTTTCAACGCCAGGAGGATCGCCTCCAGAAACTTTTTCGGGATTCGTTCTTCCCGGGCCAGATCGGCAATAATTATCAACCCCTTGCCCTCCCGTCTTGCCAGCGCCATCAGTGCTTTAAGGCCATAGGTACTTTTTTTTGATAAGAACATGAGAGACCTTTTGGACCTGAACCCGGTATTCGAACCAGACGCGGAGAATTCACTGTTATAATTTGAAAACAAAAAAGGCCGAAAAATCTCATTCGAGATATTCCGGCCTCCAGTTTTTCTGGTCAGCTCGTCATGTAACGTTGCGGTAAGATACCTCACCAGAAACAGTTTGTCAACTAAATAATTCTATATTGTCTAGTTATCTTGTAGATAACTACCTTCCCGCAACAATGGAGCTGATCAGGTCCTCGGTAAGACGCAGTCCCCCCCGGAACCCGGTATAGCCCCGATCGATGACCGCCCGGTTGGCCACCGGGAAGCTGACCGACAGGTGACCGGCCCCGAGGGTCTGGGCTAGTTCCCGCTCCAGAGAACTCCCCACGACAAAGGCCGGACTGAAGGTGTTATGGTACGTGCCCCCGTTGCCGGCCGGCCATTTTTTCCGGAGGTGATGGATCACCTGACTGGCGTCGGTCTCGAAGACCAGGTTCGCCTCATACCCCGAGTCCAGGTCGGAGAGCCCGGACACGAGCCGTTGCTGTTCCTCTTCCTGGAGCGGGTCGGTGCAGACGGTCAACTCCGGAAGCCATCCCAGGTCATCGGCCAGGAAGCGGGTCAAGGCCCCGGCATAGTTGGCGTCCCCGACCACTATGGCGTAGCGTTGCAGGTCCAGGTCATTCCAGCAATCAGTCAGGGGCTCCAGCAGCTTGAAGTAATCGCTCTTTTCCCGGGCGATGACCGCCTCGACGGTCGGACCGCTCAGATCGAGCTTGTGGGCAACGGCCCGGAGAAACGCTGCGGTGGCGGTGGGGCCGATGGGGAGAGGGAGACTCAGGTACGGGATCCCGTGCCGCTCTGCGGCCAGAGCGGCGGCGCCGAGCCCATAGACTTCCGAAACCACGATATTCAGGGCGGCACTGCCGGCCTGCCTGATGCCGTCCAGAGTGTCCCGGGTAGTGAAGAAGCTGTTCACCCGGAGACCGAGCTGTTCCAGGTGGCGCCGCACCCCTTCCAGGTTTCCCCGCCAGAACGGGTCGCCGTAGGGGGCAATTCCCCAGAGGTTGACCTCAGTACTCTCTGTTGTTGAGGACTTTGCCACGACGTCCCGGAACAACGCCTGCAGCACCAGGTCATACCCCCAGTAGGAGTTCCCGCGAAAGCCTCCGGTTTCGGCGCCGATGATGGGCGCTCCTTCGGAGCTGAATTCGGCCACCACACTCTTGATGTCATCACCGATTATCTCCGGAACACAGCCGGTCAGCACCACGAACAGCTCTCCGGCCATGACCTTCAGGGTTGAGGCAACCTGCTCCCGGAGCCGCTCATCGCCGCCGAAGACCACTTCGTGTTCCTGGATGTTGGAACTGGGGGTGGTCAGCGCCCCGCAATACCCTCCCACCTGCAGCGCGCTGCCGCCGTTCTGGGTCCAGGCAAAGTTTCCGGCGCAGCCGGAGGCGGAATGGAGAATCGGGATGGCACCGGGGATGGCGGTGACCGTGGCCGCCGCTCCCCCCAGGGCGCAGAGGTACCGGGACCGTTCAATGAAATGCTCACTCATGCCGTGACGCCTCCTCGGGTGTTGATGTAACTGAAGGGGGGGGACTGATACCAGTCGTCGGTGTACGGCAGCCGGAGGTTCTCCGCCAGCCGCCGGTTGTAGCTCGGGTTCTTTCGTTGCCGGGCCAGGCGCCGGGCCAGGTCGTAGGCCCCCCGGTAGCCGATGTAGGCCAGCCCCGTGTTGTAGATGACGTGGGTCGGAATCCCCAGCTTGGCCGCCGTGGCGTTGCCGTTGGCGTGCCCGAGGAAGAGGTCCGGCTTGACCCGCTTCAGGAGATTCACCTCTTCAAAAGGCTGGACATTGGCGATATCGATGGGATAATCCTCTACGGCGCTGGCCGCCAGCTTCTCGTACTCTCCCTCAGCGAAGGCGTCGTGGTGGAAGGAGCGGATGCCGACTACGCGGAATCCCAGTTCCTCCAGCAGTCGGGCCGTGGCCAGGGCGCGGAACTCCCCGGCGCTGACAAAGACCGTTTTCCCGGTGAAGAGGGGCCGAAACTCCGCCAGGGCCGCGTGCAGTTCCGCCTCCTCGCGCCGGATGATTTCCTCACCCTGCTCTTCTGCGCCGAAGTGCCGGGCCACGTCCCGCAGCCAGAGGCCGGTGTTCTCGATGCCGATAGGCATGTGCTTCAGAAGGTACGGCACCCCGAAGCGCTCTTCCAGATAGGTGAGAAAGTAGTCGTCATGGGTCGGGCAGGTGCTGATCGAAAGGGCTGCCTGGGTCGCCGTCACCATCCCCTCGGGGTGGGCAAAGACCGGGAAGACATTGACCGCCAGCCCCAAGCCGGTCAGCAGTCGCGTCAGCTCCAGCTCGTCTATCCGTCCCATGGAGGAGACATTCATCAGGTTGACCGTCCGGGGCAACCGCTCCAGACCCTGGTACGGAGCGAGTCCGGCATCACCCCCCTCCCCTGCGCCTTTTTCTGACGTGGTGCTTTCCAGCAGGGTCCGGCCGATAGAGTGATAGACGGCATCGTAGGCGGTGGCCCAGATCTTGGTCTTGAACCCCTCACAGTGGACCGGCAGGAGCTTGGCGTTTACCAGGGGCTGGACCTGTTTCACCACGGTGTCGATGTCATCGCCGATGATCCCCGGCACGCATCCGGAGACCACGGAGATACTGAACGGCTGATACCGTTTATCAGCCTCGATGATGGCCTGTTCCAGTTTTGCGTCACCGCCGCTGATGACGTCGGTTTCGTTGAGGGCCGTGGAGAGCCAGGTCCCGTCCTTCACTTTTCCCCACCGGACATTGCCGCCGAACCGGACATTGGCGTTCTGGGAATGGGTGCAGGTGCCACAACCGATGGCGCTGTGCATCAGGACCACGTTATCGGGCAGAGTGTTGAGCATGGCCAGAGCCGGCAGGAGCAAGCAGATGGAGCCCTGGGTAAAACCCCGCTCGCCGTCGTCGACGAGGCACGACTTCTTCCCTTTCCCCCCCAGGTCGCAGACGCTGCCGCCGTGGGCGATGCACGCTTTCAGCCGGTCCTCACGTTTGGGAGCAGATTTCAGATCGATGTAACTCATTTAGCCTCCAGTTTACGTGCTGCGTACAACGTGCGACGGATTTTATAGATGTTTCGCCGCACGCTGCACGTTGCACGATATTAGTTTCGCCACCGCAGCAGCTGCTTTTCCACCCGTTCGGTGCCCCAGGTAATCGTCGACACCACGATGCCGATGAAGATGATCCCGACGATCACTCGCTGGTAGTCGGCAAAGTCGGCGAAGTTCTTGACGTACCAGCCGATGCCGGAATTGGCGCCGATCAGTTCGGCGGCGGCCAGCAGGACGAAGGAGAAGACCAGCGCCAGGGTCGACCCGGTGCAGATGGAGGGCATGGCCCCCGGCAGGATAACCCGCCAGAGCAGGGTCCGCTCCTTCAGGTTTAGCACCCGTGCCGAGTCCAGCAACCCTTTGGGGATGTTGAAGACACCGTGGACGGTGTTGATAAAGATCGGCCAGAACGCCCCGATGAAGATGACGAAGATGGAGGCGCTCCGGAACGTCGGGAGCAAGGCAATGGCGTAGGGAATATAGACGATGGGCGGGATCGGCCCCATCACCTTGGTGAACGGATTGACGGCATGAAAGAGCCGCGACCGCCACCCCACCAGCAACCCCAGCGGAAGCGCGGTCACCAGGGCCAGCAGATAGCC
>CAIOGM010000097.1 GCA_903857795.1 uncultured Geobacter sp.
CCGCGCCAGATCGGTCGGCTCAAACGGAGCAGCCAGATAGCCGTTCTGCCGGTGGTCGATCAGATCGGGCACCCCCCCTTGATTGAACGCCACGCAGGAAGTGCCGCAGGCCATGGCTTCCATGACGGTATAGCCGAGACTTTCCTGGATTGACGGCATCACGAAAACGTCCGCCGCCGAGTAGAGTTGAGCGAGCTTTACGTCGGCACCTTGCCAGCCAAGATAATGGATCTTGAACCCGAGCTCTGTCGGTTTGTCCGGTTTCCCTGAGCCGAAGACGACCAGCTCAAATGAATGGCCTCTCGACGTTACCGCCAGTTCCCGTAGCGCCTCCTCCAGCAGATGAAATCCCTTGTTCCGATCCTCTGTGGCTGATTTTGCGCCGAACAGGATCAATTTCTTGTCGTGGGGGAGGTGGAAGCGATCTCGTGCTGCCTGCCGGTCATAAGGTTTGAAAACGTCTGTGTCGATTCCGTTGGGAATCACCTCGATCCGGCTATTACGAAACAGGGAGCTGCTCCGGGCGCAGTTCGCCATCCAGCGGCTCGGGGCGACCAGCGTCAGATGTAAACCCTCCCACGCCTGCCGCTTTCTCTTCCAGATCTGATGCGACAGATCATCATCCCGGGTGGAGCCGAGCATGGGGCAGCTGCCGCATGACTCCCGGTAACGGGTACAGTCGCCGGGGAGATAGCAGCCGCCGGTAAACGGCCAGGAGTCGTGCAGGGTCCAGACGATGGGGACGTTGAACCGGGCCAGCGTCTCCAGCCGCATCATCCGCGCCACCCAGTGGAGATGGATGATGTCGGGCGCGAAGGAGGCGACCCGGCTCGCCAAGCTGTCGGGGAGGAAGGCGCTGCAGAAGGGGCCGCGCATCTTTTTTGGGGTAAGGCCGAAGAGGAGCTGTTCCACCGTCGGTCGGATCCGCCCCAGCAGTTTTCCCAGGACGGAACGCGGCCCGTCCACCAGCGGATCATCGCCGTTTTTCCTCTGCACCAGGAGCCGCGCCTCGACCCCCTGTTGCCTGACCCCCTGGAGCAGGCGGGTCGCCGCCTTGGCTGCCCCCCCTTCGATGTCGGCGCCGTTCAGATAGAGAACCTTCATCGCGTCCAGAAACCCTTCAATTTTGAGGCAAAGGTCTCTACCGGCCAGTCGCGGACCAGGTGCCGGGGAATCTGATAAGGGTCACTCCACCGGTGGGCCTGGCCGGGGAAGTTGGCGGCGACCTTGGTGAAGCCGGCCTCCCTGCAGAGTCCGCTACTTTCTCTTGTGTAGTCGGCGCGCCGGCCGAAGGGGTAGGAGAAGGTCGAAATCTCCCGGCCAAGCCACACTTCCAGCTGTCTCTTGGAGGCGAATATCTCCTCACGCTGCGCCTCTAGAGAAAGGGCAGAGAGCCGGGAGTGACTCACCGTATGGGCGCCGATGGTGACCCATCTGCTTGAGGCCAGGAGCCGCAGTTCATCGGGTGTCATGGCGCGGTGCATATCGTCGGATCTCTCTTGGTGTGTTGCCCAGTGGCGAATCTGGTTGAGCCAGGACTCCCGCTGACTACTGTCGCTGTCGTTCATGAGCCTCACGATCCCGCCATAGAACTCCGCTCGCTCTTCCCTGCTGCCGGCGGGCCAGCTCTGCCCATAGCGGCCGTCTTCCAGGGTGAACCGGGGAGGGAGGGGCGATTCATTCAGGAGCATCCGTTCCAGCTCATGCCACCAGAACTCCTGTGAAGTGCCGATCAGGCCGGTGGTAATGAAGAAGGTTGCCGGCAGTTCCAGCTCTTCCAGGATCGGCAGCGCCTCCAGGAGATTGTCGGCGTAGCCATCATCGAAGGTTATGACGACGGCTGGTTTCGCTTGCTGCTCCCACTCCTCTTCGAACCTTAAAACAGGGTAGCGCTCTTTCAGATAGCGCAGCTGTGCCCGGAAATTGTCAGGGGTCACGGCCAGCAGTTCCGGGTCGGAGGGGAGGGCGGTGACCCGGTGGTAGAGGAGCACGAGGACCGGCGGATCGATCCGGTTGAGGAGGCGATTGACCGGCGTGCAGAATGACGAACGGACGGCTCGTTTGAGGTCGTTGATCCGGTTGGTCATGGCTGGTTGGAGTAGAGGTACACGGGGTGGTGGAGCCGGTCGTGACTGAATTCGTTCACTTTGTGGAAGTGTGTGCCGTTGACCACCGTCTCGTGACATTCGGGGTTGCAGTAGATGATGGTTAATTTACGGGGCTTACGTTCCAGGGACTCCTCCAGATTTCTCACGACGGCAGCCATGACGCTGCCGGGAAACGGGCTGTAGAAATAGACATGGGTAAAGTCGTCCAGATCGGTGAATAGAGCAGCATCGCTGACGACCATGTGAACGGTGGAGATCCCCAGTTTCTTGAGGTTCTGCCGGGCAATGGTGACGAGCTCCGGGAGCAGTTCGACTCCCATGATTCTGGAGAACGGGTACCCGGCAAAGGTGATCAAGGCCCCCCCCTTGCCGGAGCCGAAATCCACGATGGACTCTTCTCCGGTGATATTGAGCCGGTTGAGGATCTTTTCCAGATGAACCCCGCCGGAATCCGCGTAATGAAAGCTTCTTTCGGCGGACAGGCCGAGCTCGTCCGCTGAAGCGTAGCGGAGGTCGATCTTGCGGAAGTAGACAGACAGTCGGAAGAGGAACTCCCTGAATTCTCCCCGACGAAGAAAGGCCACTGCATTTTTCATATCAGTCAGTAGCTGCATGGTCAGGCTCCATGGTTGGGTGCAGAAATGATCCATTTGCGCACGTTGCTGATGACGTATTTGCGGACAAGATACTCCATCTGCCTCAGTGAATAATCATAATAATGTTTAGCCAGCTTTGGAGCGCTGAGCAGTTTGAAGAACTTTGATCTGTAAATCGAAATGGAAAAGAGATCCTGTTTCACGCCGAGAAAACGGTACTTGTACTCATTCTCGCCCCAGAGCAGGTGGAAAGCAGTTCGTCCGTTCTCAATCATCTGCTTAACGGTAAGCAGGAGACAGATCTGGCCGACTCTGTGATCGTTGAACTCCGGATCGTGTGAGAGTATTTCCAGATATGCCTGGTTGCCAATTTCATAGCAGATGGCGCCGGCTACTGTTCTTCCCTGTAACCTGACCGTGCAGACCGATCCGTACTGCCTGCAGAATTCCATGATTTTCGACTCAATGTCGCTCGTGAATCCTGAACGAATATTCTTGCTCTTCATCCGCAACAGGTTCATTTCAATAATTTTGCTGATAACGGCCGGATCAATATCATGGGTGGAGGCGATCTGAAAGTCAAAATCAGCATAATCTCTCCGGACCCGACTCATATAATATTTTAGATTTTTCCAGCTATGTTTGCTCAGACTAGAATGATATAACTCGAAAGTTTCAGGTAGATCTATTACTATATCATGCGAATTATTCCATAAGCGCCATGGGTAGTTCGAGTTGAAGCTCATATTTTTTATGCAGTTCAGGTTTATCGTGCAGACGAATTGATATTTGCTGAAAATGGTATCGGAAAAATACCGTACATATATCTGCTCGATATTGAAAAGCTCGTTTAATACGGTAATCTCTTTCCCTTCGATGACATATGCCAGCAGATGGCGGGGCGCGGATTCGGCGGACGATATTAGCACTGCATTGAGGTTGGCGTTGTTTTTGAAAATTCTGAAATATTCTGTGACGCAAAACGGGCTCTGATACAGTTCCACGAGGAGCTGTTCAATGTCCGAAGGTATGGCGTTCTCATAAAAAGTGTGGTGAAGGCTCTCAGGTGAGGCCATGTGGGAGCTCCATCCTTTACCAGTAGCAACTTCTTTCTATCTTGTCTTTATGTGCGGGGGTTTCCGACGGCAGAGGACGCACCCACGCCTCGTTGAACAGCTTTGCGGTACTGTCCGCATACTCCCGTTCCCATCTCCTCCCCTTTATTCCGAAGAGAATCTGGGTCACCCCGCCCAGGTGGATCGCCTGCTTCCCCATCTTCTTGGCGAATGATGCCAGCGGCAGGCCGTAGGCCCCGGCGCCGATGATGCAGACGTCGAAGTCGATCCCTGCGATCTGTTCGCACATAAAGCGACAGGCGCCGAACCAGGTGGCAAAGTCGACGGTTGCGCCGGCGATGGACTGAACCGTCTGGAGAGTTTTCAGTTCGAATTCGGGGAGGACATCGGGGTCGGGAAAGAGGAGTCGCCGTTTTTCCGCATACTGCAATTGTATTGACTGGGCGAAGGGGTGGACGACCAGCACCTTCTTGCCTGCCAGCAGGCTGCTCCAGGGGTTGACGAACCGAAACGGTTCCAAGCAGTCCAGATCCACCAGTTCGGCGTCCGGGCAGAAGGTGTTACAAACCACATCTTCATAAGGATTGTACCAGACCCCCATGAGATCCACCTGGGGCAGTTCCTCCAGATACAGCTCCGCAAAGTTGTCGAGAGAGTTGTCGTTCACCGGAAAGAAGCCGGCAGGGTTGGACATGGTCGTTTTGATCTTCTTGCTGTAACTCTTCGTCCCGCCGCTCCTTTTTTCCAGGTAGAAGCGGAGGCATGACAGCTCTACGGAGCCGAGCCGGGAAACCAGCAGCGGTTCGTTTCGGGAGAGGAGCGAGGTAACCCGGTCATGCCCCTCCTGGCCGAAGCGGAGCTGTTGACGGTATCCGCCGCCGCGAAATTTGACGAGGTCCTCTTTGGAATAGACGACGATATTCAGGTTGTGCAGCAGATCCAGCAGGCGATTGATCCGGAGCACTTCCCGTTTTATCCAGTCGGCGGTTATGAGACTCATATTCACGTTCCCTTTATCGACCTGGGCTTTGTTGCGCCCTGGCCATCCCCAGGAAGGCTCGCTTGTACAGCCCCAACAGGTCCCGTCGCAACAGGCAGGGGATCAGCACAACCGAGGTTCCCTGGGCGATCAGATAGGAGAAGACGGCGCCCATGATCCCGTAGCTCCTGATCAGGAAGAGATTGGCGACGATGCTGATCAGCGCCGCCAGTGAGGTGGCGATCAGGTTCACGATCCTCACGTTGTTGTTGATTATCCATAAGCTCTGGGCTATCCCCTGGAAAATGAAGACGTTCACGAAGACCAGCGTGCAGAGCACCACCGCCGATGCCCGATATTCTGCTCCGTAGAGGAGAGCGACGAGCCAGTGAGACAACAGCGCGGTGAATGATGCTCCCGTGACCGCCATCAGGGCGAAAGAGCGGAAGATCTTCACCAGTGCATTCTGGTACTCCGCTTCGCCCCGGCTCTTTTCCCGGGCGACGAACGGCGCCAGACTGGCAACCAGGGTGGCGGGAATGACGTTCCAGACCTGGGCAAGGGCGAGAGCCGCGGCATAGATGCCGAGCTCCCGTTCACCGAGCATCTCCTTGAGCATAATCTGGTCGATTCTCATGTAGGCGGTGATCATCAGGCCGCTGGCGATGAACGGCCAGCAGAGGTGCAGGAGCTTTTTTGCCTGAGCCCGGTCGGCTCTCCAGCGCTCTGTTGTGGGATAGCGGCGATAGGCAACGGTAAGGGCGATGGCCAGGGCTGCCGCCTCGAGGCTGAGGAGTCCGGCGAACGCAGCCAGCGGAGCCTTGAGAAGGAGCAGGATGATCTTTATCCCGTTGGAGAAGAGATACGACGCTGACTTTGCGATGACCGTCCGTTTGCTCTGGCTCTGACTCTCGAACCAGAGGTCCACCGTGTCTGACGCCTGAAAGAGCAGCGTAGCGCCGACAATGGCGACCAGCAGGCAGAGTTTCCCGTCTCCCGGGTGGAGCAGGGAGATGAGGAGTATGGCGGACAGCCAGGAGGTGACGCCGGCGACCAACCGGAGCCGAAGTGATGTGCCGAGGATGATGGCGGCATCCTCCTTGTCCCGGGCGATGTCCCGCACGATGAAGCCGTTAGCTTCGAGCCCCGCGATGACCTGAAAAAAAGCGATAAACGCCATGATATAGGCGAGTTCACCGAACTGGCCTGGCCCGAGATAGCGGGCGACCCAGGCGCCCACGGTCACCCCGATCAACATCCGCAGCATCCGGTCGACCAGCAGCCAGCCGGTATTCCCCAGCGCCTTTTGAAGCTGCGGACTCCCTTTAATCCACTGCCTGCTATACATCCAGCCACCACCATGGCACGGCTATGACTTTCGCATGAAGCTGCTGAACTTTGTTTCCGTTATGTACAAGAACACCCCGCACGGTTTCCGGGTACTCATCCATAAACTGAAGCAGCTGTTTGATGTCGTGAACGGTCGGCCTGGACGTCATCTTGACTTCGAAGGCCAGCAGGCGCCGTCCGTGTTCGATGACGAAGTCTACCTCGTGACCGGTGGTCGTCCGCCAATAATTCAGTGACCCCCTGGGAGTCATTCCTTCACAGAGGCTGCGGAGATGGTGGCCGACCATGGTCTCAAAAAAACCGCCCAGCTCGCGGCAGCCGGCCAGGGTCACCTTGTCGAAATATCCCGAGAGAAATATGGCGAGGGCCGGATCGACGTAAAAAATCTTGGGTGATTTGACCAATCGTTTGGTGCGATTGACGCTGTAGGCTGGTATCCGGGAAATGATCCCTGATACTTCGAGTAGTCTGATATATCGGTGGGTTGTGGGATGACTGACCTGGCTATTTTTGGCCACGTCGGCCTGGTTGAGGATGTTCCCCGTGCGCAGCGCCAGACCTTGCATGACACGCCTGAAATCGATCAGCGAGTCCACCTGGGAAAGCTCCCGCAGGTCTCGCTCCAGATAGGTCCTGACATACCCTTCAAGCCAATTAAGCACTTCTCCATGTTGCGCAGAGAAGATAAGCGGTGGCATGAACCCTCTCAGGAGCATCGGTAGAGGATCAACCACACCCGGATCTTCGTCGGGGTCGATCTGCTCGGGGTCCCATAGTCTGGCAAAGTTATCAGGTGGGAGTTCCTGCAGTTCACCGTAGGTCATGGGGAACAGTTCGACATAGAGCGCTCTGCCTGCCAGTGATTCGGTGACATGTTTCATCAGCAGCAGATTGGCCGACCCTGAAAGAATGAATTTTTTGCGCTGCCCGGAACTGTCGACGGCCAATTTGATGGCGTCAAACATCTCCGGCTCTTTCTGCGCCTCATCCAGGATGATTTTGTCTGTTCCGCTCCAGAGGGATTGGGGGTCGACTTTGATCTGTGCGCGCACGGCATAGTCGTCGAGCGTACAGTAGGTGAAGTCGGGGAATTCATGTTTCAGTAGTGTGCTCTTGCCTACCTGCCGTGCCCCGGTCAGAACCGTGACGGGAAATTGCGCCACTATCTCCTTTATTTTAGGCGATATTCTCCGCTTGATGTATTTTGTTTCGTTGCTTGAAATGATTTCAGTCATGCTTGAAGTGTATCAAATTGCAGGAGTTAAGGTCAATGAAATGTTGCAGTACGCGACGCTCGCGTTTCGGCAGATGAAACCCTCGGGCGCCTAGTCAAAGAGCTCCTGATACCGCTCCCTGAATAACTCCACCCGGTACTCCGGACGAAGCTCTCCGGCCCTCTTCGGTTCTCTCAGTTCGGCCACTATGGCGTTGGCCAAGGCGGGCAGATCGCCATAAGGGACAAGCCGGCCCTGCTCCCGGCTCTCCAACGTCTCCCTGATGCCATCCACGTCGGTGCCGACGACCCGGGTTCCGGCGGCCAGCGCCTCGATGACGGTGATCCCGAACCCCTCGAAGACGGAGGGGACCACCACGCACTCTGCCTCGTTGTAGAGCCGGTTCAGCTCTTCATCGGGGACGAACCCCAGGAAGGTGACGCTCTGCTCCACCCCCAGCTTCCGGACAAGAGCCTTCATCTTCGCCAGCTCCTCCCCTTTCCCGCCCACCAGGAGCCGGGCAGCCGGGAGCGCCTGCAGAACCAGAGGGATGCTCCGGATGAGGAAGTCGATCCCCTTCCGTGTGGCGATCCGTCCCACGTAGAGGAGGGTGTGGGGCTTCTTCTCCAGGTTGAGGCAGTGGAACCGAACCGTATCCACGGCGCAGTGGATCACGGTCATTTTATCGGCGGGGAGCGCGTAACGCTCGATAAGTACCTGTTTTGTCGCCTCGCAGTCGCAGATGATCCGGTCGGCAAGGCGATAGGTCCGCCGCTCCAAGGGGAGGAAGATCCGCTTCCAGAACTGCGACCTGATCTGTGTGTACTGCTGCCAGTAGGTGTGATGACAGGTGACGATCACCGGTATGGGGAGTTTCCGGATATACAGAACCCCGCCAGGCCCGGCATGGATGTTCAGCTGCTCCAGGCCATGGTCGGAGATGAGGCTCTTCCCTTTCAGGAAGAGCCAGATAGAGACCCCCACCTGCTTGCAGAGGCGGATCGGCCGGAACCTGATCCGGATATGCCCTGCCAGAGAGTTGTCCGCAGGGGAGAAGAAGAGCAGCTCAGAGCGGTTCAGCTCACGATACATGAGGTACGTCAGGCTGCCGATGCCGCCGATCTGCGGGAAGAAATCATAGGTGATGATCCCGGTTTTTATGACTCACCTCAGGGGACTATTTTTGCTTCTGGTAACGAGCCGGCGTGTAGCCGGAGACCTTCATGGTGAGTTGGGCCCCTTTCAGCTCGACCCCGTAGACAATGGGGGCCCTGGACCAGTCGGTCTGGGAGGGATTCACCATGGCCAGCATGAGCTCCATCCCCTGCAGTTCGGGGTTCTTCGTGAGAGCTCCTTCCGTTTCAGCCTTGGTCGGGTTGACCTTGTAGCGGAAGGGGACCGGCATGTTGGCCGAAATCATCTTCCCGTCAGGGGTGAACTCTATTCTCTGGCCGACAAAGGGGCACGGTTTCCCGGCCGGGTCCTTGGCTACCTCCACCAGCTGCCACTTACCGGTGAGCGCCGCGCCGTCCAGGGCCAGTGCCGCAGATGTCGCCGAAATGATGAGTGCCGCGACCGAGAGTACGATTGATTTTTTCATGATAACTCCTCTTTATGGTTCCCATGCTCCAGCGTGGGAGCCAGATAGCGCCGCTCCAGCGGCGGATTCCCTGGCGACCATGCAGCCTACGTTAGTGCTGCATGACGCAGGAGCGTCATCGGGTTGCGTTCCCACGCTGGAGCATGGGAACGATGAAAAAGTCCCTTAACGGCGCCGTAATTACGGTTTGATAGTTTCCGGTGAACTCTCTTTACCCTCTCGGTCTGATAATTCCAGCTTTTTTACCCGGTACTGGATGTCTTCCATGAGCCGGCGGTTCACCGCCAGGAGATCCGCCAGAAACGCGGTGAGCACGGTCTGAAAACCGACCCCCAGGAGGATCGAGGAGAGGATCAGCGACTGTACGTGCCCCGCCCCATTTCCCAGAGCGTAGTAGAAGAGGTATCGGAGCCCCCCGATCAGGCCGAGTGAGAGGAACGTCACCCCCACGGAGATGAAGAAGCGGAACGACTTGTAGACCACGAAGATCCGGATGATGGTGGTCAGTGATTTACCCAGGTAGGAAGCTATGCTCTTCACCAGGCGGGAGGGGCGCAGCTCACCGTTGACCCGGATAGGGACCGAGGTGATGGCCATCCCCTTCTGTCCAGCCTGAATGATGGTCTCCAGGGTATAGGTGTAGTCGTTGAAGACGTTGAACCGGAGGGCCGCCTCCCGGGTCATGGCCCTGAAGCCACTGGGGGCGTCGGGAATGTCGGTCTTGCTGACGAACCGGACCACCGCGCTGCCGACCTTCTGCAGGAGCTTCTTCACGGGGGAGAAGGAGGTTATCTCGTCTATGGGGCGGCTGCCGACTACGATGTCCGCCGCGCCGGCCAGGATCGGGGCGATGAGGAGCGGGATATCCGCCGCCCGGTACTGGTTGTCGGCGTCGGTGTTGACGATGATCTCCGCGCCCAGGCGGACCGCCGCATCGAG
>CAIOGM010000098.1 GCA_903857795.1 uncultured Geobacter sp.
AGGAGATCCGCAATCCGGCCGGCTACCTCCACGCACTGTGCGACGCCCTGGTCGTGCCGGCCTGGTACCAAGCGCCCGAAGAGCGGGCGGCTCGGAAACAGGAAGAGGAAGAGCAGAGAGCGGACCGGCTCAGGAAGGAGCAGGACGAGCAGGCTGCCGCCGAACACGAGGCCCGCGAGAAAGATGCGTGGTGGTCGACCCTGTCCGCTGTCGACCAGGAACGTTTCCGCGCCACGGTCGCAAAGAACCTCCCCCCCGAGTTTCGCTGGCCGGCCGTCGCCATCACGGCCATGGCCAAATCATTGGCCTGGGATCAGCGATCCCCTCAGCGCGAATGACATTTTGCCGAAAGTTAGCGGTTCAGAAAAAAATATTATCCCCGTTTTTACTGAATAATTTCCTCTTTTCCCTCTCTTTATCGGTCTTGCCACCTGCGACCCCCGGAGATTATAGGTATGGAGGGACTCATGCATTTCGTTATCCTGTCACTGCTGCTGGCGCTATCTACGACCTTTACGAAATCGGTCTCTGCCTTCTGCTACGCGGAAGCCGGCAGCAGGTACGGAGTCTCGCCCCGCCTCCTCCAGGCAATCTCCCAGGGTGAGAGCAACTTCAATCCGGTCGCGGTGAATCAGAACACCAACGGCAGCTATGACTTCGGACTCATGCAGATCAATTCCTCCTGGGAGCCGACGTTGCGCCGGATGGGCATTCCCTGGGAGTCACTGGCCGATCCCTGCATCAATGTCATGGTCGGCGCCTGGGTTCTTGCTCACTGCGTCCGGGAGTACGGCAACACCTGGTCTGCGGTCGGCTGCTACAACTCCCGCACTCCGTCCCGACGGGACCGGTACGCCGCCCGCATCGCCCGGATCGTTGAGCGGGAGCCATTACGTCAACCTGGCGAGGCGAGCGATGTCCAAGTTGCCGCTCTCACCCAGATGACCACCCCCTGGGAAGAGGCTATCGGCCATGCTCCCCGCTGACCTTCCGGCCGGGACCGGCCTGACTGAAAACGAAACCCTGGAGGCCGTCGAGGTTGCCCTTGCCCGGGTTCTGACCAAACTCCTTCGCATGAGCGTGAGTATCATCATCGATGACCGGTTGCGGATCACGGCCTTCCCGGAAACAGGGGAACCGATCGTGATCTCCCTGGAAGCCGTCAACCGGAAGCTGCGGAGACTTTTCTTGCACCAGATCGAACTGGAACTGCAGAAACGCCGCACGGTGCTGGAGGCGCACCAGCTGAAGGCGTTGCGCGGGACGGTCGCCCCCGGCGAAATCTTCCGCCTTGCCGCTGACGGCACGTTGTTCGTCTCCCTGGAGAGTGCCGATTCCTACCGGCGACTGATCCTGGCCGGACTCTGTCCGGTTCGCTACCAGCCGCTCCATGAACGGGGGCGCTACACCATCGGCACTGTCCGGGAATTCTATATCACCAGCGTCCTGCCGGTCATGGTCAACAGGAGCTCCTGCCGGGTCCGGATTCTGCTCAGTCGAACCTCGAAGGAGTTGCCCCGGCTGTTGCTGCAGGAGCGCAGCCGCGTTTCGGGCATCCACTGCCGGAAGCGGATACCCGGAGGGTACAGCGATCTTGTGACGCCGGTTACCATTCCCAAGGAGCTGATCAATTCTGTCGGCAAGGAACTGGGGGAACATCTGCATGTTTCGCGGCGCACCTCATAGAACGAAGGAACCGCTGACCAGTCTGGGGACCGGGGTCAACCTGGGGCGCCGCACGAGGATCGTCCCGATCGCCATACCCGATTCATA
>CAIOGM010000099.1 GCA_903857795.1 uncultured Geobacter sp.
CCAGGGTGGCGGGCCAGGGGACCGGGCTCGGGCTCAGCATTTCCCACGAAATCATAAAAAAACACCATGGAGAGCTCACGGTGGAGAGCACCGTCGGCAGCGGAACCACCTTCACCGTCAGGCTCCCCCTGACTCAAGTGTGACCCGGACGCCGTCCAAACCATTCAAAAACGGCAGTGCCACCACAGAGCCATAGAGAACACAAAGAAATATTTGATTTTTTACAAAATCTGACTGTAACCAACAGGGTAAACGTACTATTTTGGCTCTGAATTCCTAACTGACGGTTGAATCAAAGATTTTACTCTGTGCACCCCGTGACTCTGTGGTGTACCGCTTTTTCTAGGTTCAATTAAATGAGGCCAACGAATCCTCCAGACCCCATAAAAGCTCTTTTTCCCCTCCCCTTCCTTGTGCTATGATTCCCCCGCCCAAAAGGCATATCAGCGGAACAAGGAGAGCACCATGGCCAAAGCCAGCGCCCGCCACATTCTTGTGGCAAGCAGTGAAGCGTGTGAAAACCTCAAGAGCCAGATCGAAGCAGGAGCCGATTTCGCCGAGATCGCCAAGAAACACTCCACCTGCCCTTCGGGGAAACAGGGGGGCGGACTGGGATCATTCAGCCCGGGCCAGATGGTAAGAGAGTTTGACGAGGTCGTATTTTCCGGTGAAGTAGGCAAGGTTCTTGGCCCGGTAAAGACCCAGTTCGGCTTCCACCTCATCGAGATTACCGACCGGACCGCGTAGGAACAGCAACTACATCCGGGCGAATGCAGAGGCATAATGGCGCGCAAGATCTTCATAGGAGCCACCGGCCAGAACAGCGGGAAGACCACTACCAGCGTCTCTCTCATGTACCTGGCCCGCAAGAAGTACGAGCGGGTCGGCTTCATCAAGCCGCTGGGGCCGAAACCGACCACCCTGCGGGGGATCGCCCTGGACCGGGACGCCGCACTCATGGCCCAGGTCTTCGGCCTCCAGAAGGATATTCGCTTCATGTCTCCTGTGGTGGTCTACCCCGACACCACCCGCCGCTTCATCGACGGCGAGTTCCCCCTGGCGGAACTCGAAGAACGGATAATGAAGGCCGCAACCGAACTGGAAAAACGGTGTGACTTTCTCATCATCGAGGGGTCCGGCCATCCGGGGGTCGGCTCCGTGATGAAGCTCTCCAATGCCCGCATCGCCCGGATGCTCGACGCCCCCATCCTGATGGTGACCGGCGGCGGAGTCGGAAGCGTAGTGGACACGGTCTCCATGAATCTGGCGCTCTTCCGCCAGGAGGGGGCAGAGGTCCGGGCGCTCCTGGCCAACAAACTGATTACCGTAAAGCGGGAGAGCACCATCGACTACCTCCAGCGGGCCTTTGCTGACGAACCGTTCCAGGTGCTCGGCGGCTTCGATTATCAGCCGATCCTGGCCAACCCTACCTTGCGCCGGATCTCTCAGATGCTCGACCTCCCTCTCATCGGCAACCGCCGTGACATGGGGCGGATCATCCACCACGTTCAGATCGGCGCCGCCTCTACCCAGCGGGTCACCGAACTGCTCCGCCCCTCATCGCTGCTCATCGTCACCAGCAGCCGCGATGAGCTGCTGGTGACTCTGGCCAATCTCTACCAGATGCCCGAGTACCGCTCCCGCATCGTGGGGCTGGTCATCCCCGGGATCATTCCGGTCAGCACCATCACCCAGAGGATCCTGGAACGGAGCAACATCCCCTACCTCCGCACCCTGAACCACACCACTGCCGAGCTTCATCGCATCATCACCGAAGATGTCTCGAAGATCACCAGCGATGACACCGAAAAACTCGAGCTGCTGCGCGCCCTTGCAGAGAAACGTCTCGATTTCGAAACCATCGATGCCCTCTTCGCCCCCTGAGCAGCATCCCTCCGGTCTCTCCTCATGACCCCTGCTGAGGAGTTCATGCCCACCGCTCTCTACATTCATATCCCCTTTTGCCTTAAAAAATGCGCCTACTGCGACTTCGTCTCAGCCGCCGGCTCGACTATCCCATACGACGAGTACGCCGCCGGTGTTGTCCGGGAGATGGAACTCAGGTCAGAGCTTCTCCTGCACCCCCTTGCCGCAACGACTCTCTATCTGGGTGGCGGCACCCCCTCGCTCCTCCCTCCGGCAGCCATCTCCCGCTTCATCACCACGGCACGCAGCCGCTACGGGCTCTCCCCCGATGCTGAGGTGACCATGGAGGCCAACCCGGGAACCGTGACGTTTAAGACTCTCTCCGCATTTCATGACGCAGGAGTGAACCGGCTCTCCTTAGGGATCCAGTCCCTGGACGACCGGCTGCTTAACCTCCTCGGCCGGGCGCATACGGCGGCGCAGGCAGAGGAGGCCTATGCCGCTGCCCGGGCAGCAGGATTCGACAACATCGGTCTCGACCTGATGCACTCCCTCCCCGGTCAGACCGTACTGGAGTGGGAAGAGAGCCTGGCGCTGGTGGTGGCGCTGGCTCCGGAGCATATCTCCGCCTATGGCCTCACACTGGAGGATGGAACCCCGCTGCACCGCCAGTGGGAAGAGGGGCGACTCATGCTTCCCGACGACGAGGAGGGGGCGCTCATGTTTGAGCTGACCACGGAGCGCCTCACCGCTGCCGGTTACGAGCAGTACGAGATATCCAACTTCGCCCTTCCCGGCCGCCGCTCCCGGCACAATCAGACCTACTGGAAACGGGAGCCATATCTCGGCTTCGGCGCCGCGGCCCACTCGTTCCTGAATGCCCCCTCCTTTGGCCGCCGCTGGCAGAGCCCCAATGACCCGGCTGAGTATCTGCGCCGCGTCACTGGGGGAGAGCTTCCTGAAATGGAGAGCATCATCCTCACCCGGCGGGAGGCGATGGCGGAGTGCTTCTTTTTGGGGTTGCGAACCAGCGACGGCGTCGACACGAAGCGGTTCCATGACTGTTTCGGCGAGAGTGTGGAACAGTCATACGGAGCGGAGATTCGGCGACTCCTGAGCCAGGGACTCCTGGAACGGCACGGCCGGCACCTCGCCATCCCCGCTTCGCGGCTGATCCTCTCCAATCAGCTCCTCGTCCACTTCGTGTAGAGGCCCCACTCCGGCATGAGGGATACGGTTTTAATCTGCTTGTCTTTGCTCCGGCAACCATAGTAGTATCGTCACGTAAATAGTGCGAAGGAGATATCATGGCTGAAGAGTACATCCCCAAATGGATCGCGTGGGAGACCACGCAGAAGTGTAATCTGAAATGCGTTCACTGCCGCTGCTCCTCGGATCTGCTCTCCTCCGAAGGAGACTTCTCCACGGAAGAGGGGAAGAGACTCCTCAAGGAGATCGCGGAATTTTCCAAGCCGGTGGTGGTCCTCTCCGGTGGTGAACCACTCATGAGGAAAGACATCTTCGAGTTGGCCGAATACGGCACCTCCCTGGGGTTGCGGATGTGCATGGCCAGCAACGGCGCCCTGGTCACCGACGATGTCTGCGAGAAGATGAAAAAGGCCGACATCAAGATGGTCTCGCTCTCACTGGACGGCTCCACTGCGGCGGTTCACGACGACTTCCGCTCCTGTCCCGGCGCCTTTCAGGGGGTGCTCGACGCCGCCGAGTTGTTCCGCAAGCACGGCCAGAAGTTCCTCATCAACTCCTCATTCACCAAGCGGAACCAGCACGACATCGCCAACACCTTCAAGGTCGCCAAGTCGTTGGGCGCCACCGCCTGGTACATGTTCATGATCGTCCCCACCGGCCGCGGCGAGGAGATCATGAACGAACTGATCTCCAAAGAGGATTACGAGGAGATCCTTGACTGGCACTACCAGCAGGAGAAGCAGGAAGACGACATCCTCATGCGCCCCACCTGCGCTCCTCACTACTACCGGATCGTCCCCCAGAAGGCCAAGGCCGAGGGGGTTACCTTCGAACGCCGTTCTCTCACCTTCTCCACCGGAGGCGGCAAGGGGTGCATCGCTGCCCAATCCATCTGCCTCATCGACTGCTTCGGCAACGTGAAGCCCTGCTCCTACTTCCACCGGACCGCCGGCAACGTCAAGGAGACCCCCTTTAAAGAGATCTGGAACAATTCGGAGATCTTCAAAAACCTGAGGGACTTCAAGGCGTACAAGGGGAAGTGCGGCGAGTGCGAATACATCAGCGTCTGCGGCGGCTGCCGGGCCCGGGCCGACGCCATCCATGGTGACTACATGGAAGAAGAGCCATTCTGCAACTATGTCCCCATTAAGACGCAACGGCGTCAAGGTTCCTGACGCCGACAGCCACTGTAACAACACGAAAAGCCGATGATACCCGTCGGCTTTTTCTTTATTCCCTTCGACTTCGCGAACAGGAGCAGACATGACAACTCCGGCCGACATCCTCATCGCCTTCATGGCCCCAAACCTGGGGAACGAGATGCACGTGGGTCCCTGGCTCACCATCGACCAGGAGCGGATCGACCGCTTCGCCGGGGTCACCGGCGATCTCCAGTGGCTGCATACCGACCCTGAACGGGCAGCAAAAGAGTCACCTTACGGATCCACCGTGGCCCACGGCTATCTGACCCTGTCGCTTCTCCCCTTCCTCACCGAAAGCAACCATCCTGACTTCTTCCAGAAAAACTATCCGGGGATGCGCTATCGCGTCAACTATGGCCTGAATCGGGTTCGTTACCCGGCACCGGTCACAGTCAATTCCCGGATCAGGGCGCGGACTCTGCTGCAGGAGGTGGAGAAGGTGGGCGACGGCGTCCAGATACTCTACCGGTACACCGTGGAGATCGAGGGAGTGGAGAAGCCGGCATGCGTGGCGGAGTTTGTGGCGCGGGTCTATCCATGATTTGCCCGAAATGTGCCTACCAGCAGGCTGACGGGCCGGGCGAATGCCTTTGCTGCGGAGTGATATTTGCCAAGGTGCGCGGGGACGGTGGAGTCCGGGCCGTCCCCCGTGAAATACCGGAGTACGAGAGTCAGGCAGCATCCTCGCTGGAGGGAAATCGCGCCTGGCTTAAGGGCCGACTCCTGATCATTCAACCGGACGAAAACGGCTTCATGGTTGCGGGAAGGGGAGCCTGCTACCTGCTGCTCCTCATCTGGGGGTGGCGCCTGGTGACGAGCTCCATCGCCTCCAACTACGTGGGGGAGTCATTCCTCCACCTGATAAACCTGCCGTTCCACGAAGCTGGGCACCTCTTCTTCTCTCCCTTGGGGCGCTTTCTCCAGGTTCTGGGTGGCACCCTCGGCCAATGGCTGATCCCGCTCATAGTTCTTTGCGCCTTCCTGGTGAAGGGGAATCCGTTTGGCGCTGCGGTGGGGCTCTGGTGGCTCGGGGAGAGCTTCCTGGACATCGCCCCCTACATGGATGACGCCCGCGCCGGTCAACTCCTCCTCCTTGGCGGGGTCACCGGGAGCGAAGTGGAGGATTACCACGACTGGGAAATCATTCTTTCCAAGCTGGGCTGGCTTCGGTATGACCACCTGATTGCGCGGACCACCTTCACCATCGGCAGCATCCTGATGATTCTCTCCCTCGTCTGGGGTGGATTCATCCTTTATAGACAGTTCCGGGAGTTGAGAAAGCGCTGAGAGTCGGTCTGAGATCCACCATACACAACAGGGGACCGGAAACAGTTCCGGCCCCCCGTTGAACGACACAGCTATTTCTGCGATAAACGGTGAACGCACTCAACCATGTGAATCGCGTTTTCCGGCGGCACCGTCGGCAAAATACCATGGCCCAGGTTAAATATATGTCCCGGCCGGTCGGCATTCTCGTTCAGAACCCGCTGAACCTCCCTCTCGATGATCTCCGGAGACGCAAAGAGCACGGTGGGGTCTAGATTCCCCTGAACAGCCATCTCTGGTCCCAGGATGTCCCTTGCCTTTCCCAGCTCCACATGCCAGTCCAGCCCCATGACATCGCCACCCGCACGCTTCACGATATCCAGCATACTCCCGGCCCCTTTCACGAAGTGGATGACCGGAGTTTCCAGCCGGTTCAGGCCGTTGATGAGCTTCGTCGTATAGGGGAGGACATACCTCACATAATCGGCCGGCGACAGGACCCCGCCCCAGGTGTCGAAGATCTGAATCGCCTGAGCCCCCGCCTTTATCTGGGCATTCAGATATTCCATGTCCATCATGGTCACCTTCTCCATGAGGGCGTGGTAGACCTCAGGTGCGGTGTACATCATCCGCTTTATGGTCGCCCAATCCTTGGACCCCTTCCCTTCCACCATATAACAGGCCAGGGTAAAGGGGGCGCCGCCGAACCCGATGAGCGGCACTTTCCCCTCCAGTTCCCTCCGGAGGATCTTGATGGTCTCCAGCACATAGGGGACATCCTGCTCCATCTGAGGAATCCGGAGCGCCTCAACATCGGCCATGGTCCTGATGGGATGTTCGAAGAGCGGACCAGGGACAAAGTCCAGCTTCATCCCCATGGGCTCCACCGGGGTGAGGATATCCGAGAAGAGGATGGCTGCGTCAACCTTCAGGATATCCACCGGCTGGATGGAGACCTCGGCTGCCAGCTCGGGGCTCTTGCAAAGCTCCAGGAAGGTGCACTTGCTCCGCACCCGCATATACTCCGGAAGATAACGGCCGGCTTGTCGCATGAGCCAGACGGGAGTACGGTCGACAGGTTTGCCCCAACAGGCATCGAGAAAACGATTATTCATAAAAATTACTCCTTTCGGAAATGGCGAATCGGGAAAATTTCTTGTCCATTAATAGAATGCCCCTTGCACTTTTTCAAGATATTTTTTAAGCTGCTACGATTCATTCACCAGGTTGCCGGAGGCCATCACGAAACAGCACATAGGAAACCTCCCCAGTGGACCGAACCATACGAGAAGAGCACTCCGGCTTCTCATCTTTGTCCTGTTTTTTGGCGTCTCATCCGGGACATTCTCACCGGCTTCGGCCGGTTCCCACGAAGCTACTGTCACGCTCCTCAAAGACACTGAGTTTGCCGGGGCGCTTCTGGGCGGCATCAAGAGCGCCAAGAAGAGCATTATCTGCTCTTATTACCTTTTCGTGGTTCACGGAAAAAGCGAATCCGAGCGGATAGAAGAAGAGCTGATCCGGGCCCACCGGCGCGGGGTGGAGGTCAGGGTTATTCTGGAGAAGACCCGACAGAAGGATCGGCTGAACGAGGAGAATCTCCACACCGCCGCGCTGCTGGCCCGTGGAGGGATCAAGGTCTTCTTCGACGACCCTGATGTGGTGACCCACCTGAAGGTAACTGTCATAGACAGCCGGTATGTCTTCCTGGGGAGCCACAACCTGACCGTCGGTGCCCTCCGCTACAACAACGAACTTTCCGTCCTCATCGACTCTCCGGCCATCGCCGGCGAGACACTCGCCTACCTCAAGCAGCTCTGATCTGTTCGCAACTCAGAACTGATTTCCTCCCCCTTACCGGGGGAGGGTCAGGGTGGCCGCTGAGGTGGGACCCCTCTCTACTTCTCTTCCTCTTTCTCGAATTTCCCCTTCTCCTGACACTGGGGACATTTCTGGGGTTTACAGCGCCCCTCCTTGCTGAATCCGCATGCAGTACATTTCCAGTTAGCCATCGGTATTCCTCCTCACTAGTTGCTGGTTGACGTTCATCTGCCGTTTTTTCACTCTCTTCAGCTACGAAATAGCACGGTGATCTGAGCAAATGCAACCGAAACCGGCAAGAGATCTCTGATTCATGACGATTTACTTCCGGGCCCTCCCTGTGCTACAAAGCTTTGCATGAACTCCCCGAAACTTTCCGTATGTACCCTCTGTGGCACAGGATTCGATCCTGACGCCTCTTCATCACTCTATGCCGAGGCAGGGGAGTGGCTCGCTGCGGAAGTATGGCATGACGCCGGAGAGCTCTGTCCCCTCTGTCGGGAAAACCGGGCGCGCCTGACGATGATGTACTGTAGCGACTACTACCAATGAGTTTACGTAAAACTAAATCATCCAATCAAAACCTCTTACCACTCACCACGCCAAAAGATGACGGCTATTGGATGGGAAGGGCGCTTCGTCGGGCGACTCTTGCCGGGCAACGGGGGGAGGTCCCCATTGGCGCCCTCATTGTCAGAGACGGACGGGTCATCGGCTCCGGCTATAATCTCCGTGAAACTGCCTACGACCCCACCGCCCATGCCGAGTTGATCGCCATCCGCCAAGCGTCCCGTCGCACCGGCGCCTGGCGTCTTACCGGCTGCACCCTGTACGTTACCCTGGAACCGTGCCTCATGTGCATGGGGGCTCTGATCCTCGCCCGGATCGACCGCCTGGTCTACGGCTGCCGTGATCCCAAGGGGGGGGCTGCCGGTACGCTCTACGACGTCTCCTCCGATCCTCGTCTCAATCACCGCTTTCCGGTCGTCGCCGGCATACGGGAAGCGGAGTGCTCCCTGCTGCTCACCGAATTCTTCGCCGCACTCCGTTCCAGAAAAAAAGCACTCCCAGCGACCCGTCCCGCAGGGTAGCGCCCTCTCCCCTCTTCTTTGGTATTAAAAATTCCAACAGTGGCACGCAACAGATAGCTACCCTGATTGATCCTCGTATCCGGAGCTTACTCCGCCTCACAGCCGTCGGTCAGGACCCGCATCCCGGTGAATCGCTCCAGAAAGGTTCTCCCCACACGGGGCAACTCCTTCCCCGGTTCCAGGGAGGTGATGACGCTCTTGCCGATGATCCGCTTGCTCGTCTCTCCTCGCTCATCGCGGTAGTTAATCCCCCATACGTTGTGAAAGATGGTCGGCCGCTGCTCATACAGGCCGGAGTAGAGCATGATATGCCCCTCCATGTGGATCAGGGTCAGGAACGGGTGAGCCCGGCTCCGGATCAGTTCTTCCTTGCCAGCCGGAGAGAGCCCGTCGAAGGAGATCTTCGGCCCGGCCCCGATCTGCTCCCGCGAGTTCCGTGGGAGCCAGATGCCGAAGGGGAGGAAAAAATCCCGTGTGGTGCCGGAACAGTCCCGGTCATGGTAGGCGTCCCCCCAACCATAGGGGCGCCCCAGAAGTTCCCCTCCAATCAACGCCACATTTTCAGCGGAAAAGTCGAGAGGGAATGGGCGCACCGCCCCCTTATCGATGGTGACATGATGCAGGTGGGCCTGGGGAGTTCCGGGATTACAGGCGACAAGAACAAGGTATCGATCCCCCATCTCCCTGATAACCGGCAGTAACGCACCGATCTTCGGCTGCGAGCTGGCCTCGGTGGCGTGATCGACGAGCAGTGCGCTCTCCCTGACAACCACGACCTTGGGAAGCGCCATGAACCGCTTGATCGTCGGCTCATCTATAAGGCGCACGGAAGAGCTCTCGACCCAACCGCCGGCAAATGATGCCTCTACATAGGCCCAGGCCCCGTCGGAAGAGACATGCAGTAGCCGAAGCGGTTCATTTACCTTGATCTCGGTGTTCTGGAGCCGGTCGAAGGAGAGCTCTGTTGGCGACATGTCACCGCTCGGTGTCATGCTGTTCTTGTAAAATGGCTTCATGGTGGGGAGCAGCCTGAGAGACGCCGACCCCACCGCAACGGCGGGGCGGTTCTGTGACGGGAAATGGTCCAGGTCGCACCGGTCGAGCAATGCATTCAGTATCTTTATATCTATGTGCCGGCGATTCTCACCGAACCAGACTCCGGTCGCCATCTCCCGCATGGAAGCGGCCGCCACATCGCAGTCAAAAAGCGTACTTTTCGTGCTCCACGGCGCAAATTGACTCGCCTGATACCGCTCCAGCTGTTTCTGCCGGCACGCCGGCGATACCGCATCCGCGCCGACTCCTCGGCTGAACGGCTGAAGATCCTGCGGAATATTGAGGATATCATCGATCTCCGGATCTTCGACGCGCGCTCCCCTCCCCTTCCCCGGCGTTTCCGCGTGCGTACTCTCTCCGGTGATCTCCACCGGAAGTTCCGGTAACGGCGGCGCTGCGCCGCTGACCAGGTTCAGCCGCGCCCCCCCCGGTTTTACGAGGAGCCCCCTGCCGCTTCCGTGGGGCGCCAGACAGCCGGAGAGAACGGCTAAACAGACGACAACCAGGAGCCGTCCTGGAAGCTGCAGCTTCCGACATTGTTTCGGTTTCGATTTTCTTAAGATTGTTTCGCCTCCTTCGTGGATACCAGCCTTATTCAGGTTCATCCACCGATCGTCCAGGGTGAGGATCAGATCGCCTGGAGCACGAAACATTTGAGGTAGTCGCTCTCCGGCGCCGCCAGCAGCACCGGGTGATCGAGAGAGGGAAAGCCGGTGGCGACCAACCGCATGCTTCTTCCCGCTTGCCGCGCCGAGGTGACCAGCAGGTCGCGGAACTGTTCGCGCCCCAGATGGTACGAGCAGGAGCAGGTAACCAGATAACCGCCGGAATCCAGCAGCTCCATGGCTCGGCGATTGACAGTCACATACCCCTTGAGCGCCTCGTTGAGCATCTTCTTGCTCTTCACGAAGGCCGGCGGATCGAGCACCACCACACCGAACCGCCTCCCCTCTTCCTTCAGACTCCTCAGCCGGGCAAAGGCATCAACCGCCTCGAAGGTGACCCGCTCTGCCATGCCGTTCAGCACTGCCTGGCGGCGAGCCAGTGCCGTCGCCTTCTCGGATATATCCACCCCCAGGACTGACTTGGCACCGAAAGAAGCGGCGTGGAGCGCCCAACTCCCCGAATAACAGAAGAGATCGAGAACGTCCTTTCCGC
>CAIOGM010000100.1 GCA_903857795.1 uncultured Geobacter sp.
AAGAATATTATGCGTCGATTTTGCTAGACCGAGCCAATAGAAATTTTCTGGTGATGGCATCAGTTGCAGGCGGAAAAGTCGGAGCTGAAGGCAGCGACCCAGATGGCGGAGCATCTCGACCGGGACATATTTCCCGACCTCCGTGTGGGGCTCCTCCACGGCCGGATGCGGCCGGAGGAGAAGGAAGGGGTGATGCGCTCGTTCAAGGAGCGGGATCTCAACATCCTGGTGGCGACCACCGTCATCGAGGTGGGGATCGACGTTCCCAATGCCACGGTCATGTTGGTGGAGCATGCCGAGCGGTTCGGTCTTTCCCAGTTGCACCAGCTCCGGGGGAGGGTGGGACGGGGAAGCGCCCGCTCCCGCTGCATCCTGCTGGCGGGTCCCAAACGGACGGAAGAGGCGCGCCGGCGGCTGCAGGTCATGACCGAGACCACGGACGGTTTCCGGATTGCCGAGGCGGATCTGGAAATCCGCGGCCCCGGCGACTTCCTGGGGATACGGCAAGCGGGGATTCCCGATTTCCGGGTGGGAAACATCCTGCGCGACGGTCGCATTCTGGAAGAGGCCAGGAAGGAAGCGTTCGCCCTGGTAGATGCCCATCCGAATCTGGGGAGCGCTTATCCCCGGCTCATGGCGGAACTTGCCCGGCGGTGGGGGGGGCGGCTGGAGTTGGCGGGGATAGCCTGAATGTCCCCGTAAAAAAGAAAGAATTTGCCTTCTGTAAAGCATTTCTTTATGTTAGCGATTGTCACAGTTTAGCCCTCACAAGCCGAAGCGTAAAGGAGTGACCGTCATGGGACCGCTTGCATACCAATTGGAACAGAAATGGACTTATGCCGATTACCTGACCTGGGACGACGGCCAGCGGTGGGAGATCATCGACGGCGAGGCGTACAATATGTCGCCGGCGCCTCTGATCTGTCACCAGAGAATCAGCAGAAATCTGGCGTTAATGCTCTTGCCGTTTTTTAGGGGGAAATCGTGCGAGGCATTTATTGCTCCCACGGATGTGGTTCTGGATGAAAGTAACGTCGTTCAGCCTGACCTGATAGTTGTTTGTGACCGATCAACGATAACTGACAGGTGCGTCCAGGGTGCGCCGGATCTGGTCATCGAGATTCTCTCCCCATCGACGAGCACTCGGGACCGGCGACTGAAAAAAGCGCTTTATGAGCGGTTTGGAGTCGCGGAGTACCTCATCGTCGATCCGGTTGCCGAGAGTGTTGACCGGTATCTCCTCGTGGATGGACGGTACGGCAGTCCGGAAATCTTCGACTGGTCGGAACCGCTCACCCTGAATCTCTTCCCCGAGCTGATCCTGAATCTGTGGGAGGTCTTTGAGAAGGAACTGCCGGAAGTGAGCCAAGGTTGAGGTTAAGGTTATTTCAGGAGGGGAACCATGAACCCGTTGCGCAGTACGAAAACCATTATCCTCAACGAAGGTGACCCGGAGGTTAAGCGGGCCGAGATCCTCGACTACTTCCACAAGAGCTTCGACATCGACGAGCGGCTCTACGATACCCTCCGGTATCCCGAGAGCTTCACCATTCGGGCCGAACCGCTCCGGCACCCGCTCATCTTCTATTTCGGTCATACCGCCACCTTCTTCATCAACAAGCTGGTCATCGCCAAGATCATCGAGCAGCGGATCAATCCCCGCTTCGAGTCCATGTTCGCCGTTGGAGTGGATGAGATGTCGTGGGATGACCTCAACGAGGCCCATTATGACTGGCCCACCCGTGACCAGGTTCAGGAGTACCGTAACCAGGTGCGCGGCGTGATTGACCGGCTCATCCGGACCCTGCCGCTGACGCTGCCCATTCACTGGAACGACCCGTTCTGGGCGATCCTCATGGGGATCGAGCATGGCCGGATTCACCTGGAGACCTCGTCGGTAATCATCCGGCAGCTGGCCATCGATCAGGTGCAGCCGCTCCCCCTCTGGGAGATCTGTCGAGAGAGCGGTGAGGCGCCGGTCAACGAGCTGCTGCCGGTCCCCGGCGGGATCGTCCGCCTGGGGAAGGAGCACAATCACCCCCTCTACGGCTGGGACAACGAGTATGGCCGCCATGAATCGGAGGTCGCGGAGTTCAAGGCGTCCCGCTACCTGGTCTCCAATGCGGAGTTCAGGGCGTTTGTTGATGCCGGCGGCTACCGGGAGAAGCAGTGGTGGAGCGAGGAGGGGTGGAACTGGAAGAGCTTCAAGGAGGCGGAGTGCCCCCTCTTCTGGCTGAAAGAGCCAGACGGTTCGTACCGGTTGAGGACCATGGCGGAGATCATCCCCATGCCGTGGAACTGGCCGGTGGAGGTGAACTGCCTGGAGGCCAAGGCGTTCTGCACCTGGAAATCGGCGGAGAGCGGCAGACCGATCCGCCTCCCCACGGAGGACGAGTACCGCCGGTTTCGTGACCTTGCAGACATCCCGGACCAGCCCTGGTGGGGAGAGGCGCCGGGGAACATCAATCTGGAGCGGTTCGCCTCCCCCTGTCCGGTGGACCGCTTCCGCTCCGGCGACTTCCATGATGTCGTCGGCAATGTCTGGCAGTGGACCGAGAGCCCCATCTACCCCTTCGACGGCTTCGC
>CAIOGM010000101.1 GCA_903857795.1 uncultured Geobacter sp.
AGCCGGGGCGGGACAAGTCGTGCTTTGGGCATTCTCATTACCTCGTAGATTAAAATGAGTCAACGAGAAAATGCCGCCACCCTATAGGCCCGGTGTCAAGTAAAAAATCGCCACCATAAGCTGTTTTTACTAATAATATTAGAAAGTTATGTTTTGCCTAGCCTCTGAAACTTACGGCTGTGATTCATACGGGACAAATCGATGTCGCAGCTTTTCTTGGAATTTTATTAAGAAGCGAGATTTCAAAACAATCACGTTTTTAGATGGTTACAGCGTCAGCGGGAATAGCTGTCTAAGCCACGACTCTCCAAGGTTTCTTTCACCGGGGGGCGCGTGCGCCCCCCGGTTTTTAACAATCTCCGTGGAGTGACTCTATGCTCTTCATCATCACCGAACCGATCAACCCCGCCGACAGTTATCACCTCCTTGCAACCGTTACTTCCGGCTCGGTACTCCTGCATTATGCCGTGGTTAAGGGAGAGACCGGCGTCGGCAAGGCAACCATCTCAATCGACTACCGGTTCTCACCGGAGGCGCTTTCTGAGATGAACGGCATCGCTGCCGAGCTCAAGGAAAAGTGGCAGCTGGAGGATCTGCTGATAATCCGTCGGGAAGGATGTCTCTCCGTGGGGGAGATCATCTCCCTGGTGGCGGTCAGCGCCCCGGCCAGCGAGGACGCCTTCGAGGCGTGCCGCTATGGCATCAGCCGCCTCAAGAAGATGTCCACCGTCACGAAAACCGAACGGTTCGACCTATGATGAAAGGATCAACCATGCGCCCCCTGGCAACAATCACCCTCCTGCTCCTGCTGCTCATTGCCGTCGCCTCCCCGGCGCCGGCCGCTCCGTCAAAAATCATCATCCTCGCCACCACCACCAGCACCCAGGATTCCGGGCTCCTGGATCTCCTCATCCCGCTCTTCGAGAAGGAGAGCGGCTACCTGGTCAAGAGCATCGCCGTCGGCTCCGGCCAGGCCATGAAGCTGGGGGAGAGAGGGGAGGCCGACCTCCTGCTGGTCCACTCCCCCGACGCGGAGAAGAAGTTCATGGCAGCCGGGTTCGGGGTCAACCGGCGGCTGGTCATGCATAACGACTTCATCATCGTCGGCCCCCCTGCCGATCCGGCAAGGATCAAGGGGGCAAAATCCTCTTCTGCGGCATTCAAACTGATCGCCGCAACCGGTAGCCTCTTCGTTTCCCGGGGAGACAATTCGGGAACCCACGCCAAGGAGAAGGAGCTCTGGAAGGGGGTGGGGATCAACCCGGAAGGGGAGAAATGGTATCAGCAGAGCGGCCTGGGGATGGGGCAGACCCTCGGCGTGGCTTCTGAGAAGAGGGGGTATACCCTGACGGATCGGGGGAGTTACCTGGCCATGAAGAAGAACCTGGGGCTTGCCATCCTGGTTGAAGGGGAGCCGCTCCTTCTCAACGTCTACCATGTCATCCAGGTGAATCCACACCTCTGGCCCAGGGTGAACGGCGCCGGCGCCCTGGCTTTCGCCGACTTCCTCCTCTCCCCAAAGGGTCAGGGACTCATCGCCAGGTTCGGCGTTGACAGATACGGCGCCCCCCTCTTCTTCCCCGACGCCGGCAAAAAGCCGGAATCCCTGGGGTTCTGATGGAACTCCTGATCCAAGGAATTATCGAGGCGCTGCGCCTCATCGTTACCCTCGACCGGGAGGTACTCTCCATAACGCTCCTCTCCCTCAAGGTCTCCGGCCTGGCCACCATCCTCAGCGTGCTCCTCGGCATGGGGGGGGGGACGGCCCTGGCCCTGTCGGATTTTCCGGGGAAAAGAATCCTGGTCAGCATGGTCAATACGGGGATGGGACTTCCGCCGGTGGTGGTCGGGCTCTTCGTCACTCTCTGCCTCTGGCGCAGCGGGCCCTTCGGTTTTCTGGAGCTCCTCTACACCCCCTGGGCCATGGTGATCGCCCAGTGCATCATCGCCTCCCCAATCGTCATGGGGATAACCATCGCCGCCATCCAGAACCTCCCCCCGAACCTGCGGCTCCAGATTCTGGCACTGGGGGCGTCGCGCCTCCAGCTCTACCTGCTGCTTCTCAGGGAGGCGCGGCTACCGCTCCTGGCAGCCATCATGGCCGGGTTCGGCGGGGTGATCTCCGAGGTCGGTGCAGCCATCATGGTGGGGGGAAACATCAAGGGGCAGACCCGGGTCTTGACCACGGCCACGGTCATGGAGTCGGGGAAGGGGAACTTCCACATCGCCATCGCCCTGGGGCTCATCCTCCTGCTCCTCTGTTTCGGGATCAACTACCTCCTCACGGTCGTCCAGCAGCTGGAGCGCCCCCGATGAGCCGTAGAGTACTCCTGGAAGCCCGGGAACTCGCCGTGAGAAGAGGGGGGGCGGAGGTGCTCAACATCTCCTCCTTCACCATCCATGAGAACGAGACCGTGGCCCTCATCGGCCCCAACGGCGCCGGGAAATCCAGCCTCATGCTCGCTCTGGCCGGCCTCATCCCGTCGGCCTCAGGAGTGCGCCTCTTCAGGGGAGAACCGATCCCCGTGGGGAGCGCCGCCACCGGTTATCGCCGCAGGATCGCCATGCTCTTCCAGGAACCGCTCCTCTTCGACAACACGGTATTCGGCAATGTGGCGTCAGGATTGAGAATCCGCGGAGTACCAGATCATGAGATCAGGGAGCTGGTCAACGCCTCTCTCCACCGGTTCAGGATCGCCCATCTGGCAACGCGGTCGGCGCGCAAGCTCTCCGGAGGTGAAGCCCAGCGGACCAGCCTGGCCCGGGCCTTCGTTACCCGGCCGGAGCTGATCTTTCTGGACGAACCGTTCGTTGCCCTGGACCCGCCGACCCGGCAGCTCCTCACCGATGACCTGAAACAGATTCTTGGAGAAACAGGGAGCGCCGCGCTCTTCTCTACCCACGATCAGTGGGAGGTCACGCGGCTGGCTGACCGGATGGTGGTCATGAACAACGGGATGATCGTCCAGAGCGGCGTCCCCGATGAGGTCATGACTCATCCGGTAACCGATTTTGTCGCCTCCTTTGCGGGGATGAGAAGCCGCTATGGGGAGATGGCGCTGCCGGAGAAAACGTGATACCTTCGCACCCCAGCCAAATTTCATTACCAGTGAGGATTTAATTGATGCTGACATTCGAACAAGCCCGAACAGTGATCCTCGACTCCGTCTCCCCCTGTGGGATGGAGCAGGTGGAACTCCTGGCATCCCTCGGCCGCACCCTTGCCGAAGATATCCGTGCCCCCTGGGATCTCCCTGCAGCCGACAATTCGGCCATGGACGGCTATGCCTTGCGTGCCGCCGACTGTCGGGAGACGCCGGTCAGGCTGCGGGTCATCGGTCAGATCGCTGCAGGCGGGGAGCTTACCACCGCGGTCAGCTCCGGCTGCGCCATCAAGATCATGACCGGCGCCAGGATTCCAACCGGGTGTGACGCGGTGGTGCCGGTGGAAGAGACCGAGACGCTGGACGGCTACGTAATCATCAAGGAGACGGTCCGGCGTCATCAGCATATCCGTTTCAAGGGAGAGGATGTACGGGAGGGGGAGACGGTCATCGAGGCCGGGAGAGTGATCCGCCCGGCGGAGATCAGCATGCTCGCCTCCTGCGGCAGGGCCCTCGTGCCGCTCTTCCGGAAACCGCGGGTGGCGATCCTCTCCACGGGGGATGAACTGGTCGAGTTGGGCGAACCGGCGCCGCCGGGAATGATCATCAACAGCAACGCCTTTTCCCTGGCAGCCGCGGTCAGGGAGGCTGGCGCCGAACCGGTACTCCTCGGCATAGCCCGGGACAGCCGGGAGGAGCTCCGACTGAAGATGGCGGAAGGGCTCAAGGCTGACGCCTTTATCACCTCCGCCGGAGTCTCGGCGGGTGATCACGATCATGTCCGGGAGCTCCTGGCGGAGCTGGGGGTGGAGCAGCAGTTCTGGAAAGTGGCCATGAAGCCGGGGGGGCCCACCGCATTTGGTCTGCGGGACGGCCGACCGGTCTTCTCCCTTCCGGGAAACCCGGTCTCCACCCTGGTGACCTTCGAACTCTTCGTCAGGCCGGCGTTGCTCCGGATGATGGGGCGACGCCGGGTTATCCGGAGCATGGTCAAGGTCACCCTGGCCGAGGAGTTCAAAAAGAAGGCGGGTAAGGCGCAGTTCATCAGGCTCAGGCTGGACCGGGAAGGGAAGGGGTTCTCCGGCCGCTCCAGCGGCGACCAGAACACCGGCATCCTCAAGACCATGCTCCTGGCCGACGCCATGGCGCTCCTCCCGGTGGAGAGAACCGTTTTCACCGTTGGCGAAGAGGTCGACGCCTTCCTCCTGGGTGTGGAGAGCGGCATGGGGGAAAAATAGTTCTTGACTTCCCGCCCGGATTGTTTGATTGTGACCTATCGGAGTTATAGACAATGATGCTCTCAAAGAAAAGCACCTACGGCCTCAGGGCCCTCATGAATTTAGCGCGCAACCTGGAGCGGGGACAGGTTCTCATCTCGGAGCTGGCCCAGGAAGAGAGGATCCCCAAAAAGTTTCTGGAGGCGATCCTTCTGGCGTTGAAGAACGGCGGAATTCTCGCAAGCCGGATCGGTAAAGGGGGGGGGTACTCACTCTCCGTCTCACCCAGAACGCTGACCATCGGCAGGATCGTCAAGATCCTGGAGGGTGATCTGGCTCCGGTCTCCTGCCTCAGCGGCGTCACCCCTGCCAAGTGCGATGAGTGTGATGACCTGGCAAGCTGCGGCATCCGCCTCGTCATGGCGGACGTGCAGCGCGCCATGAACTCCGTGCTGGATACGGTCACCCTGGCGGAGATGGTGGAGCGTAGCGAGGCGGCACGACTGGCGGAGCGTGAGCTCTTCGACTACAGCATCTGATACCGGTTTTTTCTCATTCCACGCACAAGGAGAAGAGCTGATGAGCAGAATTTTTCAGGACAATTCCCAATCCATCGGCAACACCCCGCTGATCAGGCTAAACCGCGTCACCGTCGGCGCCCGGGGGATCGTCCTCGGCAAGGTGGAGGGGCGCAATCCCGCCTACTCGGTCAAATGCCGCATCGGCGCCAGCATGATCTGGGACGCCGAGGAGCGGGGGATACTTAAACCGGGGGTGGAGATCGTCGAACCGACCAGCGGCAATACCGGTATCGCTCTGGCCTACGTGGCTGCGGCCCGGGGGTACAAGCTGACCCTGACCATGCCCGAGAGCATGAGTGTGGAGCGGCGCCGGGTGCTGGCGGCCCTGGGGGCCAACCTGATCCTGACGCCGGCGACCGAGGGGATGAAGGGGGCGGTGGCCAGGGCAGAGGAGATCGCGGCCTCGGACCCCCAGCGGTGGTTCCTCCCCCAGCAGTTTAATAACCCGGCAAACCCGGCAATTCATGAAAAGACCACCGGCCCCGAGATCTGGGACGACACCGACGGCGGGGTCGACGTCATCGTCTCCGGCGTGGGGACCGGCGGCACCATCACCGGCATCTCCCGGTACCTCAAGAGCAAGGGGAAACGGATCATCTCCGTGGCGGTGGAGCCGAAAGAGAGCCCGGTCATCACCCAGCAGCTGGCCGGCGAGCTGCTGAGGGCCGCCCCCCACAGGATTCAGGGGATCGGCGCCGGCTTCATCCCCGGGAACCTGGAGCTCTCCCTCATCGACCGGGTGGAGCTGGTGGAGAGCGGCGAGGCCATCGAATTCGCCAAACGGCTGGCCCGGGAGGAGGGACTCCTCGTGGGAATCTCCTCCGGCGCTGCGGCGTTGGCCGCGGTCCGGCTGGCCCGACTGGACGAGTTCAGCGGCAAGAGCATCGTGGTGATCCTCCCCGACCTGGCGGAGCGGTACCTCTCCACTCCGCTCTTTGACGAGATCTGACGTTATTGCCTGACCTTCGTGGATAACTGTTCTGTTGGATAATTCGACTACCAACCCTCCATGGCTCCGAAAGCATGGAGGGTTTTTTCACGAAAGGGAGCCACATGACCACCGACTGGCAAGCGCTGCGCATCGAAGGAATCTACCGGCAACCCCATGAGGGGTTCGCCATGCAACGGATCAAGCTCCCCGCCGGGCTCCTCTCGGCGGAGCAGGCCCACGGCGTCGCGGCCATTGCCGGAGAGTTCGCCCGCAGTGAGCTGCACCTCACCACCCGCGGCAGCATCGAGTTTCACTGGGTCAGCACGGAAAACCTGGGGAAGGTGAAGAGCCGGCTTGCGGCGTTGGGACTCACCTCGCGGGGCGCCTGCGGTGGCGCCGTGCGCGGTGTCACCTGCGCCGGCCGGGGAGGAGTCGGCTTCCCCCTGATGGAAACCGTGGCTCGCCGGCTCCAACAGCAGTTTACCGGCAACCCCCGGTTCGAACGGCTCCCCAAGAAGTTCAAGATCGGCATCTTTACGCAAGAGTGCGACCGGAGCCATCTCATCCAGGATGTGGGGCTGGTGGCGAAGCCGGGTGACCAGGGGAGTTCAAATTACGATGTCTGGATCGGGGGGGGGCTGGGACGCGAACCTCAAGCCGGATTTCTCCTGGAGGAACGGGTCACCCAGGGGCGGCTCATCCCGCTCATTGAGGCGGTGCTTCAGGTCTATGGCGCCCATGCCGCGGCGGGGAAGCGGCTCAAGCATGTCGTCCGGGAGTTGGGGGAGGAGCGCCTCCGGGAGCTTATCATGGCAGAGCCGTCAGCCACCGAAGAGCTGTCACCTCCGGCGGGGCTTCCTGACAGCTTCCTTCCCGGCGATCCAGCCCCCGCTCTGGAGGCGCCGCTCTTTGCCGGCGAACTTTCGGCCGATACTCTGGCCCGTCTGGCCGAATTTTCCCGGATCCATGGGGGAGGTTGGATGGTCGTCACCCCTGACCAGAATATCACCTTCCGGATTCCCGGTGACGTCGAAGCTGCCAGCCAGGAGCTGCTCCGGCTCGGCTTCGGCGGTATGGAGAAGGAGGAGCAGGTAAGCTTCAGGATCTGTCCCGGCAGCCACGAGTGCCGGATGGGGCTGACGCCGACCCGCGACGTGGCCCGCCAGGTCATCGCCGCCATGGGGACCGTTGCCGGGGCCCTCCGGTGGGCTATCTCCGGCTGCCTCAACTCCTGTGCCCAGCCCCAGCTAGCCGACCAGGGGATCGCCGTCTCCGGCCTGGTAAAGGGAGATGACGGCAGCCGCTCTCCCCGGTTCGATCTCTACCGGCTCCCCAGCGAAGGGCTCGGCCTCCCCGCAGCGCGCAACCTGACTCTTGAAGAGCTCCTTGCGCAGGTGCGAGAGCTGGGATGACGGGATCCCTTCGTTAGACGGTGGTTGGGGAGGAGCGGAGGTAGCAGATGGTCGCCATGGTGATGGCCAGGGGGAGGAGCGCCACCAGCCCAGCCGTGGCCGGTACCCCCAGATGCCAGAGCTCCGACAGGCCGACCGCCTGAACTCCCAGGGCGTTACCGATCTGCATCCCCATGAGGTAGACCATGGAGCGGGGGAGGAACTGTGTCGGAGACGATGAGTTGACGATGGAGGCGTAGATGCTGACGCTGGCGATCCCCATGCAGAGTCCCGAGGCGAAGATGGGGAGTCCGGCCAGGATGAAGAGCCCCGAGGCGAGGCAGTAGGCCAGCCCCCCCAGGGAGATCAGGAGCGCGGCAACGGCCCGGGAAGGGAGCTGCGCCAACCGCTCTTCCCGGCGGGCGGCCCAGACGCTCCCCAGGATCGCCCCCGCAGAAGCGAGGACGGTCATCCCCCCCACGAAGAGCGGGCTCTTTCCCGCCTTGGCCTGCAGGTAGTCGGAGAAGAGGTACTCCGAGCCGACGATGAGGATGGAGACTGCCACCTGCCAGGCGGTCATGACCCTGACTATCTTCCTCCCCTGCTCCTCCTCCCCTGGAACCGCCGCCGCTGCATCCATCACAACCGGGCGCCGCCGGAGCCCCAGCCAGGCAAAGAGAGCGGTGGCTCCTGCCAGGCCGGCGTTGAGCAGGAAGAAGTGCCGCCACCCACCGGGAGAGAACTGGGCGAAGAGCGCCCCGACGATGGGGCCTGCCACGACCCCCAGAGCCGCCCCCACCTCCCCCCAGACCAGTGGCGCCGTGATCCGCCACCGGTGATAGACCGTGAGGGTCCAGAGCTGACCGGCAAAGGAGAGCGCCCCCCCTACCCCCATGATTCCTCGACCGGCAAAGAACCAGGCCGGCGTGGCGGCGCAGGAGCAGATAATGTTCCCCGCGGCGAACAGCGCCAGTCCCGTCAGGAAGAAGCCCATGGGGTTGAAGGAGCGGCTGACCCTGCGGGAGAGGAACAACAGCAGCAGCATAACCGCGAAGAGCGGGTAGAGGTAGCTGTTGATGATGTAACTTGAGAGCTCCTCTCGCAGCCCCAGACTTTCGGTGATCCGGGCGTTGGCCACGATCACCGCGGTCACCTCCAGGGCGGCAAAGGCCTCCACCAGGAAGAACCCCACGTCGTAGAGCCGGTCGGTGAGCGACTCTCTCCGTTGCGGAGGGAGCCCCTGATCGGGAGAGGGGGTCATGACTCCTCCACCACCCGCTGGAGCGCCACGGCGTAATCCAGCATCATGCCGGGGGTCCAGACCATCTCCCGCGCCTTCCACCGGATGAAATGAGCCACCCAGAGGTCCTTGTTGGTCAGCAGGTAGAGGAGGGTCCGGAAACGGTGTCCGGTATCGAGGCTTCCCATGAGGGCCGCCTCCAGGGCCAACGCCACCGCCACGGAGCAGTTCCGGTTGGTGAAGTTATACTCCGTCTCCCGGCGGTAGAGGGCCCAGAAGGTCCGGAGCTGCCCTTCGTTGAAGTTGTGAAAGCGGATGGTGGCCGACGGCAGGACATAACTCTTCATCTCCTCCTCGAAGGAGGGGTGAAAGAGCCCCGGCACCTCCTTGCTGCGCAGTACCCCCAGCACCTCGTCATTGGCCATTTCGAAGGCGATGGGATCGTTGTCGCAGTGGCTGATGTAGATGTCGGGATTCATCTCCAGGGCGGAGTGCCCTACGGTGAACTTTCCCTCGGCGTTGCGGGCGGCCACGTAGCTGTTGATCAGGTTGCCGGATGGTTTCAGGTTGGCGACGGTGGCGGGGGTCCAGATATGCACCTGCAGGCCATCGTGCTCCTGGCCGCTCTCCGGGGGGGCCGCCGGTTCCGCCGCCAGGTACCGTTCCCGGAACCGGCCGGCCACATGGAAGTCGAGAAAGTAGCGGATCGCCATCTCCGACTCTTCCCCCTCCCTCCCCTGCAGGTAGCGCCCCAGCCGGAGCGCCGTCCGGAGGGTGGTCAGACCGATAAGGATCATCCCCCCCCCCAGGAAGAGCGGCACCACCCATTTAGCCGCCTCCTTCCAGTCGAGGAAGAGGAGCCCGCCGAAGAGCAGGTGGCCGACACCGCTGACCACGAACCACCCCCAGTTGGGGTAGCGGATGACCAGGGCGGAGAGGAGCTGGTAGAGTCCGTTGAGGAGCAGAGCGAGACCGAAGAGCCAAGGGACCGCGTTTTCCGACTGCTGGGGGAAATCGGCGATGGCGATCCCCAAGACGATGAAGATTATCCCCTGAACGCCGAAGAACGAGGGCATTCCCCCGCCGCCGGCGAGAATGGAGAATGCCAGCTTGGCGAGCCCCATGACCACCATCACCCACCCGAAGGCCTCCAGGGTGATCAGGGTGACCGTGTCCGAGGCGTCGATGACGATGAAGAGGCCGACGCCGGAGAGGAGAGTCCCCAGGAGGGTGAGGTACCGGCGGCTCCGGTTCAGGTTCCCCGGGCCGAGCAGCAGCATTGCAAGGTTCATGGTCTCTCCTCCACGGTAATGGTCGGGTCAACGAGGCTCTTCCCCTCAAGGGTGGTTCCCAGGAGATTCAGCGCCTCCTCCAACTCCCGCAACTCCAAGGCGTCACTCCCCATGGCGGTGGTGGAGGAGAAGTCACCCGAGGCGTACTGCCGAGCCTGTTGGGCCAACCGGCGCAGGGGGCGGGTGATGTTGTCATCAAAGGTCCGGTTGAGAAACCAGAGGGCTGCTCCTCCCAGGAAAAGGTAGAGGACGAGCATCCGCCGCCCCATGGCAGTCAAGGGGGCCAGCCGCTTGTCCAGGGGCCAGCTCACGATGAGGGACCACCCCTCTCCCCCCCGTTCGGCCGACAGGGAGCGGATGGGGGACTCCACCACCCACGAGTTCCGGTGGCTGACCGGATCAACCATCTTGACCGTGTCGACCCCTTGGTGCGCCATGACCGCAGCCATCTCCCCCAGCCCCTGCTTTCCGGGAAGATCCGCCAGGGCCTTCAGGGCCGGGTGGGCCAGGATCTTCCCCGCCTTGTTGACCAGGTAGACCGTGCCGTCTCCGCCCGGCTTGAGGAAATGGAGCCGTTTCAGGAGACTCTCCAGATCCAGGTCCACTGCAACCATCCCCACCACGCCCCCCCCGCGCCGGATGGGGGCCACGTAGGTGACCATCAGCGCTTGCCCCCCCTCTCCGTAGTACGGCCTGATCCATTTCCCCCGGTCGTTCTGCCGGGTCAGTTCGTACCAGTCATGTTTCAGGTAGTCATAGGGGAGGACGATCTCGCTCTCCACCCCATTGCGCCGGAAAACGTAGGGGGCGAAACGGTTCAGGGAGGTCAACTCCGGATGCAGGGCGACGGCAATCCCGTAGATGTCCGGTGACTCGTGAAGGGTCCGGCGCAGCAGCTCCCGGACGACGTCGGCTCTCAGCAGCGGGTCGCTCTCCAGGGCGCGGACGACCCCTTCGGCGATGAGCCGGGGGGGATCGAAGGTCAGATCCATTTCGGCGGTTTCCAGCCGGGCGATCTGCAGCGCCTCCTGTTTCATCTCCGCCACCAGGGTCTTGCGCCCGGTCTGGTAACTCTCATAGAGGAGCAGGAGGAGCGGAAGCCCCACCAGGAAGGCGAGGAGGATCTGGATCCGTTTGCGGAGGCTCATGGCTGCTTCTCCTTGGTCATGTCGCTCTGCCGGCTATGACGGGTAACTCTGATGGCGGGTGCACCAGCCTGAGCGGGGACGCTGCTGGCTGGAACTGCCGGCGACATAAAACGGCCCGCTGATGCGGGCCGTTTTATCTTCGTCGGAGCGGCAGGTTCCCTCTCCTATTCGATCCGGATCGGAAGCGAGATGCTGCCGAAGACAGTCTGGTCAGCCGTTGCAGCCCGGTCGTTGTACCGGTTGAGATCATAGACCAGTGTAGAGTGAATGGTGTAGTTTCCCGGCTTCAACAGGGGCGACCAGGTGAGGGTCCGCTCTTCTCCGGCGCGGATGATCGGCTCGTGGGGGCCCTGGGCGTCGGCCTGCATGGCTGCCTTGGCATCCGGCCGTTTCTTGTCATCCTCCAGAAATGCCTTGTCATCGGGGCGGGATCCGTACCAGGGAGCAAACATCCAGTCGCTTCGGGCGGCAAGGATCCCCTGGGCGTCCCGCGCCTCTACCTGCAGATAGACGGCGCGCCGGTTGGAGCCGGTGGGGACCGAATGGCCCGCGCCGATGTTGATCAGATGGAGTTCGAACTTGGCGCTCCCCTGGTCAGGCTGGACGATCACCTGACTCAGGGCGTTCTGCAACCGCTGCAGCGACCGGCCGCCGGTCCAGAGATGCCGCGCCGCTACCCGGTCAGGGACGTCGTACCCCTCGGCAAGGGAACGGACTGTCCGCGGCATATGACACTCCTGACAGTTCTGACTGCCGAGCCCCCTCTTCCAGAAATCGTCGCGCCACTCCAGGAAGGTCTGGGTCTGCTGTCCCACGTTCCGTTTTCCGAGGCTGTGGCAGTAGGCGCACATGACCGAGCTCCTCATCTTGACATCGGGAGCATTCTCGTGAGGCGCCCGCAGATTGTAGGGGCCACGGATCTTCCCTTCAGGGGTCAGGTGACAACTGGCGCAGGTGAGCCCTCCCGCCTCCTGGCTCTTGAGCCGCGGTTTCGGTTTGTAGGTCTCGCTGAGATCCATGTCCGGCAGGGCGAAGGCTTCGGGAAAGTGGCAGACATTGCATGATTTACCATCCGCCTCGCTCTCCCGGGCGTGCAGGGGAAACGGGTCGGTACCGGCCATGGCATGGGCGGTGGCCATGGATGAAATCGCGGCGGGAGGATGCCCGATATCGCGCCCTCCGGCTTCATCGCTCTGCAGGTCACGGGTGTGGATATCTGCGCCGAAGCCGTGGGCGAATTCACGATAAATGGCTTTGTGACACTCGCCGCAGAGTTCAGAAGGGGTGGCGGTTCCCTTGGGGAAGGTGACGGTGATGGTTGCCGGCACCGGCGCCTTCGGCGTGACCGCTCCGCTGACTGCAAGGGGAAAGAGCAGCAAGGCCAGGGGCAACAGGGGGACAATCGGCGAAAACTTCGATCTCTTCATGGGGCGCTCCTCTCGGGCAACATGGTGATACCGGGTGATTGGAAAACGAAGGGCGAGTATAGCACAGTTCTGACCGGCTCACCCCCGGTTTTTCCTGCGGGTCCTGAACCGCCCGTGGATTACCGGAATGAGGGCGAAGAGCCCCAGGAGGGTGAAGGAGGCGACTACCCGCGGGGAGGCGATCTCCCTGAGAGTTGTAACGGTGGCCAGAGAAGCACCGGCATTGCAGAAGACGAAGCCGCCGGGGATGATTCCCACCAGGGTGCCGATGACAAAGCTCTTCAGCGGTAGTCGCGTCATTCCGGCCGCAAGATTAATGAGAAAGAAGGGAAAGAGCGGCACCAGCCTCAGGAAGAGGAGATAGTTGAGCCCCCGCTCTTCCAGTTCCCGGTTAAGCCCCTCCAGCCTCGGACCGAACCTGGCCAGCACCAGGTCGCGCAGCAGGTAGCGGGTGACGAGGAAGGCCAGGGTTGCACCGATGGTGGCGGCGACGACGGCGCAGAGGGTGCCGGTGATTGCACCGAAAAGGGCGCCACCGGCCAGAGAGAGGATGGTCGCTCCGGGTAGAGACAGGGCGGTCTGGACGATGTAAAGCGCCATGAAGCCGGCGGTCATGATGAACCGGTGACGGTTGTGGAACTCCTCCAGGAGTTGGCGGTTTCCCTTGAGCGCCTCCAGGGTCAGGAACCGCTGCATGTCGAACCGGAAAAAGAGGAGAATTAGCGCCACGGCAAAGAGCAGGAGCAGAAATTTTTTTAAATTCATCGGGAATAAGACCTCAAAAGCCATGGCACCATTATCCCAGATCCCCCCACGAGTATTGAAGAATCGACAGCACCGCCAGCCCGGCGGTCTCGGTCCTGAGGATTCGGGGGCCGAGGGTCACCGGGACGAACCCCGCCCTGATCGCCTCTTCTGCTTCTTCCCGGGAGAGCCCCCCTTCGGGTCCCACCAAGAGCGCCACGGAGAGCGGTGGCGTCATGGTTGCGATCAGTTCCCGCAACCCCTGCCGGCTCTCCTCTTCCCAGAGCAGCAGCTTCAGCTCCTGCCGAGCGCCGGCCAGGGCCTCGGTCAGCGTCGTGATCGCCTTGACCTCAGGAATATCGGACCGCCGGGATTGACGGGCCGCCTCCAGGAGTATCCGCTCCCAGCGCCGTACCCGCTCTGCGGCCCGGTCACCGGTAAGACGTGGGATGGTCCGGGAGGTGAGAACGGGGACAAAGCAGGCGGTTCCCAGCTCGGTCCCCTTCTGGAGGATAAACTCCATCCGCTCCCCCTTGGGGACCCCCTGAATGAGGGTCAGCGCCGGAGCCGGTCCGGATGCGGTGCTGACCACGTCCTCCACCACCCTGACCAGGGCCCGCTCCGGCTCCACGCCGGTGAGCTCCCCATGGTACTCTCTCCCCTCACCGTCAGCCAGGGTCATCACGGCGCCACTCTTCAGCCGGAGCACCGTGATCAGATGCCTGAAGAGTTCCCCCTCGATGAGGGCAACCCCTTCGACGATACACCTTTTGTCGATGAAGAAGCGGCGCATCAGGCCGGGCGGCAGTAGACCAGACAGCTCCACTCCCCCTCCCGTGCCGGCGCAAGCGGCTGGAGAGCAAACCGGGAGAAACCAGCGAAGACCAGAGGCTCCTTTTCGGTGAGAATCCCCGAAAGAAGGAGAAACCCTCCCGGCGCGATCCGCTGCACCAGGTGGGAGGCCATCCGGACCAGCTCCTCGGCCAGGATGTTGGCGACCACCACCCCGAAGGTTCCCTCCACTTGTTCCAGGGGGAGCGTGGAGAGTGTCATCTTATCCGCCACGCCGTTTAACTCTGCATTCTCCTGGGCCACCGTCACCGCCTCGGGATCGATGTCGATCCCGACCACCCAGTGGAACCCCAGGCGGAGGGCGCCGATCCCCAGAATTCCGGAGCCGCACCCCACATCAAGACAGCTGACCGGCGGTGGATAGTTCCCTCCGGCAAACGCTCCCGTACCCCGGCAAATCCCCTCGATGGCTTCCAGGCAGAGTTTGGTGGTCTCGTGGCTGCCGGTGCCGAAGGCCATCCCCGGATCGATCTCCAAGATCAGGTCCCCCTCTCTGGCCGCATACTCTTCCCACGTCGGTTTGACCACCAGCCGTTCCCCCACGCGAAACGGTTTGAAATGTTCCTTCCAGCTGTGAGCCCACTCTTCCTGCCTGACGAGCGTCACCACGGGGGGGGGGAAGAACCAGTCGGAGTTGGCCGCTGCCAGCTCCTCCAGCTGCGCCGACACCCGCGCCACCTGGAGCGGGAGGGTGTCGTCGGCCGGGAAGTAGGCGCTGATCGTGGCCTCCCGGCCGTCGTCGAGCCCTTCCACGGAAAAGGTGTCCACCTGCCGGTTCTCCGTGCAGACTCCTGCACCAGAGAGTTCGACCAGGTATGAGGAGAGGAGATCAACTGCGGCGGCTGGGGCCAGGCAGGTGACTTCGGCCCAGGAATCGGTCATTGTGGTCCTTTTTTTTAATGAAGAGGATGGCGAATTGAGGCAATTACCGTAGCAAAATCATACGGTAAACGCAATAAAAACCTTGACAACAACCGGCAACAGGTGTAGTCCTCATTAAAATTAAGGAGCTATGCTTGGAACGAAATGCAATAAAAGAGCGGGCGCTGGCAGAGGTGGCGCGGCAGGCAGAACTCCTCAAGGGCATCGCTGCCGAGTTGCACGCAAACCCCGAGACCGGGCTGCAGGAGTACGCCGCTGCGGCCCTCCTCGCCGACACCCTGGAACGTCAAGGCTTCGTCGTTGAGCGGGGGCTCGCCGGCATGGCCACCGCCTTCCGGGCAACCTATGGGGAGGGAAGTCCGGCCATCGCCATTCTGGCCGAGATGGACGCTCTCCCCGAACTGGGTCATGCCTGCGGCCACAACATCATCGGGGCGGCTGCTGTCGGCGCAGCCCTGGCGCTGCGCCACATCTTCTCTCCCGACGCCATCCGGCTGGTCGTCTTCGGGACCCCCGCTGAGGAGCAGGGGATCGGGAAGGTTGAGCTCATCGAGCAGGGGGCCTTTAAGGGAATAGACTTCGCCATGATGGTCCACCCCTCGGCGCGGCGGACGGTCACCAAGTTCTACCTGGGGTTGGCCAAGGTCCGGTTCACCTTCTCCGGGAAATCGGCACACGCCGCGGCCTATCCGGAAGAGGGGATCAACGCCCTGGACGGGGTCATCCAGACCTTCAACGCAATCAACGCCCTCCGCCAGCAGCTTCGCCAGGACGTCCGGGTCCACGGCGTCATCACCGACGGCGGGGTGGCCCCCAACATCATCCCGGCAAGGAGTTCCTGTTATTTCTACGTCCGCGCCGAGGATCTGACCATGCTGCAGCAGGTGAAGCAGCAGGTCATCTCTTGCGCCCAAGGGGCGGCCCTGGCCACGGGGTGCACCCTTTCGGTTGATGAGGAGCGACGGCTCTTGGCGCCGTTTCGGGTCAACCGCCCCTTTGCCGACCTCTACGCGGCACAGCTTGCCTATCTGGGGCTGGCCGAGGCCCAGAGCCCCCCTGACCGGGGAAGAGGGTCGTCGGACATCGGCAACGTCTCCCAGGTGGTCCCCACCATTCACCCCCACGTCCCCATGGGGGACGGCATCCATATCCATACTCCGGGGTTTGCCGCGGCAGCCGGCTCACAACGGGGAGGAGAGGCGGTTCTGGAGGGAGCCCGGACCATGGCGCTTACGGCCATCGACCTCTGTCTCCTGGAGGAGTGGCGCCGACGAATCACCGACGATGAGGGACTGAATTAATCTGTTGCGCTTAATATCGAAGATGGTGTAAGATTCATGAACCTGCGCTTTGCAGGAGGGCCGCAGCACTCAGCTCTCCTCAGACTGTCCATGATACCGCTGGAGAATCTTACCATATGCAACATATCTACCTCATCTCTGACTCCACCGGCGAGACCGTGGAGCGGGTCGTTCGGGCCGCACTCTCCCAGTTCAAGGACGTGGACTATCAACTGCACCTCCAGAACCGGCTCCGGACCAGGCAGTACGTCCAGCGGGCGCTGGACGAGGCGCGGGAGGTGGGGGGGATCGTGGTCTACACCCTGGTGGACTCCGCCCTGGCACAGATGGTCCGAGCCTGGGGGGAAGAGCATGAAATCATAACCCTGGATCTGATCACACCGCTCCTGTTCAAGCTCTCCGAATTTCTCCTGGTGGCGCCGCGACAGGAGCCGGGGCTGCTCCATCAGCTGGACGCCGATTACTACCGGAGGATTGAGGCGGTCAACTTTACGGTGCAGCATGACGACGGCCAGGGGGTAAACGCCATTGCCAAGGCGGATATCATCCTGGTGGGAATATCCCGAACCTCCAAGACCCCTCTCTCCATGTACCTGGCGCATCGCGGCTACAAGACCGCCAACGTCCCGCTGGTCATGGGGATTGAGCCTCCGGCCGAACTTAAAGAGGTAGATCAGAAGAAGATCATCGGACTGCTCATCGATCCGAACCGGCTCATCGAGATCAGGCGGGAGCGGCTTCGCTCCATGGGTGAGACCGAGCGGAGCAGCTACTGTGATTACGACCGGGTGGAGGAGGAGATGACCTTCTGCCGCCGCCTCTACCGGGCCAATCCCGCCTGGCTGGTCATCGACGTGACGCGCAAGTCGGTGGAAGAGTCGGCCTCTGAGATCCTCAAAAAAAGGAACCTCAACCCTGGCAGCTATTGATATGTGATACGGAGTGATGCTGGAGGTAAACACACTAATGACAGGAAAGGGAAAAGACATGAAAATTCTGGTGGTGGAAGACGAGAAGAAGGTCGCGAGTTTCATCAAGCGGGGACTGGAAGAGGAGAAGTATGAGGTGGTTACGATCCATGATGGCGAAGAGGGGCTCAGCACCGCCACCGAAAAGTCGTTTGATTTGATCATCCTGGACGTGATGCTCCCCAAAATGGACGGCGTGACCATCATGAAGGAGCTGCGGAGCAGGAAGGTCCTGACCCCGGTCCTGATGCTGACCGCCAAAGGGGAGGTTGAGGACATCGTTGCCGGTCTCGACTCCGGTTCCGACGACTACTTGACCAAGCCGTTCGCTTTTGCCGAACTGCTTGCCCGGGTTCGGGCTCTGCTTCGACGGAGCGAGCTGGACCGGGGCGCGGAGATCCGTTTTGCCGATCTGCGCCTCGATCCGGTCACGCACAAGGTCTGGCGGGCCGAGAAGGAGATCGACCTCACCGCCAAGGAGTATGCGCTCCTTGAATATCTGGTCCGCAACCCCAACCAGGTCCTGACCCGGACCATGATCGCCGAACATGTCTGGGATTACACCTTCGACAGCTTTACCAACATCATCGATGTCTATGTCAACTACCTCAGGAAGAAGATCGATCGGGACGCCGAAAAGAAACTGATTCACACCGTCCGCGGCGTCGGCTACATCCTTAAGGAAGAAGAGTAACTCCCCCCGCCAGAGGCGCGGCCAGCGGTCGCGCCTCTGCACCCTCCCCCTCCGGATTGCCCCTTTTCCCCTTGTGATACCGGTCAATCCCCTTGACAAAGAGACGCTCCATTGTTATCTATGGTTTGGCACTCCAGATTCAGGAGTGCCAACTCTTTTCGGGGTACCAATGACCGGCAATCTGAACGACCGCAGCAGGCAGATTCTCAAGGCGATCATCGAGAATTACATCGCCACAGCCGAACCGGTGGGAAGCCGGACCATAACCCGGCAGCAGGGGGTTAACCTCTCTCCGGCCTCGGTGCGCAATGTCATGTCGGAGTTGGAGGAACTCGGATTACTTTCCTCGCCCCATACCTCGGCAGGGCGAGTCCCCACCGATCGGGCCTATCGCTTCTACGTCAATACCCTGCTCAAGGTGGGATCGGTCAGCGATGACCATGAGGAACAGCTCTTGGAGCGACTCCCGTTGCAGGGGGGAGACGCCTCGCGTATTCTCCGGGAGACGAGCAGGATGCTCTCGTCGCTGTCGCGTTACGCGGGGATCGTCCTTGCCCCGCGGTTCACCGAAAATGTCCTGAGGCATCTGGAGTTCGTGAAGCTCGGCGGGAAACGGCTCTTGGCCATTCTCGTAACAGAGCACGGCATCGTCCACAACAAGCTGGTGGAAGTGCAGGAGGAGATCTCGTCCGAGGAGCTGGTCCGGATGTCAAACTACCTCAATACGCTCCTCCAGGGTCTCCCCATGACCGAGGTCCGACGGAGGCTCATCGAGCAGATGCAGAGTGATAAGATAACCTGTGACGCCCTCCTGGACCGGGCGCTGCGTCTCTCCAAGCAGGCCTTGGCAGAGACCGAGGCCGACCTCTTTATCGAAGGGCAGGCAACCTTCTTCAATCAGCCCGAGTTCAGCGATACGGCCCGGATGAAAGAGATCTTCCGAGCCTTCGAAGAAAAGGGGCAGCTTTTGGAGCTGCTGGATCGCTCCCTGGCTGCTGACGGAATACAGATCTTCATCGGCAGCGAGACGAACCTGGCTCCCGGCGGGATGAGCGTCATCACCTCCGTTTACCGGAGCGGTGCCCGCAAGCTGGGGGTTATCGGGATTATCGGCCCTACCCGGATGGGGTACGCCAGCGTAATTCCCATAGTGGACTACACCGCCCGTCTGGTAAGCCGACTGCTCCACTCCGGTGAGCAGCGACTCCCCGCTGTCATGTAACTAAATACAAATCAAGCAACGAGGCCCCGTGCTCCGGAACTGGTTTCAGAATCGCAAAGGAGAGAAGGACGTGAGCAAAAAACAGACGACCGAACAGCACATAGAGAGTACTCCCCCGGTGGAGGAGAGCGAGAGCGCTGTCCTTCCTGAAGAGTTGGAACCCGTCGTTACCCTGGAAGCGGCCCTGGCCGAAAAGGACGCCGAGGCCAAGGCCAACTGGGACAAGTTCCTGCGGGAGCGGGCAGATCTGGAAAACCTGAGGAAGCGGTTCCAGAGGGAGAAGGAAGAGCTCTTCAGGTACGGCAACGAGAATCTCATTCAGGAACTCCTGCCGGCGGTGGACAACCTGGAGCGGGCGCTGGAGCATGCCGGTGACGACAACGCCTCGGCCATCATCGAAGGGGTGAAGATGACCCTTGTCATGCTTTTGTCTGCGCTGAAGAAGTTCGGCGCCACCCCCCTCGATACCAGGGGGGTGCTCTTCGATCCGGCTTTTCACCAGGCCATGTCCCAGGTGGAGACCATCGAACAGGAGCCAAACACCGTGGTTCAGGAGTTCCAGAAGGGATACCTCCTCAACGACCGGCTTCTTCGACCAGCCATGGTGACCGTGGCTACGGCGCCTAAATAAACTGTTCAAGGTTCAAGGTTCAAGGTTCAATGTTAAAACCCTGAACCCTGAACCCTGAACCCTGAACCCTGAACCTCGAACCCCGTTTATAACTTTTTTCACCTTCACCCTTGTATTTTTTCGCGGGCGTTACTAGCTTGAATCCAGCAGCTTATAGATAAGGGAGGAACAGCATCATGAGTAAAGTTATCGGCATCGACCTGGGCACAACCAACTCCTGCGTAGCCATCATGGAGGGGGGGGAGCCGATCGTCATCGCCAACTCGGAAGGAACCCGGACCACACCGTCCATGGTCGCCTTCACTGAGAGCGGCGAGCGTCCCGTGGGGCAGCAGGCGAAGCGCCAAGCGGTCACCAATCCTGAGAACACCCTCTTTGCCATCAAGCGGCTCATCGGCCGTAAATTCGATTCGGAGGCGGTCCGCAAGGACATCGCCATCTCCCCCTTCAAGATCATCAAGGCCGACAACGGCGACGCCTGGGTTGATGTCCGCGGCAAGAAGTACTCTCCGCCGGAGATCTCGGCCATGATTCTTTTGAAGATGAAGAAGACCGCCGAGGACTATCTGGGGCAAGAGGTGACCGACGCAGTCATCACCGTGCCGGCCTACTTCGACGACTCTCAGCGCCAGGCCACCAAGGACGCAGGGAAGATCGCGGGACTCAACGTCCTGAGGATCATCAACGAGCCCACCGCAGCGGCACTTGCCTACGGCCTGGACAAGAAGAAAGACGAGAAGATCGCGGTGTTCGACCTTGGAGGGGGAACCTTCGACATCTCCATCCTGGAGCTGGGGGACGGGGTCTTCGAGGTCAAGTCCACCAATGGCGACACCTTCCTGGGGGGCGAGGACTTCGACCAGAAGATCATCGACTGGATCGCCGACGAGTTCAAGAAAGACCAGGGGATCGACCTGAGAAGCGATAAGATGGCGCTCCAGCGGCTCAAGGAGGCGGGGGAGAAAGCAAAGTGCGAACTCTCCGGCACTATGGAGACCGACATCAACCTCCCCTTCATCACCGCCGATGCTACAGGCCCCAAGCATCTTAATCTGAAACTGACCCGGGCCAAGCTTGAGTCCCTCTGCGCCGAACTCCTGGGCAAGTTGGAAGGACCCTGCCGCACCGCCCTGAAGGATGCCGGACTCTCACCCAGCGATATCGATGAGGTTATCCTCGTGGGGGGGATGACCCGGATGCCTGCCGTAGCAGCGAAGGTCCAGGCGGTCTTTGGCAAGACTCCCAGCAAGGGGGTCAACCCGGACGAGGTGGTGGCCATCGGCGCCGCCATCCAGGGTGGGGTCCTGCGAGGGGACGTGAAAGACGTGCTTCTCCTGGACGTGACCCCGCTCTCCCTGGGGATCGAGACCCTTGGAAGCGTCATGACCCGGCTCATCGAGAAGAACACCACCATCCCGTGCAAGAAGAGCCAGACCTTCTCCACGGCGGCGGACAATCAGCCCGCGGTTACCATCCATGTTCTGCAGGGTGAGCGGGAGATGGCCGGTGACAACAAGACACTGGGTAACTTTGAGCTGACCGGTATCCCGCCGGCGCCTCGCGGCGTGCCTCAGGTGGAGGTTACCTTCGACATTGATGCAAACGGCATCGTTCATGTCTCCGCCAAGGACCTGGGGACCGGCAAGGAGCAGTCCATCAGGATCACCGCCTCTTCCGGCCTCTCCAAGGAGGAGATCGACAAGATGGTCCGCGACGCAGAGGCCCACGCCACGGAGGACAAGAAGAAGCGTGAGGGGATCGAAGCCCGCAATCAGGCCGACAGCCTGATCTATCAGACCGAAAAATCGCTGACCGAGCATGGGGATAAGATCGGCGCCGACGAAAAGAAAAAGATCGAAGGGGCTATCGCCGACCTGAAGAAGGCGCTGGAGAGCAACGATCCCGAGGCGATCAAGAGCAAGAGCGATGCACTCATGCAGTCGGCACACAAGCTGGCCGAGGCGGTCTATGCCCAGGCCCAGGCGGGTCAGGCCGAAGGGGGAGCCGGCGAGCACCCCCATCAGGAGTCCGGCCCCTCGGGAGAGAAGGTAGTAGACGCCGACTTCGAAGAGATCAAGGAAGAGAAAAAATAACCGAGACCGGCTCTTGGCTCCGGGCTTAAAGGCTCTGGGTAAAACCGGCAAAAGGCGAAAGGAGAGGCGTTACTGCCCTGCTTTCGCCTTTTGCCGTGGTTTTGCCGTAGCCTTCAGGCCCGGTGTCCCGCGCCCGGAGGTCATTGTGGCAGCAGCTGAAAAACGCGATTATTATGAGATCCTCGAAGTTCATCGGAACGCCGCCGAGGCGGAGATCAAGAAAGCGTACCGCCGATTGGCGGTCCAGTTTCACCCGGACAAGAACCCGGGGAACAAGGAGGCCGAGGAGAAGTTCAAGGAGCTCTCCGAGGCGTATGCCGTCCTTTCCGATGCCGAGAAACGGGCCACCTACGACCGGTTCGGCCACGCCGGGCTGAACAGCAGCGGCGGAGGCGGATTTTCCGGTGCAGGATTCGACTTCGGCGACATCTTCGGCGATATCTTCGGGGATATCTTCGGCGGAGGACGCCAGCGGGGCCGCGGTCGCCGGGGGGATGATCTCCAGTACAACCTGGAAATCAGCTTCGAGGAGGCTGCCTTCGGGGTCGAGAAGAGCATCGATATCCCCTACACCAAGGCGTGCGGAGTCTGCAAGGGGAGCGGCGCCAAGCCGGGGAGTGAAGCCAAGAGCTGCCCAACCTGCCGCGGGGCAGGGCAGGTCAGGTTCCAGCAGGGCTTTTTCAGCGTCAATCGCCCCTGTTCCGACTGCCGGGGCGAAGGGAAGATCATCGAATCCCCCTGCAGTGAGTGCCGCGGGACAGGGAGTATCAGGGATCGGAAGAACCTGTCGGTGAAGGTTCCTCCGGGGGTAGAAACGGGAAACCGCCTGAAACTGACCGGCGAGGGGGGACAGGGAACTAAGGGGGGACAGGGGGGCGACCTCTATGTGGCCATCTCCGTGACTCCCCATCCGCTCTATGTTCGGCAGGGGAACGACGTCGTCTGCGAAATTCCCATCAGCTTTACCCAGGCAGCCCTGGGATGCGAGGTGGAGGTGCCGACCCTGGACGGCAAGGTGAGCATGAAGATTCCCGAAGGGACCCAGTCCGGTAAGGCGTTTCGGCTCAAGGGGAAAGGGGTTCCGGTCCTCCAGGGGTACGGCCGTGGCGACCAGCACGTGGTGGTGAAGGTTGAGACCCCCAGCAACCTGAACCGGCGCCAGAAGGAGATCCTTGAGGAGTTTGCCCGGGAAGGGAGTGAAAACGCTCACCCCCTGAAGAAGAACTTCATCGACAAGGTGATGAGCGTATTTAATTGATACAATGAGAAACGGGGCAAGCCATCTTGCCCCGTTTCTCGTCAGATCCAGTAACAAGCTACTTTATCGTAATATCCTCTATGGTCACCCCGCCGCTCTTGACAGTCATCTTCCCCTGTACCGTTGTCATCCCGCCGCTATTGGCAGTATGAGTGCCATTGTCGCCCCCCTTCAGGGTGATCCGCTTCCCCTGGTCAAGGAGAAGCTCCTCAACGAACGTGATCCCCCAGATCCTGATGATGGAACCGGACGTAGTCTCAGGCGCCTGGTAGGCGTCTCTAATTGCTCCGTAGTAAATCGGCGTTACCAGCACTGCGTGAGCAGAATCGAGGGGCAAATTTACCGTTGCCGTAACCGATGGGAGGGCCGGCATGATAAAGCTGCAGCTGCTGCCGCTGCAACTCCCCGTCCAGGTTCCCGGCAGGGAGTACTGGTCAGGCGTCGCCTGAAGAGTGACGGGATCACCGGCATAGAGCTGTGTCTGGCAGTTGGCGCCACAGACCAGACCCTGTTCAGTGAACGTGACGCGTCCCCCACCGGTACCGGCCAAGTCGATGAAAAGGGTCCGCTGGGTACTGTCTATGTTGATAGTGATGCTTGCCGGCGTGATCTGTACATTGCCTGAACGGTCGGTGGATCGTGACCGGAGAGTATACTGACCGTTGACTGCCGGTAAGGTTACTATCCGCTGCCACAACCCGGCCCCGGAATTATAGGTCGCGCTCTGCCAGATACCGTTATTTACGGAAACTTCCACGAGTGCGACGCCGCTCCGATCATCTCCGGCAGTGACGCTGATCGTGGTGCTTGTCACGTGGAAGATGGAACCGCTGGCAGGTGTCGTGATGCTGCTGGTGGGAGCGACGTTATCGATGATGACGGTGCCGCTGGTAACCGGGCTCTGGACATTGCCGGAGCGGTCTGTCACCCTGCTCTTGATCGGGTAGGAACCATCGACCGGCAGTGGAGACCACGAGTATTGCCAGGTCGCAACAGCAGCGTTCAAAGGGGTAACGACCGCATCGTGCCATGTGGCGCCGTTGTCGGTGGAGAGCTCAACACGGGCGACCCCGCTCAGATTGTCGTTGGCTGTGCCGGTAATCAGACCGGTAGTTCCGCGATAGTAGCTCGGCGTCGTGACGGAGCCGACAGGAAGAGTGTTGTCTATCGTAATGGAAATGCTTGCCAGCGGGTTCTGGACGTTGGTCGCCAGGTCGGTGGCGCGGCTTTTGATGATGTAGACGCCGTCCGCCGGCAGCGGCGTCCAGGTGTACTGCCAGGTCGCCCAGGTTCCACCAGAGGTGTCGGTGGCATTATGCCAGGTGGCGCCGTTGTCCACAGATACCTCGACCAGCGTCACTCCGGTTCCGGGTATGGAGTCACCGGCTGTGCCGTTGATTGTCAGGCTCGTCCCACGAAGGAACGCTCCATTCAGAGGAGAGGTGATGGCGCTGACCGGAGGAGTGAAGTCGAGGATGAAGAGTTCTCTGCCATAGAGCGGGTCGATGGCGCTGAAGAAGAGCGCCTCCTTGTCGATGCCGTTGGGAGGGGTGTTCGCCATGGTGAGACCTGCCGGCGCCGATCCGAAATCCCCCGGGAAGATATCCTTTACCTTTACGGTTCCCGCAGCGGTGCCGTCGCTGATCCAGGGTTCGGCACTATCATCGCGAGTCGGCAGGTAACTTTTGTCCATGAATGTGAACGCCAGGATGCCATGGACAGACGTCAGTTCGGCTATGGAGGTATAGGTGTAATCGGCGGGAAGATCTTTGACCACCACCGTTCCTGCTGTGGTGCCATCGCTCTTCCAGAGCTGATCATGGGGCGGTGCGTTCCAGCTGTTCCATATTGAGAAATAGAGGGTGCCGTTGACATTGGTGAGATTCACCGGATGTGAACTTGCGCCCGCGGGATTGATGTCCTTCACCAGTACAGTGCCGGCAACGGTGCCGTCGCTTTTCCAGAGTTCATAGCCTAATGGGTTAGTCCACCCTTCAAAAAACAGGGTACTGCCGACTGCGGTGAGCTTGGTCGGATAGAGATTGTTTTTCAAAATTGTGGTGTTAACGCCGTCACTGACCCAGAGGGCATTGGTATTTGAGGCATCGTCCCCCTGAAAAAATAGTTTGCCATTCGCCAAAGTAAGATTTTCAACATTCTTGATGGTGCCGCTGACCCTGACGGTCCCGGCATCGGTGCCGTCGCTCTTCCAGAGTTGACCGTTGTTGAGAGTGTCGGCATTGGCGATGAAATAGAGAGTATTGCCAATTTTTACGAGATTTCTGACATCCGAACTGTTAGAACCGCTCTTGATCTCTTTCACCATGACCGTGCCGAGCGCGGTGCCGTCACTCTTCCAGAGTTCATACCCGTGGGTGCTGTCCCACCCCCTGAAATAGAGGATGCCGTTAAGGTAGCAGACCAAGCGGGGATCATTGGTAGTCACGTTCGCTTTAACCAGAACCGCGGGGCTTGCCCCAACCCTTTTCCAGAGATCGTCGGAATTGGCGGCAAAGTACAACGTCCCCTCAGCATTGGCAAGCGGCACCGGATTTGAACCGGTCAAGCCTGGGACCATGCTGGTACCTGCGACTCTGCCGTTGGTCTGCCAGAGCTTGTTGCCGGTGTCATAATCGTCGGCGGCGAAATAGAGGGTGCCGTTCACATCGAGAGAAAATTGTGGATTTGAATCCTGGCTGCCGGGAGAGATGTTCTTGACCAGGAGTGTCCCGGCGTCAGTTCCATTGCTTTTCCAGAGTTGGGTGCCGGTGGCCGGTTCCGTTGCGGTAAAGAAGAGGGTGCCGTTCACATCGGTCATCAGGTCCGGGTGGCTATCAGCCGTTCCGAGAGCAATATCCTTCACCATTACGGTCCCGGCATTGGTGCCGTTACTCTTCCACAATTCGTACCCATGAACGGTGTCCCACCCCTCGAAGTAAAGTGTGCCGTTCACATTGGTGAACCGGTCCGGGTAGACCTCACTCTTCACCAGGACGGTGCCGGCGAGGGTGCCGTCGCTCTTCCAGAGGTCGCCACTGTTTCGGAAGAAGAGAACACCGTTCAAATTGAAGAGATTGGTCGGGTAAATGCCGCTCTTCACCACGGTCGGCGCCCCGGACACCAGTTTGACGAGGGACTGTCCATCAATGGGGTCATCGGCCGTAAAGAAGAGGGTGTTGTTGACTTCGGTGAGGTTGTCAGGTGTGGCGGCGTAGGGAAGCACAACAGTGCCGCCGACTGTGCCATCGCTTGTCCAGAGGCGGTAACCGTTTACGCTGTCCCATCCATTGAAGTAGAGGGTGCCGTTAGCAGTGGTGAGCTGAGTCGGGTAAATGTCGACCTGCAACAAGATTGTGCCGGCGGTGGTCCCATCGCTTGTCCAGAGGTCGTTACCGTTGGTGAAATAGAGCCTGCCGGCCCCGGCAACAACCATATTATCGAGAGTGCCGATCCCTGAGCTGACTGCAACAGTTCCGGCAGTGGTGCCGTCTGTTTTCCAGAGACCGTCACTATAACCGCTGAAGTAGAGGGAACCGTTGAAGCTGACGAAACGTTCCGGATCGACATCCGCACTCACTTCCACGGTAGTGGCAGCGGTCCCGCCGCTCTTCCAGAGCGACCAGCCATTGGGACCATAGGCCTCGAAGTAGACGGAACCGTTCCAGTAGGTGAGGTAATCAGGGTCATGATATGAACTGTCCGACCCGGGGAGGATGTCCTTCACCATGGCCGTACCGGCGGCGGTGCCGTCACTTTTCCAGAGTTCGTTTCCATGCGCCTGATCGTAAGCGGTGAAGAAGAGGGTGTTCCCGGCTGCCGCCAGGTTGCGGATGTTGGAATTATTCTTGATACGGGTGTTAATATCCTTGATCAGGACCGGTACCGATGCTCCCAGGGCGGTGGTTGCGCCCCCCCCGCAGAGGCAGGTGATACAAAGTGACATCAGCAGAAACCGGATACAGAGACGATTAGTCATTGTGGGGCTCCTTTTTAAAACGTTTTCCAACGCTCTATCATAGAAGTCATTCTTTTGCAACACTGTTTTATCAGTTTGCTCCCACTCTGTTATCCCACTCTGGTGGTCCCCCCATTGTGATGGGAGTTTACATCCGTGGCTGAAAGGCTTCGCCCGCCAATCAGATTACTCCTTCCCCTTCGATTTCTGTTTTCTTCAGTTCCGAGAGGGCTTCTTATTTTTTCTCGGGCCAGTAACTCCCCCCCACCAGCTTGGCGGTGATGCTGCCGATTTTCACCTTTGATTTCATCTTTACCGGGATGTGCCGTTCATCGTCGGTGAGCCAGATATAGAGGTCGCCGCTCTTGCTGAAGATGCCGTTGGTCTTCAGGATCGGCATGATGACGATGGTCTTGAACGTCCCCACGGCCGTCTCCACCTCCTCCCGGCGGAGGACCTTTACCTCGGTGTTGTGCAGCCGTTTGCCGTCGAAAACGTCCACATAGTATGATTTTCCGATCTCCGGGTTCTGCAGTCGCGCGAAGTAGAAGCAGGAGAGAGAGTCATAGGTGATGGGGGTGATGGCAAAATTGCTGCGGCTGTTGTCCAGATAGTTGACGATGAGGGCGGTGCGATTTGCATGATCGAAGGTGACCTCCTTGTTGAAGCGGGTCCGCCCTTCACTGAGATTCTCCCGGTAGATGCGGGGGACGCCGAAGAGCTGACCGTTCTCGCCCTTGGTCATCACCGCCTCCATATGGTCATCGACCTTATAGAAGACCGAGAGCCAGTCGGCCGATTTTGCGGTGGAGGTGATGGTGACCGCATCGCCTATCTGGGCTATCTCCTGGACGGCGGTCCCGGCCTTGATGCTGCTCCAGCTGACCTCGAAGACAAGCCGCTCGGGAAGGGCAAAAGCCCCCCATCCGGAAACAGCGGTGGAGATAACCATCAACAGGGCGCTTACAACGATCCGTAGGGACATGGCAGACTCCTTTGGCCGCCACTCTACCACACCTCGGGAAAATTTTCTCCCGGAATCTCCAAATGGCGCTCAGGCCTCCATCTTCTCATGAAATGCACGTCCTTGAGTCGTCCGGATGTCGATTTTGGTTGACTGTCGGGTGCTCCCCACCGTACAAGAGAAGTAACGGCCTCGGCCGTACATTTACAAGGAAAGGTATTACTTATCATGGCACAGGCAAAGCAGGGCGATAAGGTAAGGATCGACTACACCGGCACACTTAATGACGGCAGCGTGTTTGACTCCACCCTGGAAGAGGACGAAGAGTGTTCCTCTGAAGAGTGCGGCGACGACTGCGACTGCAGCAGCGACGAATGCGACGATGAAGGATGCGGCTGCGGCGACCACGAGAGCGGACCTATGGAGCTGACCATCGGCTCCGGCGACTTCTTTCCCGAGATCGAAGAAGCGATCATCGGTATGACCCCCGGCGAAAAGAAGACGTTGGTTATCCCCGTTGATGATGCCTTTGGCGAATATGACGAAGAGCGGGTCTTTACCGTCTCCCGGAAGGATCTACCCGATGATCTCAATCCGGAAGTCGGCGACCAGTTGGGGCTTGCTGACGAAAACGACGAGACCATCGGCGTCACCGTGATGGAGGTAACCGAGGAGAGCATCACCTTCGACGCCAATCACCCCCTGGCGGGTGAAGACCTCACCTTTGCCATCGAGCTGATCGAGATTCTCTGAGTCGCCTCCCGTGATAGAAACCGTAGAGAATAACCAGCAGCAGAGGCGGCCTCAGGCCGCCTCTGCTGTCTCCGGGGAGTGCCACGACCGAGCGCTCCCCTGGTCGGCCGGCACTCCTCCGCTGATGCTGGCCCCCATGCAAGGGGTGACCAACCGGAGCCTGAGGGCTCTTTTCATCGAGCGGGTGCGGCCTGATGTGGTCTTCACCGAGTTCATGCGGGTGAATGCTGCCGCTGCCGTCCGGCGTCTCTCAGCGGTTGACCTGCGTGAGATTGCGGCCGCCGAAGAGGGGGTGCCGCTGGTGGTGCAACTGGTCGGTCATGGCAAGGAGCCCCTCGTCTCTGCGGCTCTGGCGGCCCAGGAAGCCGGGGCCGTCCATCTTAACCTGAACATGGGGTGTCCCTACGGTCGGATGACCTCTGGTTTCACGGGGGGGGGGATGCTCCGTCGACCCCGGGAGTTGGAGGAGATCATCCCGGCCCTCCGACGGGCCATCCGCGGCAGCTTCTCTGTGAAGCTCCGCTCCGGCTACGATGACCCCGACCAGATCTTCTCTCTCCTCCCGCTCTTCGAAGATGCTGGTGTCGATTTTCTCGTACTCCACCCCCGCACCGTGGTTCAGGAGTACACGGGAAGAGCCGACCACGGCGTGACCGCCCAGGTTGTCCGGCGGACCCGACTGCCGGTCATCGCCAACGGCGACATCAGGAGCGCGGCCGATGGGAAACGACTGCTTCGAGAGAGTGGAGCGGCCGGGCTCATGCTGGGGAGAGGGGCCATTGCGGACCCGCTCCTGTTCCAGCGGCTGCGCGGCCGAGCGTCTGCCGAGCCTGACCGGGCGGAGCGGGGAGAGCAGCTGCGGCTCTACCTCCAGGCGCTCCTTCGTTCTTACAGGGAGCTCTTCTGCGGCGACAGCCAGGTGCTGGGGAAGTTCAAGGCGGTGCTGGTCACCATGGATGACCCGGATTTTGAAGATGAGCGCAGACGGCTCAAGCGAGCCAAAAGTCTGGCTGAGGTCGTTTCAGTTCTGGAACGGATCGGGTGAACCATGGAGAGTGATGTCCCGTTGGATCACCAGTCGCTGAAAGAGCTAGCCGGTATGCGGATGCCCTATGGAAAGTATGCAGGGCGGTTGCTGGTAGATCTCCCGGAACCGTACGTTATCTGGCTGAGCCGGCAGGGGTTCCCCGAAGGGAAGCTGGGGAGGATGCTGGGGGCCATCTACGAGATCAAGGTCAACGGCTTGGAATACCTGTTGAAGCCGCTCTGCCCCACCGGTGACCACTACCGGCGGTGACCTTCCCCGATTCAGAGCCGCTCTATCTCCTGTCTCAGCTGCTGCTCCCGGTGGAGCGCGGCGTAACTCCCTCCCCTGGCCAGCAGTTCCGCAGGACTCCCCTCTTCCTTGATCCGCCCCTCTTCAAGCAGCACGATCCGGTCGCACCCCTGAACCGCCGAGAGGCGGTGGGAGACGATGATGACGGTTCGAGTGCCGTAATAGTTCTCCAGCCCGGCGAGGATCGCCTCCTCGGTGGCGGCATCCACCGAGGAGAGGGGGTCGTCCAGGATCAGGATCGGCGGCTGGGCGAGGAGCGCCCGGGCGATGGCGGTCCGCTGCTTCTGCCCCCCCGACAGGGTGACCCCCCGTTCCCCCACCTGGGTGGCGTACCCGTCGGGGAAGGAGTCGATCTCCCGGGTTAACTGGGCCAGTTCCGCCGCGACGGCTACGGCGTCATCGTCGGCCCCCTCCCTGCCGCAGGCGATGTTCTCTCTGATGGAGCGGGAGAAGAGAAACCCCTCCTGGGGGACGAAGCCGATGGCCCCCCTCAGGTCGGAGAGCCTCATCCGGTTGATATCGATGCCGTCGATGAAGAGGGTTCCCTCCGGCACGGGGAAGAGCCGGGCGACGAGCCGGGCGAGGGTGGACTTGCCGCTCCCCACCGGGCCGACGATCCCCGTCTTCGTCCCCGCAGGGAGATGGAGGGTGATGTCGTGGAGGACCGGACCGTTATCACCGTAGCCGAAGGTCAACTTATCTAGCCGGATCTCTCCCCGGACCGGGGCTGTCAGGGGCAGATCCCCCTCCCCGATGACCGCCCTGGCGTCCAGCACTCCGTTGAGACGGCTCATGGAGGCCGCGCCCCGCTGGATCAGGTTGAGAATCCACCCCATCATGACGGTGGGCCAGACGAGCATGGCCAGATAGCCGTTGAAGGCGACAAAATCTCCCAGGGTGATGCTCTTATGGATGACCATCCGTCCCCCCAGGAAGAGGACGATGAGGGTCCCGGCCCCGGTGGCGCTCCCCATGATCGGCAGGACGAACCCCCGAAGCCGCGCCAGCTTCATGCTGAGTCGCCGGTACTGTTCGTTGGCGTTGCGAAAGGCGGCGCTCTCGGCCTCCTCCCGACAGTACCCCCGGATGACGGCGGCGGCGGTGACGTTCTCCTGAATCCTGCTGGAGAGGGCCGCCAGCTGCTCCTGGACCAAAAGGGAGTGGCGAAAGATCCGGTGACTGACCCGTTTGACCACGTACATCATGATGGGAAAGGGAATGACGGCCCAGAGGGTGAGGAGGGGGTTGATCCCCACCATGATAACGAGGCCGGCCACGTAGAGGATGAAGGTATTGATGCAGCTCAATACCCCGAACCCCAGGAGCATCCTGACGTTGGTGAGGTCGTTGGAGAACCGGGAGAGGATGTCGCCGGTTCGTTCCCGGGAGAAGTAGGGGAGATCCAGGGAGAGAAGCTTCCCGTAGAGCTCCTCCCTGATCCGGAACTCGATGGTGCGGCCGGCGTTGAGCATGGTGGTGCGCGAGAAGATCCGGATGACACCGTGGCAGAGGGCCGCCAGGATGATGAGCGCCGCGTAAAACCCCGGCGACCTCCCGGGGAGGGGGTGCTGGAAACTCTGGATCGCCAGCTTCAGCAGCCAGGGGATAAGCAGAGCAAAGCCGTTGGTAAGGAGCAGCAGGAGCCCCCCCAGGAGGTAGGCGTTGCGGCACCCCATCATGGCGCCAAAAAGTCGGGTCAGGTCGGAGATGGGAGGCTCCTTGCCGGCGTCTTCATCACCTCCCCCAACACGGTGGTGGCGTAGGAGCCCTTGGGAAGAGAGAAGGAGAGGAGCAGGTCGCTCCCCTCCTTCTCCAGCTCCGGTTCCCCCAGAGGGATCCGGAAGGGGCGGCGTTCCCCCTCCATCCGGAGTCCGCCGGGAAGGTCGAACCGCTCCAGGGTGAGCCCCTCGTCGGCCAGGAGTCGCTCTTCCCGTAGCAGCACCTCCCCGGCAGGGAGGGTCATCTTGCAGCCGAAGAGGGGGCCGGTGGGAGAGATTTCCAAGCGGCTGGCCCGGTCGGCCTCGGCTGCGGCGTCGGTCACCAGGAAGCAGGCGCCGTTGTCGTGCCTGAAGGCCAGATCCCCCTCCTCCACCCGGTCGAAAGCGGGGAGCCGCTCATCCAGCAGACGGTCGAAGAGCCACGACTGGAGCGCGGAGAGGTAGAGCTTCTTCAGCCGGGGGTTGACGGCGTTGAACGCCTGCTCAAAAGAGTCGGGACGGCTGACGAGCCGCTGTACCACATCCCGTTCGGTGCGGCAGAAGCCGGGAAAGAGCCGGGCACTCTCCTGATACTCTCCCCGCCGGTATGCCGCCACCGCCTCCTGCCACCGCTGGTCCGTGATCGCAGCCGGATCACCCATGAGTCTGTCCACCACTTCCTTGAACTCCTGTTGCAGCAGAGCCCGGCCGATGAGGTGGGAATTCCCCTGACCACCGTAGCGCTGGCTGCCGAAGTAATTGGGAACCCCCCGCTCTTCAAGAACCCTCAAGACCGCCAGGGCGTGCTCGCCTCCCCCCTCCTCCACGTCGCGGAGCCGGACCTTGAACCGGTTCCCCCGCAGGTGCCCCAGCTTCAGCTTGTTCTTGTGGCGCAGGGCGCTGAGGATCCGGATACCGGGGAGCTCCAGCCCCAGGGCTGCTTCGGGCCGGATCCGGGGGAGGGAGAAGCTCTGTCGGGTGACCCCGCGGCTATCCTTCATCCCGGCGTAGCCGATATCCCGTTCAGGGATTTCCAGGGCGCGGCTGAGCCGGCGCAGCGCCTCCGGGGTGGTTATCCCCCGTTTCTCGATCTCCACATAGAGGTGTTCCCCCTCGCCGCAGGGGAGATAGGCGGGGATCTCGGCCACGAGGAAATCCTCGTCGGCCTCCTTGAAGAGGCCACCGGTTCCGGGGAGCTGCGCTGTCAGGTAGCGGTTGGTCATGGGGTATCCTTCTGGTAATGGATGAAGTGAATCTGCTTCCCCTGTGCCAGGAACTTCTCCATATACCGGGAGAGGGGATAGCCGGGCCGCTCATACCGAAAGAGCTCCGGGGCAAGGAGGTTGGTCATCCCTGAGAGCTGCGGCATGAAGTCGGCAACGTCGAGGCCGTAGTCGTCGAAGTCGGTGGCGAAGAAGAACTCCCCGCCGGGCGCCAGATAGGGGAGGAGGAACTCCAGGAACTCTCTGCTAACCAGTCGTCGCTTCCGGTGGCGTTTCTTGGGCCAGGGGTCGGGGCAGTTGATATGAACCGTGGAGAGGGAGTGCAGGGGAATCCGCTCCAGGAGGAACTGGCGCGCCTCTTCGCGGAGGACCCGGACATTGGTGAGTCCCAGCCGTTCCAGGCGGCGGCAGGTTTTGTAGCACCCCTTGTTGTAGTAGTCGATGGCGATGAAGTTCTGCTGGGGCTGCTCTCCGGCCAGGGCTGCCACGAAGTCGCCGGTGCCGGAACCGATCTCCAGGGTGATGGGGTTGGCGTTGCCGAACACGAACTGCCAGTCGGCGGGGGAGGAGAGCTCTTCGGCGCGAAGGTAGAAGGGGGAGTCGATCTGGATAACAGTCTGCATCGCGGATCCTCACTGCGGGATAGGGTGGCCGAACTGTATCACAGAAGGGGGGTGGAGCAGAAGCCGTTTTGCAGAGGAGAGCACTACGTTCATTTCTCCCAAAGGGATTGCCTCGTCGCTTCGCTCCTCAAATAGCAACGCCCCCGGCGGTCAATCCGTCCAGGGGCGTTGCTTTGTGCTGCTGCTCACTCTATTGGCGAGACTATTCGATGGCGAAGGCGACGTAGCGGTGGCTGTTCCCGTGCCTGAGCCGAATGCTCATGGTCGACCCCTTCTTCGCCGTGGTGACCGCCTTGTCATAGGCCGCTAGAGAGGCGATGGGGAGGTTGTTCACCTCCAGGATCAGATCCCCACGAGCGATCCCCACCGTCTCGGCTAACCCGCCGGGCTTGACTTCGGTGACCACGACCCCGCTGCTCTCCTTGATCCCGAGTTTGGCGGCCAGCTCCTTGGTCAGCTCACTGGCCACCATGCCGAGCCGCTCTTCCCCTGCGACTCCTGCAGTATCTCCATCACTCCCGTCGGCAAGCTTCTCCACCATGAGTTGGACGCTCATGAACTTGCCGTCACGGTAGAGCTTCACCGGAACCTTGCTCCCCACCGCCGTACCGGCCACGGTCTTTGGCAGCTCGTTCATCTCCGCGATCGGCTTGCCGTTGAATTCGACGATAATGTCGCCGTTCCTGATCCCCGCCTTCTCCGCGGGGCTCTCCTTGGAGACATCGGCGACCAGCGCCCCGGTCTCGCTCTCCAGGGAGAAGGCCTTGGCCAACTCCGGGGTCACCGGCTGAACACTGACCCCCATCCATCCACGCGTAACCTTCCCCTTATCCCGCAACTGTTCCACGACCCCCTTGGCCAGGTTGACCGGGATGGCGAAGCCGATCCCCCCTCCGCCACCGGCAATGATGGCGGTGTTGATGCCGATGACCTCGCCGTTCAGGTTGAAGAGAGGACCGCCGGAGTTGCCGGGGTTGATGGAGGCGTCGGTCTGGATGTAGTCGTCATAAGGGCCGCTTCCGATGACCCGCCCCGTGGCGCTGACGATCCCCGCGGTGACGGTCTGGGAGAGTCCGAAGGGGTTGCCGATAGCCATGGCCCACTCCCCCACCTCAGTCCGGCTGCTATCTCCCAGGGGAGCAAAGGGGAGCGTCTCCTTTGCCTCGATCTTGAGGAGCGCTAGGTCCAGCTTCTCGTCGTACCCCTTGACGACGGCCTTGTAGTCGCCATGATCGCCGGGAATGGTGATCTTCACCTTTACCTCATCCATCCCCGCCACCACATGGTTGTTAGTGAGGATGTAGCCATCGGCGCTGATGATGAAACCGGAGCCGAGGCTCTTCTGCTCCCGTTGCCTCGGTTGGTTGTTGTAAAACTGGTCGAAGAACTCCTGAAACGGTTCGTTGAAGGGGTTCGCCTGGGGTCTGCGGGGCTGTTGCTGGGCCTGACGGGGGTGTTTGGTCGCGCTGACGTTGACCACCGTCGGCTTCAGCTTCTTGACCAAGTCGACGAAGTCGGGGCCGACCGCCTTGGCAAACGCCGGTGGCGTGGCGAGCGCCGTCAGGAGCAGGGTGGCCAGCGTCAGCCGGCCCAATCGGTGTGTTGCGGTGAACATGGGAACCTCCGGTCCGTGGTGTGATCTGCCGCTTCAATGTAATGAGCCCTGGCGAATTTGTCAACGGGAACGCTGCGGCCTGTACCGGATGAGCTGTAGGGTCGTGGTGCGTGAGGTCAGTCGTCGGCCTTTACGGAGTTGGGATCAACTCGGACACAGTTACGTCCGGACGACTTGGCTGCGTAGAGCGCGCGATCCGCGCGATCGAAGAGATCTCGTGCGGCCCTGAACCCCTCATCTGTTGCGGCTGCAACGGTGTCCGCCGACTCCATCTCCTCTTTACCGGCGAAGACGGGAACTCCTCCGGCTACGCCGATGCTGATGGTAACTACCCGGTTTGCACGGGAACGGTCGTGGGGGATAGCGAGGAGACGTACGGCTTCGCAGATCTTCTCTGCTACGATGGCAGCCTGTGTCGGCGTACTTGCCGGCAGGAGCACGGCGAACTCTTCTCCGCCATAGCGCGCAGCCAGATCTCCTGCCCGGTTGGCCGATCGGTCGATGACTTGCGCCACTTGGATGAGGCAGCTGTCTCCCTGGACATGGCCATAGCGGTCGTTGTAGGCCTTGAAATCGTCAATGTCAATGAAGAGCATGGAGAGAGGAGCGCCAGACCGCTGGGCGCGCTGCCATTCGCTCATGGTCCGCTCATCAAGAAATCTCCGGTTGGCGATACCGGTGAGCGGATCACGCGTGACCAGGGTTCGCAACTGGTCACTCTGTTCCTTGAGCTTCAGGTGGGCGCTCACTCTCGCCCTGACCACCGGCGGGCTGATCGGTTTGCTGATGAAATCGACGGCGCCGGCTTCCAGGGCACGGATCTCGCTGGTGAGATCGCTGGCTGCGGTGATGAAGATCACCGGAACTTCAGGGTAATCCCGGTGGATGGCGGCGCAGGTGGTAAAGCCGTCCATGACCGGCATCTGAGCGTCCAGCAGCACCAGATCCGCCGGATGCAGGGAGAGCATGGCCAGGGCCTGCTGACCGCCGGTGGCGAAATAGATCTCACCGGTCTCCTCCAGGGCGGCGTAGAGGAGATGAATTGCGATGGGGTCGTCGTCAACAATCAGGATTCGGGCTTGTGATTTCATTGATGAACATACCTTTTTGCGAGGGGTCGCCTCAGGTCATGACCTGCGTTCCAGGAGCGTGAGAAGCTTGTCGAAGCGGAGCGTCGCTATCGCCTCGGCCATGGCCCGACACTCTTCCTGGCCAAAAAACCCCGCGAGTGCGGGTTCAACTGTGGCAAAGAGTTCCAGGGCCGACAGGTCGTTACGCTTCACCGCGGAGCGGAGCGCCTTAAGCAGGAGCGGGTCCAACACTGGCGCCACGTTGGAGAGCGGCGCGGGCTCACACCGTGCTCGGAGCCAGGGGGCGCTCGCCTCAATGAGGGGGGCGAACTGCGCTGCAAACTGTTCCAGCAGGGGGAACGGATCGTTCTGACCGTCAGTAATCTCCTGTTCAAGTGTCTGGGCGCAGCGCATCAGCTCCAACGCCCCCAGATTCCCCGCCGTCCCCCGCAAATTATGGAGCAGCCGGGTCGCTCGGCTCCGGTCCCCGTCAGCCAGCGCGGTCCGAATCTGTTGAGTCGCGTCGCCGAACTGAGAGATGAATAGCCCCAGCAGCTTCAGGAAGTGGCCCCGGTTATTGCCGAAGATAAGGCGAAGACGGGAGGAGTCGATGCCGGGAATCTCGGGAAAACCGCTCGCAGGAGCGCTCTCTTCTCCGACCTCTTCAGGCGTCGGTGACACCGCTGCCGGAGCCGGTCCCTTCTCCGCAGCAACAGAGGCGCCGATCCAGCGGAGCAGCAGGGCGACCATCTCTTCCAGCTTCACCGGTTTGGGGAGGAAGTCGTTGACGCCGGCCTCCAGCGCCTTCTGTCGCTCTTCCTGCAGGACGCCGGCGGTGACGGCGATGATGGGGAGAGCGGTCAGGCCAAGCTCCTGGCGAATGAGACGGGTGGCGGTGAGACCGTCCATGACCGGCATCTGCACATCCATGAGTACGGCATCGAATTCGCGGGGGGTTCTTTTCAGAAAGGAGAGCGCCTCCAGGCCGTTGTACGCCAGGGTAGTGTCGGCCTTCTCCAGGGTAAGGACGCGATCGATCAGATCCAGGTTGATGCTGTTGTCGTCCACCACCAGGATCTTCCTCCCCGCCAGGCGTGGCCCGACAGGAGGGGTTAATGCGAGTGAGGGGGACAACGGTAACGCTGCATCGTCTGCCCGCCCGAAGGGAAGTTCAAACCAGAAGATGCTCCCCTCCCTTTCCCGGCTCTCCACACCGATCTCTCCTCCCATAAGGTTGACCAAGCGTCTGCAGATGGAGAGTCCCAGCCCGGTGCCGCCGAAGCGTCGTGAGATGCTGCCGTCGGCCTGGCTGAAGGGGGAGAAGAGGAGAGCCAGCTTTTCCAAAGCGATGCCGATGCCGGTATCGATGGTCTCGAAGCGGAGTCGGGCGAAGGTCGAGGTCAGCTCCAGCGGAAGAATCCTGACGGTGATCTCCCCCTGTTCAGTGAATTTGAGGGCGTTGCCCACCAGGTTAAGGAGAATCTGCTCCAACCGGAGGGGATCGCCAATGAGGCAGCCGGTCGGCAGGGGGGACATCTCGATGCGGAACGTGAGCCCCTTGACCCGCGCAATTTTTCCTTGCAGACTGTCCAGATGATCCAGCAGAGGGGCCAAGGCGAAGGGGAGAGACTCGATCCGGAGTTGACCGGCCTCTATCTTGGCGAAGTCAAGAAGATCGTTGAGGATGCCGAGCAGGCTCTGACCGGATGCGCGGATCTGCAGCAGCATCTCCCGCTGGTTGGGGGAGAGGGGTTCCTGCTCCAGCAGTTGCGCCAGTCCCAGGACGGCGTTCATGGGAGTCCGGATCTCGTGGCTCACGTTGGCCAGGAATTCGCTCTTGGCCCGGTTGGCGCTCTCGGCGGCGTCACGGGCCTGCTTCAGCTCAAGCTCATACTTTTTCCGCTCCGTGATCTCCTCCACCATGGCCAGATGGCGGGCTCCCTCTGACAACAGTACCGGTGCGCAGGTGAGGCTGACCCAGACCACCTCGCCATCCGGACGGATCCAGCGGCTGTTCATCTGGAAGCCGGATATTTCTCCGCTCCTCATTCGCGCCAGATTCTGCAGTTTGGCGGGGAGGTCGTCCGAATGGGTTATCCGCATCCAGTCGATGGCGGCAAGCTCCTCGCGACTCCGACCGGCGATCTCGGCAAAACGCTCATTGACTTCATAGATCCGTCCGGTCAGAGAATCGGTCAACGCCACCCCCAGGGGAGCCTGCTCGACCATGGCCCGGTAGAGCGCCTCCGACTTGGTCATCCGGTCGAGCGCAGCCACGGCACGCTCTTGTGACGCCACTAATTCGGCGGTCCGCTCCTTCACCTTCAGTTCCAGACCGGCGTTGAGCCGGAGGATTTCCTCTTCCGCATGCTTGCGTGCAGTGATGTCACCGGTGACCCCCTCCAGTCGCAGCAGGGTTCCGCTGTCACCATAGTACGCCCGACCGCTGGCGGCGATCCACCGCTCCGAACCGTCCGGCCACTGGACGCGGTACTCGGCCTGATAGTCACACTGCTCGTCGATGGCGCGGCGTATGGCGCGTTCCGTTGGTTCCCGGTCTTCCGGGTTGAGCAGTGATAGAAACCGTTCACTGGTCATCACTGTGCTGGGCGGAAGTCCGGACTGGACGCAGCAGATGTCCGATGCCACCACTTCGTTGGCTACGACATCCCAGTGCCAGCTCCCCAGCCGGGCGCCGTCAACTGCCAGGCGCAACCGTTCTTCGCTCTGCCGAAACCAGGCCTCGGATTGGGCTACCTGTCGCAGCGCCTCTTCGGTGCTGGCCTGGGCCGCTACCAGTTCGTTGCTCCTCATTTCCAGGCGGTAATGGACTTGGGCGATCAGGAACCCGACAGCGGCAAACACGAACATGATGGCCGCCTGCAGACCGCTCTCAGGAATAAACGTGTGCGTTGGTTTCAGGAAGAGCCATTTTACCAGGGCCACGGAGAAGAGGGTGGCGACTACCCCTCCGCAGCGCCCCCCAAGCCAGCTGCTGAAAAAAACAGCGGGAAAGAAGAGAAAGAAGGCGACGTAGGGAACCTTTTCCCAAAAGAGGCTCTGGAGCAGAGCAGCCAGGAAGGGGAGCATGATGGCCAGGATCAGCTTCAGCCGGCGACGGGAAGGGAAGGTCATGGTCAGGTTGCCTGATGCGGCGTCGGAGGGGTGAGCTTCATGGGGATGATTCCCGAAAACGGCATCTGAACCAAGCGGCCCAGCTACACGGCGAAATTCGTATTTTGAAGCATAATATTCGCTTTTTAAAGCTTGTTCAAGAACTAACCGCGCTTGCGCAACCGCGCGGCAAAGAAGCCGTCCATGCCGTCATGCCGGTGGGGCCAGCTCCGGAACATCCCCCGTTCGGTGAAGAGCTCTTCCCATGGGGGAAAGAGCTCCCGGCAGCTCTCCAGGACAAACTCCGGCCGACGGGCGAGAAAATCATCGACCACCGCCTCGTTCTCCACCTCGCTGGTGGAGCAGGTGGCGTAGAGGAGCACTCCTCCGGGGGCTACGCAGCCGGCTGCAGCCTTCAGGATCTTCTTCTGGGTCAGCGCAAGCCGCGCCAGGTCTTCCGGACCCTTGCGCCACTTCCCCTCGGGGTTGCGACGGATGACGCCGAGACCGGAGCAGGGGGCGTCAACCAGCACCCGGTGGTAACCGTGCAGAAACCCGGCAGGAGGGGAGACGGCGTCCCCCCGGAGGGTGGAGATGATGGAGATACCGAGCCTGAGCGAACTCTCCTCCACCAGGCGCAGCTTGGCGTCGGTGAGGTCGCATGCGGTCACCTCACCGCTATCTCCCATGAGCTGGGCGATGGCGCCGGCCTTGCCACCGGGGGCGGCGCAGAGATCGAGGAGCCGCTCACCAGGGCGTGGGTCGAGAAGCCGGACGGCCAGCTGGGATGACTCATCCTGAATGGTGAAGAGCCCCTCCCGGAAACCGGGAAGCCGCTCCACCGTCCCCCCTCCATGGATTCTGAGCCCCAACGGGGAGTAGCGGCAGGGAGTTGCGGTTATCCCTGCGGTTGCGAACCGGTCTGCCAGCTCCCCACGGGTCAGCTTCAGGGTGTTGACCCGGGCCGTGAGGGGCGGCTGCTCCGCCATGGCAGCCGCCAGCAGCTCGGCCTCAGTGGGGCCTAACTGCGCCAGCCACTGCTCAGCCAGCCAGCGGGGATGGGAGTAGCGGGCAGCCAAAAAGCCGGCAGGGTCCAGCTCCCGGTCCGGGTAGACGATCGTATCCCGTCCCCGCTCTGCGGAACGGAGCACGGCGTTGATGAACCCCTTTGCCCGGGGGATCATCGCCTGGGCCAGGTTGACGGTTTCGTTGACCGCCGCCGATGCGGGGATCCGCTCCAGAAAAAAGAGCTGATAGAGCCCGGTGCGCAGGAGAATCCGGACGAGCGACTCCAGCTTCTCCGGCGGCTGTGTGGAAAACTGCCCGATGATCAGGTCGAGGGTTCCCTGGCGGCGGAGGACTCCATAGACCAGCTCGGTAAAGAGCCCCCGGTCGGGGCCGCAGAGTGCTCCGGCGTTCAGCTCCCTGTCGATGAGGAGGTCGGCAAAGCCCCGTTTCTGTTCGACCTGAAGGAGGAGGGAGGCTGCGGCGTGGCGGGGATTGGCTGATGGCATGCAGGCTCCATGTGTGGGAGGATTGGAATGAGTACGGGAGCAAGAGTTTACCCTGTCTGCAATCGAGGGGGCTACTCCGGCTTGCAGATATTGACTCTTTTTGAACAGAGACGATCTCCGGGGCCGTTGTTGCCGGCGACGAAGGCGGTCACTTCGGTGACACACCCACCGTATACGACCCCTTTGAGCGCCACGGGCTGGGTCCACTCCCTGAGCAGCACCACGGTCATCCCTCCCTCCGCCGCAGCCTTTACTGCAGTGGACATGACCGAACGTTCAAATGAAACGTCCGGGAACGGTTCCAGACAGGGCCCCTGTACGGCATGGATTCGACCGGATGCGACCAGGTACCGTACAATTTTCTTCGTGGCAAAGCAGTCGCTCCGCTCATGCTCCTCACGCTCCTCATTCTCCTCGACGGTGACAACGAGGGCATCTATCTTGTCATCTGAGACGTAGGCGACCAGCAGATCCTTCTCCACCATGCTCCGACGATTGATCGCCGCCTTGACTACCAGCTCCTCTATCCTGTTGCAGGGGAGCCTCGGTTCCAGTTCACGTCTCCACTGCAGCTCCTCCGACTGCCGCATGTTGCCGTTCAACGGTCTGATGAGGGCATAGTTGCCGCAACCGGAGAGAAGGGCAGCGATAAGACAGAAGAGGGAGCGAAGGCTCAGGAACCGCCGGTAGCCAGGAATCCGGTTCATCCTCTCGGTCCGTAGGCCATGCTCTCCAGCCGTCTGACCCGCTCCGCCATGGGGGGGTGGGTGGAGAAGAGGGCCGTGAAACCGCTGCCGGTGAGAGGGGAGACGATGAACATGTGAGCGGTCGCCTCGTTGGCGCCTGCCATGGGAATCTGCCGATTGGCCATCTCCAGCTTTTTCAGGGCGTTGGCCAGATAGAGAGGGTTGCCTGAGATCTCGGCTCCCCCCTTGTCGGCGGCGTACTCTCGCGATCGCGATATGGCCATCTGGATCAGCATGGCGGCCAGCGGGGCGACGACGACCATGACGATCAGGCCGAACATCCCTCCTCCTCCCTCTTCATCCCGATCCCTGCCGCCGCCGAAGAGGGCGGCCCACTGGGCCATATGGGCCAGGTAGGTGATCGCCCCGGCGATGGTGGCGGCAATGGAGCCGATGAGGATGTCCCGGTTGCGCACGTGGGTCAGCTCATGGGCCATGACCCCCATGAGCTCTTCACGGGTCAGGATCCTCATGATGCCGGTAGTGGCGGCCACGGCGGCATGCTCGGGGCTGCGTCCCGTGGCAAAGGCGTTGGGGCTCTCCGATTCCATGAGGTAGACCTTCGGCATGGGGAGCCCCGCCTGGAGCGCCAGTTGTCGGACCATGCCGTAGAGCTGGGGGGAGTGCGCCTCGGAGACCTCCCGGGCGCCGTACATGGCCAGAACGATCTTGTCGGAAAACCAGTAGGAGACAAAATTCATCACCCCGGCCATGAGGAGGGCCATGGTCATGCCATTTCTGCCGCCGATGGCGCCGCCGGCCAGGACCAGCAGCAGCGTCAGTAGCCCCATGAGGAGAGTCGTCTTCAGGATGTTCATGATCGTTCTCCTTCTTTACGGTCAGGAGCGGAGGTACTCTCCGATCTTTTCCGCCAGGGTCCGGTAAATCCGCCGGCACTCCTGCTCGTCTTTCTCCAGGAGGGTGACCCTGAACCCCTGGAGCGGCGTGGAGAAGGAGGAGAGGGGGACGATGCAGATCCCGGTGGTGGCGAGGATGTAGTAGACGAACCGCTTGTCCGGCGAGACGCCGGGGGCGTTGACCAGCGTTTCCACCAGCTCCCGGATCTCCGGGTTGGCGATGGAGAGCGACTGCCGGTGGGTCAGGAACCCCTCCTGGAAGGCCACGGCCATATAGAAGGCGCCGTTGGTCCGGTTGACCATCAAGCCGGGGAGTTGGCGGAGGAAGTCGTAGGTGATGCCGCTCATCTTCTCGTAGCAGGCGGAGCGCTCCGCCAGGTAGTTCGGGTAGTTCGGGTGCCCCATGATGGCCGGGATGCAGCGCTGGGGGAGGGTGGTGGAGCAGACTTCGTTCATCTTCAGGGTCAGGATCGAGGTGATGTATTTGTCGAAGTTTGGATCCTTACCGGAATTGTAGACCTCAATCCAGCCGCAGCGGGAGCCGGGCCAGGGGAACTCCTTGGAGATCCCCTTGAGGGAGATGGCCGGGACGTCGCCGATGACGTCGGAGAGGGGAACCGTCGCCTGGCCGTTATAGACGATGTTGATGTAGACCTCGTCGGCGATGATGAAGAGGTCGTATTTGCGGGCGATGGCGACGATCTTCTCCAGGGTTTCTCTGGGATAGACCATCCCGGTGGGGTTGTCCGGATTGATGAGCATGATCCCCGAGACATTCTGATTGTACCGGATATGGTTTTCCAGGTCGTCCAGGTCGGGGGCCCAGCCATCCTCGGGGTTGAGGCGGTAATGGACCGGCACGGCGTGGATATGCCGGGCCTCACCCAGGGTGTGGGTGGTATAGGAGGGGGAAGGCATGATGACCCGTGACTCGGGGTGGAGTCCGCCGTAGAGCTTGGCGATGGCGTCGCCGAGACCGTTGAAGAAGATGATGTCGTCGGGAGTGATCTGCGCCCCCCCACGGTTATTGGTCTGGCCGCAGATGAATTCACGGGTGGCCAGGACCCCCCGGGTATGGCAGTATCCCCAACTGTCGTTCTGCATTACCTCATGGGCCACGATCTCCTTCATCCAGGTGGGGATCTGCTCCCCCTTGACGATGGGATCGCCGATGTTCTCCCAGTTGATCTTCACCCCATGTTTCTGGAGCTTTTCCGCCACGTTGACGATGTTGCGGATCTCATAGGTAAGCTCTCCGGCTCCCGGAACTACGATATCGTTTCTCATGATGCACTCCCTTATGCAGAATAGCCCTTGCCGGACCGGTTCATCCGGACGGAATCAACTGACAGCTTTACCAAACAGATAATTATTCCCAGGAACCGGACGGATCAACTGACAGCTGTACCAAACAGATAATTATTCCCGGGAATATGTTCGATCCGCCGGTCATGCCAGGCGATATCCTGCCTGCCCCTCTTCCATGCGTCGAAATATTCCATGTTATCCAACTCTCTGAAGCTCTCCTGATACGCGATGAGGAACAGCCGGAATCCTGACAACAGCCCCGTCACCTGTTCTCTCGTCTTGAGCGGTGATTCGCTCAGAGCCCATGTGGAGAGAAAGAGCGCAGGGCCTGAACTGCTGGTTACTGAAAGCAGCGATTGCAACTGGTTAATATCAGAGATGCAGAACACTCCGTGCAGCGACTCGGCACCATCGCTCTCCGACGCAACATCCAGCCCGATGCTCCTGAGATAATACCGTTGCAGTGCGCTGAATGCCGGCAGGTCGAACAGGAGGTACCGGCCGTTGAATCCGAGGTTGTGAAACAGGCGGCACATGCTGCCATAGCCGCCGCCGAATTCCAATACCAGATCGATATCTTGTATGTTGACCCCGGACTGTTCCTGGAACAGGGCCGCATGATAAGCGTGATGTATCAGATTCCCGCTGCTGGCAGGGTGGAAAAGATAGGGAATCGGACGGCCAGAGGCGGACTCCCTGATCGCCGACTTATACAGTCCGCGCCAGGCAGGCTGCTGCCTGAGGTAGTTCAGTTCATGGGAGACAAAACGGGCATTGGAGATGAACATTGTGGCGGCAATCACGTCCCATTGCAAAAACTCCCTCGGTTCGCGGCTCAACACGAGTTCTCTGAGTCGGTTTGCGTTGCGTGACCACGCCTCGTCGGAGAGTGATGCTGTTGCGACACTCTCCACGGGAATGTCATGAAACGCCGCCTTGAGCTCCGCCGCGAAGGGATCTCTGTCTCCCGAAGGATACGGTCGCACCTTGTCAATGATGAAGTCGAGCATCCCCATTATGTTACGCTTGAGCATACGGTGCTCTCATTTTAGCTGTTGCGGTGTAATCTGTTTGCCCGGCTCTGCACGCAAACCAAAAAAGCCATGGGGATCTCCCCATGGCCTCTGTGATCGGTAATTGCGGCTTTTCAGCGCGGCTTACACAAGGCAGAAGGGGAGGCATGCGGCATTGGCCGCTGCGGTGGTAGCTCGAATCGTTGCACCTCTGATGGTCCGTCCCGTCACATTCATGACCGAGTCGAATATCACAGCGCTACAGGCAAGTCAACAGGATTTATCCCGGAGGATGATTGACGTGGCTCCGGACGCCGCGCACCTTGACACCATCTCTCTCCATTCCTATATTCATATTCAGAAACAACCAAAGGAGCAGCCCATGATCAGCCCCGACAAGATGACCATCAAGACCCAGGAAGCGCTCTCCGCGGCCCAGCAGGACGCCTCCCGCCGGGGAAACGGCGCGGTGGAACCGGAACATCTCCTTCTGGCGCTGCTGGAGCAGGAGGGGGGGCTCGTCTCCCCCGTCCTGCAGAAGATCGGCGCCACCCCCGGGAGCGTCCGGAGCTCCCTGGAGACGGCGCTCAAGCGGCTCCCCCAGGTCTCCGGGGCGGCCCAGCTCACCCTCTCACAGCCCCTCTACCGGGTGCTGGAGGGGGGGCTCAAGGAGGCGGACCTCCTCAAGGATCAGTTCGTCTCCACCGAGCATCTCCTTCTGGCGCTCATCGAGGTCAAGGGGACCGGGGCGGGGAAGATTCTCGCCGATCAGGGGGTCAGCCGCGACGCCGTGCTCAAGGCGCTTCAGGAGCTGCGGGGGGACGAGCGGGTGACGGACCAGAATCCAGAGGAGAAGTACCAGGCCCTGGCCAAGTACGCCCGTGACCTCACCGACCTGGCCCGGAAGGGGAAGCTGGATCCGGTCATCGGCCGCGATGATGAGATCCGGCGGGTGATCCAGGTCCTCTCCCGCCGGACCAAGAATAATCCGGTCCTCATCGGCGAGCCGGGGGTGGGGAAGACCGCCATCGTGGAGGGGCTTGCCCAGCGGATCATCTCCGGCGATGTCCCCGAGTCGCTCAAGAACAAGCGGCTGGTCTCTCTGGACATGGGGGCGCTCATCGCCGGGGCCAAGTATCGCGGGGAGTTCGAGGACCGGCTCAAGGGGGTGGTGAAGGAGGTCACCAAGTCTGAAGGGGCGATCATCCTCTTCATCGATGAAC
>CAIOGM010000102.1 GCA_903857795.1 uncultured Geobacter sp.
AGCCGGGGCGGGACAAGTCGTGCTTTGGGCATTCTCATTACCTCGTAGATTAAAATGAGTCAACGAGAAAATGCCGCCACCCTATAGGCCCGGTGTCAAGTAAAAAATCGCCACCATAAGCTGTTTTTACTAATAATATTAAAAAGTTACGTTTTGCCTAGCCTCTGAAACTTACGACTGTGATTCATACGGGACAAATCAATGTCGCAGCTTTTCTTGGAATTTTATTAAGAAGCGAGATTTCAAAACAATCACGTTTTTAGATGGTTACAGCGTCAGCGGGAATAACTGTCCGGATTACGCATGCCGCTGATCCGGTCCATGTGGGTTCGGGCGATCTGACCGAGCTTATTAAGCGGAGGGTGAAACAGTTGCCCTGACAGGGAAGAGACACGCGGGGAAAAACGTGTCGAAAAAGGCCCTTTTCCGACACGTTTTTTTGCCATTTTATTTAATATATTCGGTAAGTTAATCCAAAACTTCGGCATGCCGAAGTTTTGGTCTTTAACCGGCGATAAAGCCTCCGGCTCGGGAGTTCAATGGGGCAATTCCGACTGACTCTTGGCCACCAGATAGTAGACGATGCCGAGAATCAGGAGAGTTCCCGCCAGAAAAATTTGGGTGTTCAATTCATCGTGTCGCAGGGTCGAGATGAGAATTTCCCGGATCAGGGCGACGATGATCACACCGATAAAAACGAGGATATTGAACTTCCCCCCCTTCAGTGTCTTGATTTCGTTGTCCATCAGCTCGATCATCATCCAGATTATGAGCAGTGTCCCCAGCGCCCCCAATATCCCTTTTTCCGCATCCCCCAGGAATACATGGCAGATATCCCAGACGAAAAGCCCCACCACCCCCAGGGAAACACCGGCCAGGGCGATTACCAGGATCAGGTTGAGGCCGTAGGTAAAACGCTCCGCCACATGGATCAGCTGGGACTCGATTTTGTGCGACAGGAAGACCTTCTGCAACTCTTCCTCCTGGTATGAGGCGCTTATGATATCCAGATTGATATCGACGATGAGCTCCACCGCGTTACGATACGCTCGCCGCTCGCCCGCCACTGTAATATTTTCCTGTAACAGTTCCACGAGGAAGCGGCGGACCACATTCATGGCCGCATTCACAAAGTGGGCGTTCAGCCCGGTGCGCACATGGGAGCGTCCGATTCTTTGCAGGGTGTGGTGGTAGCTGTTGTCATAGATACCGGAAAAGAGCCCCATGAACCACTCCTGATGGACCTCCTTCTGCCGCCGCAACAGTTGATCGTCCCTCAGAAGATTGGCTGTCTCCGGAATCCCCAGGAGAAAGTCGTAGAAAATGCTGGTCAACCTCTCCTTATGTGCCTCTGCCAGGGGGCGAAGAGACTTCAACAGCGCCGCATCCTCCTCCGTGAAATTGTAATGGCCCTTGATATCCTGCATGGTCAGCATGGTCGATGTTCTCCTGCACTGGTTGAGACGAAAATGGTTATCACTCTTCGATCTTCCGATCGAAGACCACCACCGCCAGGATGAAGAAGATCACCGCAGTCACCAGGAGGATCGCCAGGTGAAGCGGGCCGCAGCTGCCGGTGAGGAGCGCGCTGCGGGCCCCCTCGAAGAGAGCCGTGGTGGGGAGAAGGCTGATGATGGGGAGGACGGAGGGAGGGTAGGAGGAGAGGGGGAAGAAAATCCCGGACATGAAGATGAGCGGCATGATGACCACCGCCTGAATCCGGCCGATATTTTCCGGCTTGTCGATGACCGTGCCGCAGATGGTGCCGAGACAGGAGAAGATCATTGCCCCCAGGGAGATGAAGAGGAGGTAGAGTCCCAGATTCCGCAGGGGAAAGCTGAACGGGGTGAGGACGAAGATGACCAGGGCCACCGCCACCCCCTTGATCGCCCCCTGGGCGAAGCCGGAGATCAGCTTGCCGATGACGATGTCGTAGACGGTGATGGGGCTGACCCGGTACTCCTCGATGGTCTTCTGGACTCGGCGGTGGAACCACATGCTCCAGGCGCTCTCCTCGAAGGCCGCCAGCACCGCGGTCATGGAGATGAGCCCCGGGGCGATGAAGACGCCGTAGGGAACCCCCTCAACCTGTGAGATATACCCCTTGAGCCCGACGCCGAAGGCCAGGTAGAGGGTCAGAGGCGACGCCACCACGCTGAGGAGTTCGGAGAAGAGACTCCGTCGCAGCACGATGAGATCCCGGCCGAAGATGGAGAGTGCTCCCCGCAGTATCATTCCCTCACCATTTTTCCCGTGAGATCCAGGAAGACCTCCTCCAGGGACGGTTCCACGAGGCAGATCCTCCGGATGTCGCCGCTCTGGATGCTGTCCATGAGTGGCTTCAGCGACTCTTCGTCCCGGAGAACGATCCGGAAGGAGTCCCGCTCCCGCTCCAGAGAGGTCACCTGGGGAAGCAGTTGAAAGAGCTCTTCGTACCGGTCTCCGTCCCGCCGCAGCTCCAGTTCATAGATGTGGGCGTGAGCGTACCGTTCCTTCAACTCCTGGGCGCTCCCGTCCACCAGGGAGGCGCCATGATCCATGATCACGATCCGGTCGCAGAGTGAGTCGGCCTCGTCCATGTAGTGGGTGGTGAGAAAGATGGTCATCTCGCTCCGGAGCGTCCGGAGCTGCTCCCAGAGCGCCCGGCGGGATTGGGGGTCGAGTCCGGTGGTCGGCTCGTCGAGGAAAAGGAGCCGGGGGAGATGAATCAGGGCCCGGACCACCACCAGGCGCCGCTGCATCCCTCCGGAGAAGGTATCGGGGAAGTCGTTGCGCCGGGAGGAGAGCCCGGTCAGTTCCAGGAACCGGTCGATGCGGGGGAGGTAGTCCCGGGGGGCCATGCCGTGCAGCCGGGCATGGAGCACCAGGTTTTCCTGGGCCGTCAGGTAGCGGTCCAGGTTGTTCTCCTGGGGAACCACCCCGATGAGCGCCCGGACTCTCTTCCCGGCGGTGACGATGCTCTCCCCCTGAATGAAGGCGTCCCCACTGGTGGGGCGCATGAGGGTGGTCAGCATCTTGATGAGGGTGGTCTTGCCGGCGCCGTTTGGTCCCAGGAGGCCGAACACGGTCCCCTGTCGGAGCTCCAGGGAAAACCGGTCCACCGCCGTCAGGCTCCCGTACCGTTTGGTGAGCCCCTGGATGATGAGCGCCGGGGACATCGCTACCCCGTGACCGGCTGCCCGGGGGGGAGCGGCAGGAGGGTGATGAAGCTGCTCCCCTTGTTGAGCTCACTCTCCACCCAGATGAAACCGTGATGGGCGTCCATCATCTTGCGGCAGAAGGCGAGACCGAGTCCGCTCCCTCCGATACGAGTCCGGCGACGGTACTGGGCCTGGACGAACCGGTCGAAGATAATGATCCGGGAGCCTTCGGGGATGCCGATCCCGCTGTCGCGCACCGTCATCATCAGGTAGTTGCCGCCGGCCGGAACTGCGGCCGGTGGGTAGAGGAGGGGGGGAATCCGCTCCCGGACCCGCTCCAGGGGGACGACCTCGGCCAGTACCTCGATCCGCCCCCCTTCATTGGTGAACTTTAGGGCGTTGGAGATCATGTTCCCCAGGAGCCGGAGGAATTTGGCGCGATCCACCATCACGCTGGGAAGCTCCGGCGAAAACGAGGTCGTGAGGGAGAGCTGAGCCTTGCGCGCCAGGGAACGGAACCGGGCGACTCCCTTGGTGATAAGCGCCTGGGTCTCTTCGGCGCGGAAGGTGAGAGTCAGCTTCCCCGCCTCCAGTTTGTGGACATCCAGCAGGTTATCGATCATCTCCACCATCTCGTCGCAGCTCTCAATGGCTGACTCCAAAAACTCCTTCTGTTCGGCGTTGACCGGCCCGAGCCTCCCCTCCCGCACCAGATCGATGGAGCCAACGACCGCGGTGATGGGCGACTTGAGGTCGTGGGAGAGCATACTGACAAAATCCTCTTTCTCCTGCTCCAGCGCCTTCTGGGCCGAGACATCGCGGGCAATGGCGACGCTGCCTGCGATCTCACCGTCGCTGCCGTAGAGTACGGCGCCGCTGGAGAGCATGGGGATGTCCCCCTGCATCGAGTGAAGGAGATAGGGGACATCGAGGCACGGTTTACCGCTGGCGAGGACCACCATGCTGGGGAGCTGCTCAACCGGGATGTCCGTCCGGAACAGCTCCTGCAGCGGCATCCCCCGGGCCTCCTCGCGGGAGACACCCAACAGCTCCACCCCCCGCCGGTTGAGGGTGATCACCCGCCCCTCCCGGTCCACCGCCACCAGGAGGTCGGCCATCCCCTGGAGGATCGCCTCACTCTTCTTCCGCTCGTCCTCTATCTCCTGCTGGAGCCGCAGGTTTTCCTGCTGAATCCTGGCCACCTTGAGCGCCTGCTGGACGCTCTTCAAGAGCTCCTCGCTGTTGAACGGTTTCCCCACGTAGTCGGCGGCCCCCAGCTTCATCGCTTCCACGGCGATCGGTTCGCTGCCGTGGGCGGTCATCATGATGATCGGCAGACGGGGATAGAGGCCGGTGGCCTGCTTAAGGAGCTCCATGCCGTCCATCCGGGGCATCCTGATATCCAGGAGCATCAGGTCGTAAGCGGCAGCGCTCAGGAGCTCCTGCGCTTCGATACCGTCACGGGCCCGCATGGTCACATACCCTGCGTCTTCCAGATGCAGCTTGAGGATCAGCGCTATATCCGCTTCGTCATCCACGATTAGAATTCTATCAGACATCCTGTGACTCCTCTCCAAGCGGCAGGGTGACCCTGACCAGCGTACCGCCATCTTCCCCCACCAGATACTCGATCCTGCCGTGATGCTCCTGGATGATCTCCCGACAGAGGGAGAGCCCGAGTTTGCTCCCTACTCCCTCCCCCCTGCCGGAAAGAGCGCCGGCCTGGTTTTCACCGACGCCATGATCGGCAATGGAGAGCTGGAGATAGTTCCCCTTCCTGGCGGAGGAGATCTCCACCGTCCCCCCCACCGGCGAGACGCCGATGGCATTGGAGAGGAGGTTCGCAAAGACCTTGACCAGCCGGAGTCGCTCTCCGAACACCGTGGTCAGCGCCGGATCCAGCCGATGGACGATCTCGACGCCGCGGCTCCGGATCGTCTCTCCCACCTCTTCGAGGGCGCCTTCGATTACCTGATCCAGGCGCACCGGTTCCAGGATGAAGCGGAGCTTTCCGGGGCCGAACCGGGCGATCTTCAGGCTCTCTCCGGTGAGGCCGATGAGCCGTTCGGTGCTGCGCAGACAGATGTTCAGAAGCGACTGTTCCCGGCCGTCGCTGCCCCCCTGCTCTCCCCGAAGGAGTTCCAGTGCCCCCTTCATGGAGGTGAGCGGCGTCTTAAATTCATGAGAGACCGCCTCATAGAACTCCCCCTTCATCCGTTCCATCTCCAGCTCGGCGGTGATATCCCGCACGGTAAGGAGCAGCCCGCAATAGTCGCCGGAAGGATCACGCAGGGGGGAGACCTTGAAGAGGAGTTCCTTGCCGCAGGCCCGGACCCGCTCCTCGGAGAGCTCCCAAGGAGCTCCCGCTCCGCTCCTGAGAGAGTTGACCAGCAGGGAAAAGCTCTCGCTCTGGCAGAGCTCCTCCAGGGGGCGGCCGATGATCCGGGAGGGGATGGTCTGGAACTGCCTCTGGCCCGACGGGTTGAGGAGCAGTACGCGGCTCTCCCCGTCCACTACTATCACCCCTTCCGTCATGCTCGTCAGGATGGTCTCCAGCCGCGACTTTTCCCGCTGCAGATCCGAGGTCCGCAGGGTTACCCGCTCCTCCAACTCCCGGTTGAGCCCTACGAGCTGCTCGTTCTGTTTCCTGATGGTCTCGTCTCGCTGCCGGAGGGCCTCCGTCATGGCGTTGAACGCCGCTTCCAGCTCTCCCAGCTCCCCGCCCGAACATTCCACGACCTGCTGGCTCAGATCCCCCCCCCGGACCTTCATGGCGCTTCGGGCCAAGGCTCTCAGGGGGCGGGTCAACTGTCGGGCTGCGATCCAGGAAGCGCTGAAGGAGAGGAGGAGGCCGACAGCGGCGGCAAACCCCGTGCTCCGGAGCTGCCCGTCCCGGATTCGACCGTACGACTCCAGGGGGAAGGCCACCGAGAGGGAGCCGACGGTCCGTCCGGAACCATCGGCCAGGGGGTGGAACGCCGTCAGATACATCTCTTTCCCCATGGTCGCACGCCCCCGGTAGGAGAGCCCCTCGTCCAGCTTCTTCAGGATCTCCGGGGAGATTGCCACCGGCCGCCTCTCCCTGCCCGTTCCGACGATCCGCTCACCCCTCCGGGTGATGCTGATCTCCACCTCGGAGCCGAGGATCCTCCGGAGCCGAAGTGGTTGCAGGAGCTCCCGGGTCACCACTGCAGCGGCGACCACGCCGCCGATGCACGCTCCGCGGTCACCACTCACCGGCATGACGATGGCCTGAAACAGCAGTTTCTTCTCTGGCCGGGTCGACGCAGTGAGGCTCATCCCGCCGGTGCGCAGCAGCTCCGGTGAGAGCGCCTCGGTGGCGCTCACCGGCAGTTTCTCCTGTAACGCGCGCGCCACCAGGTTCGCGAGGCCGGGCTCCTCCCCTTGAAGATCCCCCCCAGCCACTGCCAGAATCCGCCCGCTCCTATCCACGATAAAGAGGAGATCCACCCTCTTCAGCTCCGCTCGGGAGCGGCGGGCAAAGTCGGTCAACCCCTTGATGTCACGGCGCTGGAGGAGTGTGGCCAACCGGGGAGAGGTGGAGGGGCGCAGGAGGGAGGAGCGAAGCTGGTCGAAGAGAGACGAATACTCCAGCCAGGCAAGGCGGAGGTCGGATTCCAGCTCGGTCTCAATGAGCTCCTCAAGGGAGGCATCCAGATTCTGAATAGTCCGGTGGAAGAGTACGGCACAGGAGAGGAGCAGGATGCAGAGAAACACCGCAAAGAGCCTGACTCTGATGCTTGGCCGGAATTTCACAGGCGCCCCCTGCTCAGATCCCTTCGGCCCTGGGATTCCGGGTCATGAGCTCGATGACCGCCTGCCGGGCGGGCCGTCCTTCATGGATAATCCGATAGACCTGCTCGATGATCGGCATCTCCACACCATGCCGTTGGGCCAGCATCCAGGCCGACTCGGTGGTCTTCACCCCTTCGGCCACCATGGTCATGGAGGCCAGAATCCCTTCGAGGCTCTCCCCCCGGCCGATCCTGACCCCCACGGTCCGGTTCCGGGAGAGGTCGCCGGTGCAGGTGAGGACCAGGTCACCCATCCCAGCCAGGCCGGCGAAGGTGCCGGGATCGGCCCCCACTGCCCGTCCCAGGCGGCTCATCTCGGCAAGCCCCCGGGTGATGAGGGCCGCCCTGGTGTTGTGGCCGAAGCCGAGGCCATCGGAGATGCCGGCGGCCAGGGCGATGACGTTCTTGATGGCCCCTCCCAGCTCCACCCCCACCAGGTCACTGTTCGTGTAAACCCGGAAATAGTCCGTGGAGAAGAACTTCTGGACCTGCCGGGCGATCCCCTCATCCTCGGCCGCCACCGTCACCGCAGTCGGCATCTGCCGGGCCACCTCCCGGGCAAAGCTCGGCCCTGACAGCACCGCAATCTCCCGGCGCCGGGAGACGGGGAGGAGCTCCCTGAAGAGCTGGGACATGGTGAGCAGGGTTCCCAGCTCGATCCCCTTGGAGGCGCTTACCAGCGGAATCCCCTGGGGGAGCAGCGGCAGAAGCTGATTGAGGACCGTCCGCATGACCTGGGTGGGGGAGGCGAAGAGGACAAGCCGAGCGTCAGCCACCGCTTCGGCCAGAGAGTTCGTGGCGCTAAGCCGGGGGGAGAGAGGAATCTCGGGGAGGAAGCGGGAGTTGATCCCCGAGTCACGGAGCTCGGCCACCAACTCCGGTTCAAAACACCAGAGGGTGACGCGGTACCCCTTCCGGGCGAGGAGGTCGGCCAGGGTCGTACCCCAGCTTCCGGCCCCGATGACTCCGATACGTTCGGTCATGATAGCTCCAGGGTGTTACTGCTCGAGGAGGTTACTCCTCGAAATCATCCAGATACGGGTCGGTCCGCAGATCGTACCCCTCGGCCAGGGCCTCCCGAGCGGCCTCCAGACTCTCCAAGGCCAGCCTCCTCAGGAAAGGGTGGGCATGGGCAGGGAGTCGGGAGCCGGAGACGCTGAGAGCTACCGCCAAGGTCCGCTCTACCTGCTCCTTTTCTATCCCGCACTCCTGCATCAGGTCGGCCGTCAGGAAGAGTCGCCGGGTGATCTGCTCCAGGTCGGGGGTGATGATCTCCCGGCAGAATCGTTCCATGAGCCCCCTGAACAGGGCCGCATGCTCCCGCTCGTGCCCAGCGCACGCGGGAACCGCCATCTTTCCCCACTCCTCGGCCAGATCGTACACCGCCGGGGTCGCCAGGAACCAGTCACAGAAGAACGGCTCATCCAGTAACAGGGCGCTCTCGGTGAGCCGCCTGGGAGTAGTCGCCACCCGCTCCAGGTCGTACTCGTCGAAGTCAGGAATCCGGAGCAGGGGGCTCATCTCCCGGTCGCCGAACAGGGCGCTCCGGACGAAAAACTCGGGGGGGAGTTCCAGCTCCTGCTCTCGGCTCAGGAAGAGGGCGTCGCGCAGCAGGCCGAGGGCATACTCTGGGGTCACCGTGAAGAGCCGCTCCTCCTCGCCGATCTCCTGAAGCAGCGCGTCATATTCGGTCACCCCCAAGGCGCCGTAGCTGATAGCGTCCAGGATTCCCTGCCCTTCATGGAGCTGGAGGAAGAGGAGGTCGATGAGCGGCTCCTCCCGACGCTCCCGGCAGATCCAGAGCGACCGGTTACCGGCGCCGTCAAAGGGGGTCACGTAGGCGCCATGGAAGGAGTCGTGATAGGGGTCGACCGTGGCGGCGGTGATGTCGAATCCGAGAAAACCGAGCCGCCTGAGACTCCGCTGTGCGACAGCGCCGAGCTCCGGCTCCTGCTTGGCGATGAACCGGCGGAGCAGCGGGATGCTCAGCTGGTTTCGGCTCTTCCCCAGGGTCGTCAACGCCTCCCTGACCACCACCGGATTGTCGAATCCCAGGAGCATACTGAAAATGCTGAAAATCCGCGGGTCGTCCACCTCCGGCAGTTCCCGGATGATACTGCACTGAATTTCCACCGGGTAACCGCAGAAATCCTCCATAAAGAGGACATACCCTTGCTCCCCCTTCTCCAGTACCCGGGGGAGGGTCAGCTTGAGCGGTCCGCCCACCTCGCCGAGAATCCGGCTGAAGGGGGGGGCGGTGACATCGATCCCGTAGTTCTCCAAGGCCGCCAGCAGGGCCGACTTCCCGTCCACCTCCAGATCGGTGCGGGTCAGGGTGATCCGGATCAGCTGATCCAGCCACGCTCCATCGTCGAAGAAGTCCAGCAGGTAGGCATACCGGGAGATGAGGTCGCCGTTCTTCTCCCGCCAGAGCTTGCGGACCAGCGGCGGCAGCGCCCGCTTCCCCGCCTTCTGAAGCTTCAGGCCGATATCCTCCATCTCGCCGACGGTGATGGTGTCGCGGTTGAGCTTTTCCAGCAGGTTCAGAATGCTGTATCGCTCCTGGAGTGTGCTGTCGATCTTCTGATTAGTCATCAGGCTATAACCTCAACCGGTTCACAAGTACAGGCGGTTACTCCTCTTCAGCCGCCTCGACCTCTTCCCCCAGTTCCTCGTCGTCCACCGACTCTTCCACCTCATCCTTCTCCGCCAGCTTGGCCACGGCCACGAGCCGCTCTCCCTCTTCGGTCACCATGAGCCTGACCCCCTGGGTGTTGCGGCCGATGACGGAGAACTGCGCCACGGAGATCCTGATGATCTTCCCCTGGTCGCTGATGAGCATCAGGTCGTTTTCATCGGTGACCTGTTTGATATCCACCACGCAGCCGTTCCGGTCGGAGGTCTTGATGGTGATGACCCCCTTCCCTCCCCGGGACTGGAGCCGGTATTCAGTCAGCTCGGTCCGCTTGCCGAAACCGTTTTCGGTGACGCTGAAGAGGGTGGACCCGGTCATGTCGTTGACGATTTCCATGCCGATCACCACGTCATCCCCCTCCAGGGTCATCCCCCGGACGCCGCGGGTGACGCGCCCCATGGGGCGGGCCTCCTCCTCGCGAAAGCGGATGGACTTGCCGTTGCGGGAGGCGAGGAGCACGTCCTGCTTCCCGTCGGTGAGGGAGACGGCGATGAGCTTGTCCCCCTCGTCCAGATTGACCGCCATGATCCCGCCGACCCGGACATTGGAGTACTCCTTGAGGTTGGTCTTCTTCACCACCCCCAGGCGAGTTGCCATCATGATGTACTTGTCGTCGGAGAACTCCCTGACCGGAAGGATGGCCGAGATTTTCTCCTGGGGAGAGAGGTTGAGGAGGTTGACGATGGCCTTCCCCCGGGTAGCCCGTCCCCCCTCGGGGAGTTCATAGACCTTAAGCCAGTAGACCTTCCCCGCGTCGGTGAAGAAGAGCATGTAATCCTTGGTGGAGGCGATGAACAGGTGCTCCACGAAGTCCTCGTCACGGGTCTTGATGCCGGTCTTCCCCTTTCCCCCTCGGCGCTGGGCCCGGTAGAGGGAGACGGCGCTCCGCTTGATGTAGCCGGTGTGGGTGATGTTGACCACCATGTCTTCCTCGACGATGGTGTCCTCCAGGGTGATCTCGGCGGTCTGGGCGATGATCTCGGTCCGGCGGGAGTCGCCGAACTTGTCCCGGATTTCCTGCAGTTCGGTGATGATGATCTTGAGAACTTCCGCCTCGGAGCCGAGGATCTCCTTGAGCCGGGCGATGACCCGCAAAACCTCGCCGTATTCGTCCACGATCTTGTCCCGCTCCAGCCCGGTGAGCCGGTGGAGCCGCATATCCAGGATCGCCTGGGCCTGGATGTCGCTGAGCCGCACCATAGTCTCATACCCATCCGGTCGCGGCAGGTCCAGCCGTTTGAGGAAGTCAGGGTCGCTGAAGAGCCCCTCCATCAGCCCCAGCTTGGCCTCGGCCGGATTTTTGGAGGAGCGAATCAGCTCAATGACCGCATCCAGCCAGTCCAGGGCAATCTTGAGTCCCTCCAGGATGTGGGCCCGGGCCTCGGCCTTCTTCAGCTCGAAGATGGTGCGGCGGGTGATGATCTCCCGGCGGTGGTCGATGAAGTGGCGGATGGTCTCCCGCAGGGTGAGCACCTTGGGGCGGTTGTTGACGATGGCCAGCATGATGATGCCGAAGGAAGACTGCATCTGGGTATGCTTGTAGAGCTGGTTCAGCATGACCTGAGGATTCTCGTCCTTCTTGAGTTCGATGACGATCCGCATCCCGTCCCGGTCGGACTCGTCCCGCAGGTCGGAGATCCCCTCGATCTTCTTCTCCCGGACCAGCTCGGCGATCTTCTCGATGAGCCGCGCCTTGTTAACCTGATAGGGGATCTCGGTGATGATGATCGATTCCCGTTCCGACTTCTTCTGCTTCTCCACCCGGGCCCGGGCCCGCATCTGGATGATGCCGCGTCCGGTGCGGTAGGCGGAGATGATCCCTTCGCGGCCGTAGATGAAGCCGGCGGTGGGAAAGTCGGGGCCAGGGATCAGCTCCAAGAGTTCCTCGAAGGTGAGGTCCGGGTTCCCGATACAGGCGATGATTCCGGTGATGACTTCAGTCAGGTTGTGGGGGGGGATGTTGGTAGCCATCCCCACGGCAATGCCGGAGGAGCCGTTAACCAGGAGGTTGGGAATCTTGGCGGGGAGGACCAGCGGCTCCTGAAGGGAGTCGTCGTAGTTGGGCCCCATCTCCACGGTCTCCTTCTCCAAGTCCACCAGCATCTCATGAGCTACCTGGGACATCCGGATCTCGGTGTACCGCATGGCCGCCGGTGAGTCGCCGTCCACGGAGCCGAAGTTCCCTTGACCGTCAACCATAGGGTAACGGAGGGAGAAGTCCTGGGCCATCCGGACGATGGTGTCGTATACCGCCGAATCGCCGTGGGGATGGTACTTACCGATGACATCACCAACCACGCGGGCCGACTTCTTGTACGGCTTGTTCCAGTCGTTCCCCATGTCATACATGGCGTAGAGGCAGCGCCGGTGTACCGGCTTGAAGCCGTCCCGCACGTCGGGGAGGGCGCGCCCGATGATGACCGACATGGCATAGTCCATGTAGGACCGTTTCATCTCATCTTCTATGGTGACCGATACCTTGTTTGTCTGGGTAAGCATTCAAACCTCTGTCCGTATGGCGTTGAGTCCGATCGGCGTTTTTTTGGCCGAAAAGCAGGCCGCGCGCAATAAGCGTGTGAATATACCATAGTCAAGAGGGCAATAAAACCCTTTTCACCACAGGGCGCAACGGCCGGAGAGCCCACCGTTCTCCTTATCGCTCCTCTATTCTCTCCACAATATGGTTCAACTCCCGTATTCTCATCTTCCCCGGCTCATACTGCCACTCCCGCCAAACCCGTCATGAAATTTTGTTCCGGGATTATGTTTTGCAGCAGAGAACAACGTGGAGCCCGCAGCCAAAAAGTATGGGGTGACTGGGACAAGTGTGTACGAGTAGCTTCGCGCTGGCAGTTGTGAACTGTCAGTCAATATTTTTAATTTGGTTGTTCCTGGCCGCTTGCCAAGCATCAACTTCGCTTCGTATGGTCTCTATGCCCGGGATTCGGCGATTGAGATTGATTCCGTAAATTGAAGTTCAACTGCTTTGTCGGCGAGGAGTCGTACCGTCCGGCAGGACCTTCCCGCGCTCATGGCAGTGTCTCCGTCGAGTGTATTTTTGTTGGCCCTGAGTATAGAGGAGCGGACCGTGGCGGCGTGACGTGAGGATATGTGGTGCGGAGGGAAAAAACGCCCCCTGTCCCGGAGAGGAGGCAGGGGGCTAACCGACCGAAGCCACTGATGCTCCAGAACTGCGCATAGTCACATTCATGAAAAATAATGCCCATATTCAGCTTTAAATATTGACGGAAGTAACGGTCCTTTATATAGAAGTCGCTCGATTTGACGCAGCCGTAACTGAAAAGTTTTAAAAATAGTTTCCTAAATGATTGAGGTGCGAGGCCCGATGATTCTTCGTACTGTACGCAAACTACCATTGATGCTGCCGCTGCTCCTCTGTCTGGCCGCTCCCGCATGGGGTGATGAGGTGGAAGAGCCGGGCCTCGATCTCAAGACGTTGGGCTTTGAAACAGGTGCGGAGCAGGTTGTCACCACCGCCCGTTCCCCCCGGCCCATCTCAAAAATCGCCGAAAACGTCACCGTCATCACTGCCAAACAGATCGAGGAGCTGAATGCCCACACTCTGGCTGAGGTGCTCAACACCGTCCCCGGGATTCAGTTCGACCGGGCCGGACGCACTCCCGGAGTTCTGGATTCCTTCTCCGTCCAGGGCGCCAATGGTGGTCACATCCTCGTATTGATCGATGGAGTCAGCCAGAACGAGCAGGGGCAAAACGCTGCAAATCTCGGAATGATCTCGGTTCAGCAGATCGAGCGGGTGGAGATCATCAAGGGGGGCGCCTCCGCTGCCTGGGGCCAGGCTCTGGGTGGAGTGGTGAACGTCGTTACCAAGTCCCCGAACAGCGATAAACCGTTCAGTGGCTCCACCTTTTCTTCATTCGGCGACCGTTTCACCACCGAGCAGCGGGGTGAGGTCACCGGAACAATCGACCGGTTCGGTTATTACCTTTCAGGTGGGTTCATTCATTCCGATGGGCTCCTGCCGAACAACGGCATCAACCAAAACAACATCTTCGGCAAGTTCGTCTATGACCTCCCGACCAAAGGACGACTGACTCTCACCGGCAGCAGCGCCAATTCGCGCATGGGCGACGAAGAGGTTCGTAATGTCCTCTGGCCCGATGACTGGCATGACAATTTTGACTGGAAGAAGCTTTCCTCCGTTCTCACCTTCCAGTATCCGCTGGCCGAACGCCTCAACCTTGAAGTGATCGGACACTATGGCTACCTTAAACAGGATGACCGGCTGGGAAACATCTCACCGCCGACGGAGTATAAGCGATATTTCGATAAGGAGTCCGACTGGGGGAGCAGCGCCCGGCTGACCTGGGGCGACAGTCGGTACAACCTGGTGACCGGCCTCGAATACGAACATAATCAGGTGGGCCAGACCGAAACGGTCATTGCGGATCCGGCAGAGCAGTTCAATAAGGGGTTCAATCGCTATGGCGTTTACTCCAACGGTACGTTCAGCTACGGAGCGTTGACCATCCTCCCCGGTCTCAGGTATGACCGCATCGATTCCGATCATAATGAGGTCAGCTATACCCTCGGCGCCACCTACCGTCTGACTGAGAAGAATCTCCTCCGCGCCTATTTTGCCCGTGGCTACAGCCGGGCTCTCGCCGTACAAACTAATTTCCCGCCCCAGGAGGGGTGGACAGTACAGGTCGGCGCAGAGAGTGGTGATGTCCCGTATCTCTGGCTCAAGGGGACCCTCTTCTACAACGACGCTTGGAACATGCCCAGCATTACCGGAGCGGTGATCACGTCATCCCAGATTCGCCAGGGCTTTGAGCTCGAACTCCGCACGGTTCCTCTCTATGGCTTTTCTCTGAACTGCGGCTACACCATGACCGACCTGCGGGACAAAGAGAGCCGCATCCGCGTCCAGGGAATGCCCGGCGACCTGATCAAGCTGGCGGTCATCTACGACAATCCCCTATGGGGCCTCCATGGAATCTTGAACGGCAACTACGTCTGGTGGAATGGATCCTCTGCGCAGATGTCCGAAGACCGGAATTTCCTCTGGAACCTGCACCTGACCCAGAAACTGCTTCCGGGCAACGAGCTGTCGCCTGAACTCTTCCTGAGCGCCTACAACCTGTTCAACAGCGCGCAATACGGAACATGGCAATTCTCCAACGCCGGCCGCTGGCTGGAAGGCGGCGTGAGGTTCAAATTTTGAGAGCACTCATCCTTTTGATAGGCATCTTCCTTGCTGCCGCCCCCGTCCTGGCGGACGAACTCCTCATCCTGCAGAGCCGCCGGGAGCGGGCCGCCACCGAGCTGCGCAGCAGCGTCACCCGCACCGTCCCGGTGACCACCCGGGTGGTTATCCTGAGCGACTACGCCGAGGTGGACCTCCCCCGGCTGGTCCGTGAAGAGCAG
>CAIOGM010000103.1 GCA_903857795.1 uncultured Geobacter sp.
ACAGGCTGTACTGGCCACAAGGCAACCCCTGACGGGCTTAGCTACAACGTCCCCTCCCCTTCAAGGGGAGGGACAGGGTGGGGATGGGGGACAACGAACCGGCATTCTGACTGAGAAGGAGGAGGAGATCGCCCGCCGGATTCTCAAGGAGATCCGGGAGCGGCTCACCTTCCTGGTCAACGTGGGGCTGGATTACCTCTCCCTGGACCGGACCTCCGGCACCCTCTCCGGCGGCGAGGGGCAGCGGATCCGGCTCGCCACCCAGATCGGCTCCTCCCTGGTGGGCGTTCTCTACATCCTGGATGAGCCGTCCATCGGCCTCCATCAGCGGGACAACGCCCGGCTCCTGGAGACGCTGAAGCGGATGCGCGACATCGGGAACACGGTGCTCGTGGTGGAACACGACGAGGAGACCATCCTGGAGGCGGATCATGTCATCGACATGGGGCCCGGCGCCGGGATTCACGGTGGCGAGGTGGTGGCCCAGGGAACTCCGGCGGAGGTGATGGCCAACCCCGCCTCTCTCACCGGTAAATACCTCTCCGGCGAACTGAGCATCCCGGTCCCCCAACACCGGCGAAAGGCGGAGCGCTCTCTCACCATCACCGGCGCCACGGAAAACAACCTGAAGGATGTCACCGTGGAGATCCCCCTGGGGGTGATGACCTGCGTCACCGGGGTCTCCGGGTCGGGGAAATCGACCCTGGTGCTGGATACTCTCTACAAGGTTCTCGGCCAGCGGCTCTACCGGAACCGGGAGAAGGCCGGGGCCGTGCGGGAGATCCTCGGCACGGAGCAGTTGGACAAGGTCATCAACATGGACCAGTCCCCCATCGGCCGGACCCCCCGGAGCAATCCGGCCACCTACACCGGGCTCTTCACCGAGATTCGCGACCTCTTCGCCCAGTTGCCCGAGTCAAAGGTCCGGGGGTACAAACCGGGGCGCTACTCATTCAACGTCAAGGGGGGACGGTGCGAGGCGTGCAGCGGGGACGGGATCATCAAGATCGAGATGCATTTCTTACCGGACGTCTACGTGGAGTGTGAACTCTGCAAGGGGGCGCGCTACAACCGGGAGACCCTTGAGGTGCTGTACAAGGGGAAATCCATCGCTCAGGTGCTGGACATGACCGTCAGCGAGGCGGTCCGCTTCATGGAGCATATCCCCCGGATCAGGAACAAGCTCAAGACCCTGGATGAGGTAGGGCTGGGGTATATCAAGCTGGGACAGTCGGCCACCACTCTCTCTGGTGGCGAGGCCCAGCGGGTCAAGCTGGCCAAGGAACTCTCCAAACGCCCCACCGGCCGGACCATCTACATCCTGGACGAGCCGACCACCGGTCTCCATTTCGCGGACATCGCCCGTCTCCTGGAGGTGCTGCAGAAACTGGTGGAGGCCGGCAACACCATCGTTATCATCGAGCACAACCTGGACGTGATCAAGACTGCGGACTGGCTCATCGATCTAGGTCCTGAAGGGGGGAATCGGGGAGGAGAGATCATCGCCGTCGGGACTCCGGAAGAGGTGGCCCGGGTGACCCGCTCCTACACCGGGCAGTTCCTCCGCAAAATCCTGTAGCCGTATAACCTGAGAAAAGCATTTGAAACACGGAGCAACTGAGCAACGGAGCGAATTCCGGCTGAAATACTTTGAGAGAATCATTTCAAGGCCTCTTTTTTCAGAGAAACACTCTTTTGAAGTGACGCCTCGACTTCTCGGTTGCTCCGTTGCTCCGTGTTATTCGAACTGCCTTTTTTGGTTTAAGCCGTAATATTCCCTCTTACCCGCTGCGCCCCTTGCGCCCCACCCTCACCTTGCCGTGATGCGTAATGACATGGGCGTTGCGGTTGGCCGACCGGCGGAGCATGGCCCCCCGCTTGACCACCGTCATTGCCGTCAGCTTGCGCCGCGGCGCCTTCTTCAGATTCGTCGCTTTCATGATTGTCACCCCCTTCCCGCTCTCCTTCCCCGCTTAAGTATATCACTCGGCGCACCCTGGTTGAACCAACCTCCCCGATAAAAAGACGGCGGCCGCGCAGGTTAAGAAGCGCAGCCGCCGATGAAAGAAGCGTTTTATTAGATGCTGTTATCGCGGGATCTCCACCGGGACCGGCCCTGCCAGGTCGGGCTGCGCCTCGCTGGAGTCGCAGGTTGAACCGGCCGGCCAGACCGGGTTTTCGTAGTGAATGTACCACCAACTCTTGATTCCCCGCTCCGAATACATCCAGGGATAATAGTCCACATACTCGCCGTTTTCGTAGACCGTCTGGTTCGGCAGCCCATCTTCTGAGTATATCGGGCTCCCGAAGCCAATCCCCCAGACATCCTGCAGAGGACCGTAGACGTTCTCAACGGTCTCACTGCTGCTGACGTTGTAGCTGTAATCGGTCAGGACAAAGAGTCTTCCATAGCGCCCCGGCTCGATAACGGGAATCTTGGCGCTGTAGCCGAGAGCAGACGCCGGCGTGGAGGTGAAAGAGAGATAGACGTTTTTCAGCCGATGGGGATAGATATCCTGCTTGGGCCTGCCGGAGAGGTCAGTTCCCACGGCGGCCACCGCCTCCGGGCTTCCCGCCAGGAGGTAGCTGCCGTTCACACAGACGTGGTCCATGTTGTTGATGATATCGATGGGGGTCGGCTCGGCGATATCCCGGAATCCGACGGCTATCTGTCCGGAATTATCCCCGATTCGGCCGGTGTAGACGACATAGAGCCGCAGGTCGGTTGCCCAAAGCGGCAGCGGTTTCTGGGAGAGGTCAAACAAGAGCTCCGTTGACGAGCCGCCGGGGAGAGCGCGGACACCGTTGGCCACCGGTACCCTCTGATAGTAAAATTCCGGATCGGCCGGGCTCTTGCCGGTCGGTTCCCCCTGTAACGGGTCCTGATCCGCCTGCTTGTACCACAAAACCAGTTCAATTGCGCCGTCGGTCATGGCGGCGCCTCCGGACACCAGATTGGCGGCCTTGAGACGAAACTCACTGAAAGAGCCATCCGGCGCCGTGATCCCGTAAATCCCCTTGTCGGGAAGGGCCACCTGGATATCCCCCTCCAGGCTCGGCAATCCGACCATGCCGACGGCGACCGCACCGGCCTCATTCCCCAGTTGCCCCCTGAAGACAACCTGCAAGGTCATATCGTACGCCCAGAGCGGGATAGGTGACGCCGACAGGTCAAATTGCAACTCCACCGGGGGATCCTCCGTTGTTCCTCTTGGGATCCTGTCGACGCTGTTCTTGAGTGGCGCGACGATGTAGTGGTATTCATCATCCAGCTTGACGAGCTTGCCTTGTGTCGGCTCTTCCTTCATCATCCGGTACCGGACCACCAGCGTGATCGCGTCAGGATCAGTCATCTCTTCACCTGATGAGCTGTTGTTGCGGGCCATGAGGCGGATAAAACTGAAGCGTTCATTGGACGGAACCGGCAAGGTCAGCTCGATACTGCCGCGGAAGAAGTAATCCAGCAGGGCGGCGGAGTAGCCGACAGCGCGAGGGAGAATGAGCCCGGCGTAGTCGGCATGGACGAAGTCATCCATGGGGGGAAGAACCACAGCCTCGGCATCCGACCGTCCAGGTTCGCCAACAAGCTGTCGATAATGCCAGAGATAATCAACACCGGCCACACGATAGCCTGTGCTCCCGTTGGTCTCGCCGTCGGCAATTTTTTTGTAATATTGCCTCTTTATGGTGCTGCCCGGGACAAATGGATCGGGGTAGTCATAATCCACCTTCAGGACGCTGGTCTCCTTCGATGGATAGGGAAATTTCTTGAATATGGTGCTGTCGCTCACAAAATTCGCATTGGTATATTCGGCCAACCCCTGATTTGTGCCGCCCGACGGATTGTTTCCGGTGTACTGATTGGTATCCCAGAAGTCGGTCAGCTTCACATCAGTGAAGGTCGGATAGATAGGGGGCAGAGAAATGGATGCCGGATTGTTCTTGACGTAATATTCGAACAGATTGGCTACCCATTGGGTCGGATTCCACGAAGAAGTTCCGACAAATGAAAAATGTGAACCAGCGAAATCATCCCTGACATGTGGAGGCACACCCATATCCTGCACCAGATGCAGCACATGCCCAAGGGATTTGAAGGTTCCGGCAAAATTGGTCTCCCTGTCTGCTGTTGTGGGTGAGATCAACGCCGTATAAAAATAGTTTCTCGCCGTGTCCCAGTTGATCGGAGTATAGGCGGCATCATTGGTGAAGGTGTCCCTTTGTGCGACTCCCGACACTGGAGCGGTCAAGTAGCCCGTTGCCCAGGCCACCGTAGAATGAAGCGGATACCATGATGAACAAAATGTCGTCTGCAGAAATATCGGATCAGTAAGAGATGCCTGGTCCCAGGATTTAAGCGGGTTGAGGAAATGGTTGGAGGCGCGACAGATAGAGGTGAGTGTATCTTCTTTATCCGCACCCTCTTGCAGCAGTAAAATAGGCCCGTCGCTATTTCGAGTGGGTAGTTCAAAGACGCACTATATCGTAATGAAGCGTATCAAATGGACTCGGTATTCGGCGAATTGTGGCTTCAACTTCTTCATTTGATGAGCTATCCGGTGAATTCCAGCCGGTAACTAG
>CAIOGM010000104.1 GCA_903857795.1 uncultured Geobacter sp.
GCCCCCCAGCAGGACTTCATACCCTTCCACCGAGCCTGATTCCTCCCTGATCCGTTCCCCCCGGAAGCCGATATCAACAATCCGGTAGGGGGAGCAGGAGTTGGGGCAGCCGGTGATGTTGAGAATCCCCTTGTCACGGATATGCCGATATTTTTCCGCGGCAACGAGCGGTGTCAGGAGATCGAAGAGCACCCTGGTGGTGGTCACCGCTTTGGGACAGTAGGTGGTGCCGACGCAGGTGACCATGTCGGTGAGGCCGAAAAAGCCGTCGGTGACAAAACCCAAGTTCTGGATCTCTGCCTTCAGTTTCTCAACCTGGTCCGGCGCCACACCGTGCAACGACAGGTTCTGCCGGTTGTCGGTATAGATCCTCTGATTACCGTAGATTTCCGACAGTTCGGCAATCCGCCGTAATGCCGGGGAGCCAAGTTCGCCTTTCGGGACGATGATCCGCACGGTCACTGCACCGTCGGTCCCCACCGGGTCCTCCTCGGTGAGCGGTCGGGCCGGGAAGGGGACACCGATATCCGTTACCGGTTCCGCGATACTGTTCCTGAACTCCTGCTGCTCTGTCCGCATGTTCTCCAGAACGATCTCCCGGCACTTTTCGATACCCAGTCGAGCCACCACGACTTTAAGTCGGGAGGTTGTCCGGTTGAACCGGTCGCCGTGGTCCCGGTAGAGGAGGGCGATGGCCCGGCAGTACTCTTTGATGGCATCTTCAGGTACGAAGCCGAAGAGGTCCTGGCCCACGTAGGCTTTCCACCCCATGCCGCCGCCGATACTGATCCGGAACCCGTTTTCCGGGGTCCCGTTATGGTCCCGGGTGACGCCGGTGACGCCGATGCAGTTCATATACGGCTGGGCGCAGTTGGCCGAACAGCCGGAGAAGTTGATCTTTAGTTTGCGCGGCAGATTGTCCAGGTCCCGGCAGGAGGTGAGGTATTTCATGGTGGCAATGGCGTGGGGCAGGACATTGATCCGCCGGTAGCGGCAGGTTTCCGCCAGAGGGCAGGCCGCGATGGTCCGGGTGACGTCGCCGCAGCCGTGGAAGGTTGAAAGACCTTCGGGGGCGATGTCCCGCATCAGGTCGGGGAGGGCGCCGACTTGCAGAAAATGGAGCTGGATGGCCTGGCGGGTGGTGATTGAGAGCAGACCCTCGGCATACGTGTCCGAGACTTCGGCAATCTTGCGCGCCTGGGACGAGGTGATCCTGCCGCCGGGCACCACAATCCGCGCCATGTGGTTCCCCTGCTGGCGGGACTGGTAGACGCCGTACCACTTGGAGATCAGCGCCTCTTCCTTGGACATCTTCCCCTTGCGGGCAATCTCATCATAATCAATGACCAGTCCCTGGTCCTTGATGTACTCCTCTTCGCTGCGGCGCTCGAACTGCATCTTGAATTGCATAAAAAGATCCTTGTAATTGGTTACAGATAAAAATCCAGCATGATCTCACGCTTCCGGAGCAGTTCGCACACCGCATCCACCGCTTCCGGAATCTCTGCTGCCGTGATGGCGGCATCCGGCTGAAACGAGGTGAACGGGGATTCGTCGATAGTCACTACCAGGATCTCGGATGGTCTGTTCAACAGCTTCAGCTTTGCCGCCTCGAAGTCATCCAGCCGGAAGATGGAGGTGATGAAGATCTGTCCGGAATCGGTGATGATCCGCGCCAGTTCCCCCAGTTCCCGGATCTGTTCGTCC
>CAIOGM010000105.1 GCA_903857795.1 uncultured Geobacter sp.
CCGCAAGCTGATGGAGGCGGATCTGGCCAAGGCCAGGGAAGCGGCAGAGTCGGCCAATCGGGCCAAGAGCGACTTTATGGTTACCATGAGCCAGGAGGTCCGGACCCCGATGAACGCCATCATCGGCCTCAGTGACCTGGCCTTGAAAACCGAGCAGCCGCCGTCGGTACGGGAGTATCTGACCCAAATCCAGAGCACGTCCCGGACGCTCCTGGAACTCATCAACAACACTCTGGACTATTCCTGGATCGAGTCCGGCAGGCTGGTCCTGGAGCGGATCGGCTTTTCCCTGCACGAGCTCCTCGACCGGGTCACCTCCCAGATCGGTATCCGTGCCCAGGGAAAGGGGCTTAATTTTCAGGTGGCTATCGACCGGAAGGCGCCGGAACGACTGATCGGCGACCCGCACCGACTGGAGCAGGTGTTGCTCCAACTCCTGGGTAATGCCGTAAAATTCACGCACGAGGGGGAGATTGTCCTGACCGTATCGGTCCTGGAAGGTGACGAGATCACTGAAAAGGTCATGCTCGGTTTCTCGGTCAAGGACACCGGCATCGGAATGTCCACGGCGCAGCTTGCCGCTCTCTTCCAGCCCTTACCCGGGACGAGCGGTTCGACCCCCCGGCACTATGGCGGTTCCGGCCTGGGCCTGAGCGTGTGCAAGAACCTCGTAGAGTTGATGGGGGGAAGCATCGGGGCCGAAGGGGAGCCGAGCCGTGGTTCTACCTTCATCTTTACCGTCACCTTCGGCCTGGACAAACCGGACAATCGCCCGTCGGTTCAGAAACAAACCGGGACGGTCGTACCGCTGAGCACAGAGTCCTTCCGGGGCGCCCATATCCTTCTGGTTGAGGACAACTTGTTCAACCAGCAGATAACCCGGGAACAATTGAGGGGGTTGGGTATCACCACAGAGGTGGCGCAGAACGGCCAGGAGGCGGTGGAAGTGATCGCGCAACGTGGAGACCTGTTCGATGGTATCCTCATGGATGTCCAGATGCCGGTGACGGATGGCTACGGGGCGACCCGGCTTATCAGGCAGACCTGGAGCGCCGACCGTCTTCCCGTCATCGCCCTGACCGCCCATGCCCGGGAAGAAGACCGGGAACGGTGCCTGCAGGCAGGGATGAACGATTACCTCACCAAACCGGTGAACAGGGAAGAGCTCTTCTGGTGCCTTGCCCGGTGGGTACGACCCAGTTCACCCGCTGCCGGAGCTTCGATCCCGGTCGTCAGCCACGACACCCGGCGGGCTGACCTGCCGGATACTCTCCCCGGGTTCAACGTGGTCGAGGGGCTTGCCCGGCTCAACGGCAATGCCTGTCTCTACCGCAAGCTCATCATCGCGTTCAGCCGTGACAAGCAGAACCGCGTTGATGAAATCAGGACCGCCCTGGCTGCGCCGGACCTGCACCGGGCACACCTCCTGGCGCATGGCCTCAGAGGTGTGGCGGCAAACCTGGGCGCAACAAGGCTGCAGGCCGCCGCCGGCGCGGTCTGCGACGCCTGTGTTCTTGGGGATGTCGGGACTGTCCGCGACCTGCTTCCGGTGCTGGCGGCCAGGATGGACGAGGTAACGACCGCCGCCGCCCTGCTTAAAGAGTCGACTCCGAGCCGGAAACCGGAACAAATTGTCGGAGAATTTGCACCGGACGAGATCCTGTTCCTGCTCCACGACCTTGAACGCCTGGTTGCCCGCTATGACCTTGAGGCGCTGGACTACGGGGATCGCCTGCGGGAACTGCTGGCAGGAACCGATTATGCCCCGCGGGGAGTTCCTCTGGCGGAAGCTCTCGACAGGGTGGATTTTGCGGGAGCGTCCGTTTTCCTGAAAACCTTGAAGGCGTGCCTTCTGACCAGGGAGGTGAATCATGAATGACAGCGGGGAACGGGTGACCCTGCTCATCGTTGATGATGAGCCGGAAAACATCAGGATGCTCAACGACACCCTCCGAGGGAGCTACCGGATATCCGCAACCGTAACCGGTCGGGAGGCGCTCAAGGCTGCCGCTCTGATCCAGCCGGACCTGGTCCTGCTTGATATCCGGATGCCCGGAATGGATGGGTACGAAGTCTTTCGCGCCATGCGGGCCGACCCGCTCCTCTGTCGGACCCCGATCATCTTCGTCACGACCTTGACCGGCGACGATGAGGAGAGTATCGGCCTGACCCTGGGGGCGATGGATTACATCACCAAACCATTCCGTCCGGCCATCGTCAAGCAGCGGGTGGCCATCCACCTGGAACTGAAACGGCAGCGCGACCAGTTGAACCGGCTGTTGATTGCGGACGGCCTGACCGGCATCCCCAATCGTCGGGCCTTTGCCGAGCGTCTTGACCAGGAGTGGCGGCGGGCGGTGCGCTCCCGTGAACGGCTCTCCCTGGCCATGATCGACATCGACCGGTTCAAGCAGTTCAATGATACCTATGGCCATCTGGCCGGAGATGACTGTTTGCGCCGGGTCGCCCAGGCCATGGATGACACCCTCACGCG
>CAIOGM010000106.1 GCA_903857795.1 uncultured Geobacter sp.
CCGCAAGCTGATGGAGGCGGATCTGGCCAAGGCCAGGGAAGCGGCAGAGTCGGCCAATCGGGCCAAGAGCGACTTTATGGTTACCATGAGCCAGGAGGTCCGGACCCCGATGAACGCCATCATCGGCCTCAGTGACCTGGCACTGAAAACCGAGCAGCCGCCGTCGGTACGGGAGTATCTGACCCAAATCCAGAGCACGTCCCGGACGCTCCTGGAACTCATCAACAACACTCTGGACTATTCCTGGATCGAGTCCGGCAGGCTGGTTCTGGAGCTGATCGGCTTTTCCCTGCCCGAGCTCCTCGACCGGGTCACCTCCCAGATCGGTATCCGTGCCCGGGAAAAGGGGCTTGATTTTCTGGTGGCTATCGACCGGAAGGCGCCGGAACGACTGGTCGGCGACCCGCACCGACTGGAGCGGGTGTTGCTCCAACTCCTCGGTAACGCCGTAAAATTCACCCATGAGGGGGAGATTACCCTGACCGTATCGGTCCTGGAAGGTGACGAGAGCACTGAAAAGATCATGCTCAGTTTCTCGGTCAAGGACACGGGCAGCGGAATGTCCACGGAACAGCTTGCTGCTCTCTTCCAGCCCTTACCCGGGACGAGCGGTTCGACCCCCCGGCACTATGGCGGTTCCGGTCTGGGCCTGAGTGTGTGCAAGAACCTCGTGGAGTTGATGGGGGGGAGTATCAGGGCCGAAGGGGAGCCGGGCCGTGGTTCTACCTTCATCTTTACCGTCACCTTCGGCCTGGACAAGCCGGACAATCACCCGTTGGTTCAGAAAAAAACCGGGACGGTTGTAACGCTGAGCACAGAGTCCTTCCGGGGCGCCCATATTCTTCTGGTAGAGGACAACTTGTTCAACCAGCAGATAACCCGGGAACAATTGAGGGGGTTGGGTATAACCACAGAGGTTGCACCGAACGGCCAGGAGGCGGTGGAGGTGATAGCGCAGCGGGGAGACCTGTTCGACGGTATCCTCATGGATGTCCAGATGCCGGTGACGGATGGGTACGAGGCGACCCGGCTCATCAGGCAGACCTGGAGCGCCGACCGACTTCCCATCATCGCCCTGACTGCCCATGCCCGGGAAGAAGACCGGGAACGGTGCCTGCAGGCAGGGATGAACGATTACCTTGCCAAACCGGTGAACAGGGAAGAGCTCTTCTGGGTCCTTGCCCGGTGGGTACGACCCAGTGCATCCGCTGCCGGATCTCCGATCCCGGTCGAGAGCCATGACACCCGGCGGTCCGACCTGCCGGATACCCTCCCCGGTTTCAATGTGTCCGAGGGGCTCGCCCGGCTCAACGGCAATGCCCGTCTCTACCGCAAGCTCATCATCGCGTTCAGCCGTGACAAGCAGAACCGCGTCGACGAAATCAGGGCTGCCCTGGCTGTGCCGGACCTGCACCGGGCGCACCTCCTGGCGCATGGCCTCAGGGGTGTTGCGGTAAACCTGGGCGCAACTAGGCTGCAGGCCGCTGCCGGCGCAGTCTGCGACGCCTGTGTACTGGGGGATATCGGGACTGTCCGCGACCTGCTTCCGGTGCTGGCTGCCAGGATGGTCGAGGTAACGACCGCCGCCGCCCTGCTTAAAGAGTCGACTCCGAGTCAGGAACCGGAACAAATCGTCGGAGAATTTGCTCTGGACGAGATCCTGTTCCAGCTCCACGACCTTGAACGCCTGGTTGCCCGCTATGACCTTGAGGCGCTGGACTACGGGGACCGCCTGCGGGAACTGCTGGCAGGAACCGATTATGCCCCGCTGGGGGTTCCCCTGGCGGAAGCTCTCGACAAGGTGGATTTTGCGGGGGCGTCTGTTTTCCTGGAAACCTTGAAGGCATGCCTTCTGACCAGGGAGGTAAATCATGAATGACAGCGGGGAACGGGTGACCCTGCTCATCGTCGATGACGAGCCGGAAAACATCAGGATGCTCAACGAGACTCTCCGGGGGAGCTACCGGATATCCGCAACCGTCACCGGTCGGGAGGCGCTCAAGGCTGCCGCCCTGATCCAGCCGGACCTGGTCCTGCTTGATATCCGGATGCCGGGAATGGATGGGTACGAAGTCTTTCGCGCCATGCGGGCCGACCCGCTCCTCTGTGGGACCCCGATCATTTTCGTCACGACCCTGACCGGCGACGATGAGGAGAGTATCGGCCTGACCCTGGGGGCGATGGATTACATCACCAAACCATTCCGTCCGGCCATCGTCAAGCAGCGGGTGGCCATCCACCTGGAACTGAAACGGCAGCGCGACCAGTTGAACCGACTGTTGATTGCGGACGGCCTGACCGGCATCCCCAATCGTCGGGCCTTTGAAGAGCGTCTTGATCAGGAGTGGCGACGGGCGGTGCGCTCCCGTGAACGGCTCTCCCTGGCCATGATCGACATCGACCGGTTCAAGCAGTTCAATGATACCTATGGCCATCTGGCCGGAGATGACTGTTTGCGCCGGGTCGCCCA
>CAIOGM010000107.1 GCA_903857795.1 uncultured Geobacter sp.
AAGCGGCAGCTCCGCAAGGGGAATCTCATCGCCGCCGTAGACCAGAAGAACGTCTCACGGCTCATTCCGTACAAGTAACATCTTCCGTGAACCGTGAGGAAACCGTCTCCCCTTACGGATCCGGCAAATACAACACAAGGAGCATCAGATGCCACGCGTAAAACGAGGATTTAAAGCGAGACAACGCCGGAACAAGGTTCTTAAGCTGGCCAAGGGGTACCGCGGAGCCCGAAGCAAACTCTTCAGGAGTGCTACCGAGGCGGTCGACCGGGCCCTTAACTATGCGTTCCGCGACAGACGGGTCAAGAAGCGCGATTTCCGCGCACTCTGGATCGCCCGGATCAATGCCGCCTCCCGGATCAACGGACTCTCTTACAGCAAGCTGATTCATGGTCTGAAAGTGGCCCAGATCGAGATCGACCGGAAGATCCTGGCCGACCTGGCGGTCTCCGACCCCAAGGGGTTCACCATGATCTCCGACCGCGCCAAGGCCGCCTGCTGCTGAGCCGCTGAGCTCGACGAACATAAGGAAATGAGACGCCATCGGGTCTCATTTCCTTTTTTTTGCACAAGTCTCTGCTGTAAAGGAACTATTGCATGAAAGAACAACTGGACGCCCTTGCCGCCACCCTGTTCGCCGCCGTCGAGGCCGCCTCTTCCGAGAAGGATCTTCAGGAGCTGAAGGTCCGCTACCTGGGGAAAAAGGGGGAGTTGACAGCGCTCATGAAGTGCCTCGGCGCCCTCTCCGCCGAAGAGCGCCCCCTGGTGGGGCAGCTGATCAATACGGTAAAAGGGCGGTTTGAGGAGGAGTTTACCTCCCGCCTGGCCGCCGTGAAGGGGGCGGAGACCCGGCGTCGGCTTGCCTCGGAGCGGATCGATGTCACCCTCCCGGGACGGCGTACCGCCGTGGGGTCACGGCACCCGGTGACCCTGGTGGTGGAAGAGCTCTCCGAGATCTTTGCCGGCCTCGGGTTTCAGGTGGCCGAGGGGCCGGAGATCGAGCTGGACTTCTACAACTTCGAGGCGCTCAATTTCCCCGCGGACCACCCGGCCCGGGATATGCAGGATACCTTCTTCCTGGAAGGGAACCGCCTGCTCCGGACCCACACCTCGCCGGTCCAGGTCCGGACCATGCTGAAACATGCCCCTCCGGTGAGAATCATCGCCCCGGGGACGGTCTATCGCTGCGACTCCGACGCTACCCACTCCCCCATGTTCCACCAGATTGAGGGGCTCATGGTTGACAAGGGGATCACCTTCGGCGATTTGAAGGGGATTCTCACCATCTTCATCAACCAATACTTCGGCAAGGGGGTCGGGATGCGGCTTCGTCCCAGCTTCTTCCCCTTCACGGAGCCTTCCGCCGAGATCGACATCGCCTGCGTCATCTGCAAGGGGAAGGGGTGCCGTGTCTGCAAGAACTCCGGCTGGCTGGAGATCCTGGGCGCCGGGATGGTGGACCCGGAAGTCTACCGCCATGTGGGGTATGACCCCGACGCCGTGACCGGCTTCGCCTTCGGTATGGGGATCGAGCGGATGGCCATGCTCAAGTACGGTATCAACGACATGCGCTACCTCTTCGAGAACGATATCCGGTTCCTGTCGCAATTCTGATTAACAGGGTTATCTATGATCATCAGCTATAACTGGCTCAAGGATTTTGTCGAGTGTGATCTGGCGCCCCAGGATCTGGCGGAAGAGCTCACCATGCTCGGCCTGGAAGTCGAGGGGATGACCGGTGTCGGCGACGGATTTGACAGCGTCGTCGTGGCGCTGGTTGAGGAGAAACTCCAGCACCCCAATGCCGACAAGCTTTCGCTCTGCAAGGTCAACGACGGTTCCTCGGTGCACAACGTGGTCTGCGGCGCCCAGAACTTCAAGACAGGCGATCGGGTGGCTCTGGCGCGTCTCGGGACGGTGCTGCCGGGCGACTTCAAGATCAAGAAGTCCAAGATCCGGGGAGAAGAGTCGTGCGGCATGCTCTGCTCCCAGAAGGAGCTGGGGTTGGCCGAACTCTCGGACGGGATCATGGTCCTGACCACCGACCACCCCTTGGGGACCCCCCTCTTCGACGCCCTGGGGCTCAAGGACACCATCTTCGAGATCGGACTCACCCCCAACCGGGCTGACTGCCTCAGCGTCGTCGGCGTGGCCCGTGAGGTCGCGGCCAAGCTGGGGAAGAGTATCCACTTCCCCGGTCACGACCCCCTGGAGAGCGGCCCCGCCATCGCCACCGTGGCGTCTGTCATCGTGGAGGATTCCGAGCTCTGTCCCCGCTACGCGGCCCGCTATATCAGCGGCTGCACCGTCGCGCCATCGCCGGCCTGGCTCGTCAAACGGCTGGAAGCGGTTGGGATGCGCTCCATCAATAATGTGGTCGATGTGACCAACTACGTCCTCATGGAGTACGGGCACCCGCTGCACGCCTTCGATTTCGACCGGCTGGCCGGCGGGAAAATCATCGTTCGCCGGGCCGGAGAAGGGGAGCTCTTCACGACCCTGGACGGACAGGAGCGGCGACTCGTCTCCACAGACCTCACCATCCGTGACGGTGAACGGGCCGTGGCTTTGGCCGGGATCATGGGGGGAGAAAACTCCGAGATCGCGCCGGAGAGCACGAACATCCTTCTGGAGAGCGCCTGGTTCACTCCGTCGGCCATTCGCCGGAGCGGTAAACGGCTGGGGCTGCATACCGAATCCTCCCACCGCTTCGAGCGGGGGGCAGACATCGGGATCGTCACCCGGGCCCTGAACCGGGCCGCGGCCCTCATCTCCGAGCTCTCCGGTGGCGTCGTGGCCAAGGGGATCATCGACGTCTACCCCCACAAGGTCCATCCCCGGCAGGTACCCTTCCGGCTGGAGCGGGTCAATGCCGTTCTGGGGACCGACCTCTCCTCATCCCAGGTTCTCGATATCTTCGGACGGCTCCAGTTCCAGACTGTTGAACGGGAGCCGGGATTGATGACCGTGACGGTGCCGACCTTCCGGGTTGATATCGAGCGGGAGATCGACCTTATCGAAGAGGTGGCGCGGCTTCACGGCTTCAACGCCATACCGGCCACCATGCCGGTGGCGCGGGTTTTTTCCGACCGGCCGCCGCTGAGTCAGAAGGGGGCGAAGCTCCTCCGGGATCTCCTGACGACCCACGGCTTCAGCGAGGTGGTCAATTTCAGTTTCTTCGGTGCCGACCTGTTCGACAAGCTCCTCCTCCCGGTCGATGATCCCCGGAGGGAGACCATTCGGCTCCTCAACCCGCTCTCCGACGATCTGGCGGTCATGCGGAGCACGCTGCTCCCCGGCCTCCTCCAGACCACCGAGCGAAATCTGAGCCGTCGCTCACTGAATCTGCGGCTCTTCGAACTGCGGCGGGTCTATCATCCGGTTCCCGGTCAAGAGCTGGCCCATGAACCGCTCCACCTGGGGGCTATCCTCACGGGGCGGCGCAACCCCGAAGGGTGGAATCATGAAGAGGCGCCGGTGGATTTCTTCGACGCCAAGGGGTTGCTGGAGAACATCATTCATGAATTCCGGATCCGGGGACTCATCTACTCCACGGAAAAGCTGGAGCCGTTTTATCACCCCGGCAAGGGGTGCACCCTGGTAGTCGGAGGGGAAGAGCTCGGCTCCTGCGGTGAACTTCACCCGGAGCTGCTGGAGCGTTTTGCCATCGAGCAGCCGGTCTACTATCTGGAACTCGATTTCGAGAAGTTGATCAGGCTCGGCGGCGCCCCCCTGACTATCGTCCCTCCGTCCCGCTACCCCGACACCTTCCGGGATCTGGCCCTGCTTATAGACGAAGCTATGCCGGCGTCTCTGGTGCTGGAAGCCATCCGGACGCAAAAGATCAAGGAGATGGAGGGGGTGGAGCTGTTCGACCTCTATACGGGGGCCGGGATTCCCGAGGGGAAGAAGAGTATCGCCGTCCGTGTCCGCTACCGCTCCCCCGAACGGACCCTCACCGATGAGGAGGTTACCCCCCTCCACGCCCGGATCATCGAGCATCTTGTTAAAAAATTAGCGATAACAGTCAGATAAAGAGAATAAAAAGGGTTGCCATTCCCTTGCCCCTATGTTATAAAGCCGAACTGCTTACGACAGCAGCGGTTGGAGAGCAGCTGTAACCGCTCAGGGGAAGACCATGACCAAGGCTGATATCGTCGAAAAAATTTACGAGAAAGTCGGGTTCTCTAAGAAAGAATCTGCTGAACTCGTGGAGATGGTGTTCGATATCATGAAAGGTACCCTGGAGCGCGGCGAGAAGATCAAAGTGGCCGGCTTCGGTAATTTTGAGGTCAAGGCCAAGGCTGACCGGCGGGGTCGTAATCCGCAGACCGGCGAAGAGATTACCATCGCCGCCCGGCGTATTCTTACCTTCAAGCCGAGTCAGGTGCTCAAGAACGTCATCAATTCCAATGAACCACAGGAGTTGTTAGCCTGTAACGTATAGTTAGTAGCACCCTCTGCGGCGTCCCCCGGTCGCTGAGGTGGCAGCAGCTGAATGTGAAGCTTGTCGATCTCATTCAGGCATCAAAACCGTCAGCGCATGACGGGGCGTAGCGCAGCCTGGTAGCGCACCAGACTGGGGGTCTGGTGGTCGCAAGTTCGAATCTTGTCGCCCCGACCAAAACAAAAGAGAAAACAGCCACTTCCGTTCTGGGATGTGGCTGTTTTCTTGTCTTTTGCCGGATAATTTCACGACAGAATTCAATCAAAAACGGAGCAGAGAGTGAAGATGATGGATGTCAGCAGCGAGCAGGCTTATTTCATGGGATGTGTCGCCTGTCGGTTCGGCAGCGGGATCGATGGCAATCCCTTTGAAGAGTACACAGTTGCCTGGAAGAAGTTTCGCGAGGGGTGGTTTCATGCCGAGGAGTATCCGTTCTCATTTCAGGGGGTAAAGCCGGCCTGCGCCTGAGGGATTTCCTGCCGGGACTCCTGGCCGCCCGGTCTGCCTGACGAGTTGCCGGACAGTACAACAAGACCATAGAAACAGAAAAGCCCGCCATACTGCGGGCTTTTCTGTTTCTATGGCAGTCAAACGGTTACGCGCACTCGCTGTAGCCGCAGACCCTGCAGACCGCGCATCCACCCTCGTGCTCGACGATGCCGCCGCACTCGGGACAGGCCCCCCGTTCCGCTACCTTCAGCGCCACATCCAGGTCGAGACCGCAGGAGGCCATGTGGGACTGGATCGCCTTGGCCACGGCGTCGGCGCAGGAGGTCACCTTGTTGTCGCCGAAACCGGATGGGCAGTGACAGGAGATCCCCAGGAGCTGCTTGACCACCTGGCGGGCCTGGACACCGCTGCGCCAGGCCAGGGAGACCATTCGGCCGATCGCCTCACTCTGGGAGGAGGCGCATCCTCCCGCCTTCCCCATGGTGGTGAAGAGCTCGAAGAGCCCTGCCTTGTCTTGGTTGATGGTCACGTAGAGCGGACCGCAGCCGGTCTGCATCTGGTAGGTCCAGCCGGTGAGGGCCTTGGGACGTTCCCGCTTGCTGGATTTCTTGTCATCTCCATGGGGGATTGACTGCTCCTTCTCCGCCGGCTTCTCCTCTTTCTTGCCGGTGGAGAGGACCTGCTCGTCCCGGGAGCCGTCCCGGTAGATGGTGACCCCCTTGCAGTTCATCTGGTAGGCGAGCCGGTAGACCTTCTCCACCTCCTCCATGGTGGCGGAGTGGGGGAAATTAACGGTCTTGGAGACGGCGTTATCGGTATGTTTCTGGAAGGCCGCCTGCATCTTGATATGGTCTTCGGGGGTGATGTCGTGGGCCGTGACGAACACCGCCCGGACATCGGAGGGGATCTCTTTGATATCCTGCACCGTGCCATGCTCGGCGATCCGCTGCATCAACTCTGCCGAATAAAACCCCCGCTCTTTGGCGATTCTCTCGAAGATCGGGTTCACCTCCACCAGAATGTTCTTGTCCATCACCTGTCTGACGTAGGAGACGGCGAAGAGCGGTTCTACGCCGGAGGAGGCGTTGGCCAGGATGGAGATGGTTCCCGTGGGGGCGATGGTGGTGACCGTGGCGTTGCGCATGGGCCCCCTGCCCGGAGCGTCGAAGATGGAACCGGTGAAGTTGGGGAAGAGCCCCCGTTCGGCTGCCAGATCGCGGGAAGCGGCGTGCCCCTCGTCGTTGATGAACTTCATCACCTTCTCGCCCAGCCTGATGGCTGCCGCCGAGTTGTAGGGAATCCCCAGGAGGATCAGGAGGTCTGCCCACCCCATGACCCCGAGACCGATCTTCCTGTTGGAGCGGGTCATGGTGTCGATCTGCTCCAGGGGATACTTGTTCACTTCGATAACGTTGTCCAGGAAACGGACCGCCAGCCGGACCGTCTCCTTCAGTTTCGGCCAATCCAGATCGCCGTCGAGTACCATTTTACCCAGGTTGATAGAGCCCAGGTTGCACGACTCATAGGGGAGGAGCGGCTGCTCGCCGCAGGGGTTAGTGGATTCGATCTCCCCCACCAGCGGCGTGGGGTTGTCCTTGTTGAGTCGGTCCAGGAAGATGATCCCCGGTTCGCCATTTTCCCATGCCTGCTTGACGATCCGGCTGAAGACCTTGCGGGCGTTGAGGGTGCCACAGGTTGCCTTGCTCCGCGGGTTAAAGAGGTTGTAGTCGGTATCCTTGTCCACCGCCTGCATGAACTCTTCGGTGATCCCCACGGAGATGTTGAAGTTGTTGAAGAGCTTCTGATCAGCCTTGCACATGATGAAATCCATGATGTCCGGATGATCGACCCGCAGGATCCCCATGTTTGCGCCGCGGCGGGTTCCCCCCTGCTTGATGGTCTCGGTGGCGATATCGAAGACCCTCATGAAGGAGATGGGGCCGCTGGAGACGCCGGAGGTGGACTGAACCACATCCTTGGCCGGCCTGAGCCGGGAGAAGGAGAAGCCGGTGCCGCCGCCGGACTTGTGGATGAGGGCGGTAAATTTTACCGCATCGAAGATCTCCTCCATGGAGTCTCCCACGGGGAGTACGAAGCAGGCTGAGAGCTGTCCCAGTTCCCTTCCGGCGTTCATGAGGGTGGGGGAGTTGGGAAGGAACTCCAGTCCGGTCATCATGGCGTAGAACCGGTCGGCCAGTCCCGTACTGTCAGCCTGAGGGTCGAAGAGCCGGTCCGCGCCGGCGATGGTGTCAGCTACCCGCCGGAACATCTCTGCCGGCCCTTCCAGGACCTTTCCGCTATCGTCACGCCGGAGGTACCTCTTTTCCAGTACGGTTATGGCGTTTTGGGTCAGTGCTACGACGGTGTCTGCTGGCTGTTTCATGATGGCGTCTCTCCCGGGCATATTCAGATCTGTGTTCTCTATCTCACTAGATATGGTGTAATGACGAGAATAAACCACAACATGTATGGGTGTGTCAAGGAGTATAAAATTAAAATTTCCGGTCAGGCTATCCCCCTGAAATGGCGAAAATTTCCGCCACGGTACTGATGCCGGGTCGTGCCATGGTTGTATACGGATTAACTTGACATTATCAGAGCCCCTCTCTATGATTCCCGCTGGCCGGACAACGGGTCATGGTGACAGGTAATGAGGATGACGACAAAGGCGCTGACGCCTTTTTTTATTGTACTGCTCCTGATGGCGCTGCTGCCGGCTTCGTCGACTCCTGCGGTGCGGCCGGAGATGATCCGGGTGGCGGTTCTCAAGGGGATCGATCAGCTGAAAATTGACGGCAGCGGGTTGCTGATCATGGACCGGCAGCGGGAACCGCTCCGCGTCACCCCTCCCCTGACGGTGAAGGGGGAGCGGAAGCGTCTCTGGGTCAATGGCAGAGAGGCGGCGTCTCTTCTCATCACCGCTTCGACCATGGTCATCGTGAACGGGAAGGGATACCGGGGCGTCATCGAAGTCATCCCCGCAGAACGGGGAGTGCTCGTGGTTGATGAACTCCCCCTGGAGGAGTACCTGATAGGATTGATCAACTGCGAGATCTCTTCCCTCTGGCCTCTGGAGGCGATCAAGGCACAGGCGGTGGTGGCCCGGACCTTCGCCCTCTACCAGAAGGAGAGCCGCAAGGGGGCGCTCTATCATCTCGAAGCAACGATCCTCGATCAAGTGTACGATGGCTGTTCGGTGGAAGACGCCCGGGCGGCGTTCGGCGTCAGGGAGACGGCCGGAGAGGTGCTGACCTTCAATGGCGACCTGGCCCAGACCTTTTTCCACGCCAACTGTGGCGGGCATACCGAGGCGGTAGAGCAGGTCTGGTCGGTACGGCGCCCCTATCTGACCGGCGTCACCTGCCGGTACTGCCTCGATGCGCCGACGGCGGCGTGGGAGAGTACTCTTTCCCTCGCAAAGATCGAGGGGTTGCTGAAGGGGGCGGGGGTGGCGGCGCCGGCTCTGCGTGATCTCTCTGCAGGAACCCGTAACGGGAGCGGCCGTCTCCTGACGGTTCGTCTGACCTCGGCCAAGGGGGTTCGGGAGTTGGCGGCGACCTCCTTCCGCAAGGCGCTCGGTTCTACCGTCATCAGGAGCACGAACTTCGAGATCGCCGTTTCCGGGGAGTCGGCCCGGTTTACCGGCAGCGGCTTCGGCCATGGGGTGGGACTCTGCCAGTGGGGGGCCCGGAGCAGGGCGGCTGACGGGTTCAGCTACCGTGAGATTCTCACCTACTACTATCCGGGGACGGTGCTCAGGAAGATGGCCAATGGTGTCTGATGCAGCTCGAAGAGTTTGATTTCCCTCTCCCCGAGGAGCTCATCGCCCAGGAACCGGCGGCAAGGCGGGACGGTTCCCGGCTCCTGCTCCTCGACCGGAAGAGCGGGGCGATGAGCCACTCCACCTTCTCCCGGATCGTCGATCAGTTCCGGGAGGGGGATCTGCTGGCCATCAACACCACGCGGGTCATTCCTGCCAGGCTCCTGGGGCATAAGGAGAGCGGGGGGAGGGCGGAGCTTTTTCTCGTCAGGCAGACGGTGGACGGCTTCTGGCGCTGCCTCATCCGGGCTTCCAAGTCTCCCGGGCCGGGAACGGTCATCCTGCTCCCTGAAGGGGGCAGCGCTACGGTGATGAGCCGGGATGAAGAGAGCTGGACGGTGGAGATACACTCTCCCGGCGATTTTCAGCAGTGGTTGCTGCGCCATGGCCGGATGCCGCTCCCTCCCTATATACGCCGGGAGCCGCGGGATGAGGATCGGGAACGGTATCAGACGGTCTTTGCCGCCCATGAGGGGGCCGTGGCCGCCCCCACCGCGGGTCTCCATATGACGGACGAACTGCTGGCGGCCTTGCGGCTGCGGGGGGTAGAGCTGGTGCCGCTGACGCTCCATGTGGGGCTGGGCACCTTCCAGCCGATCCGGACGGCGAATCTGGCGGAGCACCGAATGCACCGGGAGTGGTACACGATTCCCGAGGAGAGTGCCGCTCTGGTGAACAGCGGCCGACGGGTTGTGGCGCTTGGGACCACGGCGGCCCGGGCGCTGGAGCATTCGGCTCTGACCCATGGCAGGGTAACGGCCGGCGACGCCGAGGCGGACATCTTCATCTATCCGGGGTACCGTTTTCGGGCCGTGGCGGGGCTCATCACCAACTTTCATCTCCCCAAATCCACTCTGCTGCTCCTGGTCTCGGCCTTTGCCGGAAGAGAGCCGCTCCTGGCGGCCTATGCCGAGGCGGTGGCCCGACGGTACCGGTTTTTCAGCTATGGCGACGCCATGATGATCGCGTAACGGCGGATTGGAATCACTCACCATTTTTTTTAACTTCTTGAAAAAATTCTCCAGGTGGTTTAGTATGCGGTGTTTTCGTGTCAGCGCTTGATTTTACCCTTCTTTCCACGGATCGTTCCTGCCGAGCTCGACGCGGCGCCCTGATAACCCCGCATGGGCGGATCGAGACTCCGGTCTTCATGCCGGTGGGGACCAGAGGCACCGTCAAGGCGATGACCCCTGAGGAGTTGAAAGAGGTCGGGGCGCAGATTATCCTGGCCAACACCTATCACCTCTTCATCCGGCCCGGACATCAGGTCGTGGAACGGTTAGGGGGGCTGCACCGCTTCATGAACTGGGACGGGCCGCTCCTTACGGACAGCGGCGGTTTTCAGGTCTACAGTCTCGGTGAGCTGCGCAAGATCTCCGAAGAGGGGGTGAAATTCCGCTCCCCCTATGACGGCGCCTCCCATGTCATCACCCCGGAGAGTTCCATCGCCATCCAGGAGGCGCTGGGGGCTGACATCATCATGTGTTTCGATGACTGTCCTCCCTATCCGGCCGAACATGACTACGTGGCCCGCTCCATGGAGATGACCACCCGGTGGGCCCGGCGCTGCAAAGAGGCTCATCAGCGGGAGGGGCAGGCGCTCTTCGGTATCGTTCAGGGGGGGATGTATCCTGACCTGCGGGAGCGAAGCGCCGCCGACATGGCTGAGATCGGTTTTGACGGCTACGCCCTTGGCGGACTCTCGGTGGGTGAAGAGCCAAAACGGATGTATGAGGTTATCGACCACGCCGCGCCGCTCCTGCCGGTGGAACAACCCCGTTATGTCATGGGGATCGGGAGGCCGGAGGATCTGGTGGAGGCGGTCTACCGCGGCGTGGATATGTTCGATTGTGTCATGCCGACCCGGAACGCCCGTAACGGAATGCTCTTTACCACCTTCGGCCGGTTGAATATCCGCAACGCACGGTATGCCGAAGACAGTCTCCCCATCGATCCTGTCTGCGGCTGCTATGTCTGCCGTCACTATAGCCGGGCGTATCTGCGGCACCTCTTTCAGGCGGGGGAGATACTGGCGTCGCGGCTCAATACGTATCACAATCTGCACTATTACCTCTCCCTCATGGCCCAGGCCCGTGAGGCCATAGAGGCCGACCGATACCCGCAGTTTCGTAAAGAGTTTTACGCCGCGCGGGAAGAGCAAATAAAGATGACAATTGACAATTGACATAGAACCTAGAACTTAGAACCCAGAACCCAGAACCTAGAACCTAGAACCTAGAACCTAGAACTTAGAACTTAGAACCCAGAACTTAAAGGAGATTTTATGTTTGGATTGGCTTTTGCAATGGGAACACCGCCAGGCGGAGCGGGCGCCGCCGGAGGTGCGTCGGCGTTCATGAATATCATTCCGCTGGTCTTCATGTTCGCTATCTTCTATTTCCTCCTCATCCGTCCTCAGCAGAAGAAGGCCAAGGAGCACAAGTCGCTCCTGGATGCTCTCAAGAAAGGGGACAGGGTGGTGACTGCCGGCGGTATGCACGGCAAGGTGACCGCTCTCGACGACAAGCTCGTCACCCTCGAGATAGCAAACGGGGTCAATGTGAAGTTCAACAAGGGATTTATCGGCAATGTGGAGCGGGAAGGGTAGTTCCCCTGGCTTGCGGTTTGATTTCCGCAGATATCTGAAAAGGAGTTCTGGTATGTCCAAGGGGCTAACCTGGCGCATTGGTCTGATTGTGTTGTTTCTCGTGGGGTCGTTCATATACCTCATCCCCACGCTGGCTGGGGGCAAGCTTCCATCCTGGTGGGGGGGGCTCTTGCCCAAGGATAAGATCCATCTGGGGCTCGACCTCCAGGGGGGGACCCATCTGGTTCTTGAAGTGGATACGCCCAAGGCGGTGGAGGGGAAGTTGGACCTCATCATCACCGACCTTGAGGACACCCTCAACAGCAAGACCATCCGTTTCAAGCAGATCGTCAAGGGGGGGAGTGACCGGATTGCGGTTACCCTCTATGATAAGATGAGCGCCGACACGGTGGCGAAACTGCTCAAGGAGAAGTATCCCCAACTCGAACTGGCCGCGCCGGTTGACGAGGGGGGATTCTATGCCGTCTCTCTCAGGATGGGGGAGAAGGAGCAGCAGGATACCCGTGACAAGGCGGTGGCCCAGGCGCTGGAGACCATCCGGAACCGGATAGACCAGTTCGGCGTCTCCGAGCCGGTGATTCAGCGGGAGGGGATCGATCACATCGTGGTGCAGCTCCCCGGCATCAAGGATCCGAAACGGGCCATCGAGCTGATCGGCAAGACCGCCCGTCTGGAGTTCAAGCTGGTGGACGAGGGGGCTAACCCGGCGCCAGGGATGCCGGTCCCGCCAGAGGATGAACGGCTTACGGAGAAGAAGGTCGACGCCGCCACCGGTGCCGTGACCGAGATTCCCCTGGTTCTCAAGAGAAAGACCCTCATCACCGGCGACCTCCTCACCGACGCCCAGGTCCGGATCGACTCCCAGTACAATCAGCCCTATGTGGCCATCGAGTTCAACTCCCTGGGGGCCAAGCTGTTTGATCAGGTGACCGCCGCCAATGTGGGGAAGCGGTTCGCCATCGTGCTTGACAACGCCATCTACTCCGCCCCGGTCATCAGGGAGCGCATCTCCGGCGGTAGCGCCCAAATCTCCGGCTCCTTCACCGAGAAGGAGGCCGCGGACCTGGCCATCGTCCTGCGGGCCGGAGCACTCCCTGCGCCGGTGAAGATCATCCAGAATGTCACCGTCGGACCGTCCCTGGGGCAGGATTCTATCAACAAAGGGCTCATGGCCGGCCTCATCGGGGTGATCCTGGTGGTCATCTTCATGACCATCTACTACAAGCTGTCGGGACTCATCGCCAATGTGGGGATGGTGCTGAACATAATCTATCTCATGGGCGCCCTGGCGGCTCTCGGTGCGACCCTGACGCTTCCCGGAATCGCGGCTATCGTGCTCCTCATCGGGATGTCGGTGGACTCCAACGTCCTCATCTTCGAGCGGATCAGGGAGGAGCTGCGGCTCGGCAAGACGGCCAAGGCCGCGGTGGACGCCGGGTATGACAAGGCGTTCCTCACGATCATGGACTCCCACGTGACGACGTTGATCACCGCCGCGGTCCTGTTCCAGTTCGGCACCGGGCCGGTGAAAGGGTTCGCCGTATCGCTTAGTCTCGGTATCATCATCAACCTGTTCACCTCGCTGCTGGGGACCAGGGTGATCTACGATTTCATCCTGGGGCGCACCCACGTGAAGAACCTGAGCATATAAGGGGGAGGGAGTAGCATGGAACTCATCGGTAAAACAAAAATAGATTTCATCGGCATGCGGAACATCTCCTTCATGATATCGGGTGTCATCGCCCTTGTCGGAATCATCGCCATCATCCAGATATCCCGGGGCGCCGCCAACATGGGGATCGACTTCTCCGGGGGGACCGGGCTCCAGATCAAGTTTGCCAAGCCATTCACCACGGATGAGATCCGTAAGGCGCTGGCTGACAACGGGATCAAGGAGGTGGAACTCCAGGAGATCAAGGAGGGGAACCAGCTCCTGATCAAGATGCGCAAGAGCACGGCGCCGGTGGGAAAGATCGCCGAGACCATCGAGCAGGATTTCAAGAAGGCGCTTCCCGGAAACAGTTTCACCATTGAAAGCACCACGGAGATCGGCCCCTCCATCGGCGACAAGCTCCGCAAGGACACCCTCATCGCCGTGGCGCTCTCCCTCTTCTGTATCATCCTCTACATCGCCTGGCGGTTTGACTTCAAGTTCGGCATCGGCGCCACGGTGGCTACCCTGCACGATGTCCTGGCGATCTTGGCCGTCTTCTTTGTGATGAACAAGGAGGTCAACCTGCTCCTGATCACGGCGGTCCTGACAGTCGCCGGCTACTCGCTTACCGATACGGTGGTGGTCTTCGACCGGATTCGGGAGAATCTGAAGAAGAACGCCAAGGATTCCATGAAGAACGTCTTCAATGCGAGTATCAACGAGGTTCTCTCCCGGACCATCGTCACCTCGCTGACCGTCTTCATGGCGGCCACCTCTCTCTGGCTCATGGGAGGCGAGGTGATACATGACTTTGCCTTTGCCCTCGTGGTTGGGGTGGCGGTTGGGACCTATTCGTCGATCTTTGTCGCCAGCCCGGTGGTGGTCATCCTGGAAGAGCGGGCAAAGAGCTAAGCCTAACGAGGGAGTGTATCCGGTGAAAAAAGAAAACGTACTGTATATAGTCGTTGCGTTGCTGGTCGGTTTGCTGGGTGGGTATCTCGTCTTCAGCCTCGCCGGCGGGAAAAAACAGGCGGAAGCCCCCATGGCGGGAATCCCCATGGGCGCCGGTTCGCCTGCCGATTATCAGGCGCGGATAACCGAGGCGGAGAAGATCGTTGCCAAAGATCCCAAGAATTTTCAGGCATGGGTCTCCCTGGGTAATGACTATTTCGATACCTCGCAGCCCCAGAAGGCCATCGACGCCTATTCCAAGGCCCTGGAGATCAACCCCAACAGCCCCGATATCCTCACCGATCAAGGGGTCATGTTCCGGAAGGTGGGGTGGTTTGACAAGGCCTTGGCCAACTTCGAGAAGGCCCAGCAGGTGGAACCCAAGCATCTCCAGAGCCTCTATAATATCGGCGTGGTCTACATGGAGGATATGAAACAACCGGACAAGGCGTTCAAGGTCTGGAGTAAATACCTTGAACTGGACTCCACCAGCCCCACGGCCCAGCAGATCAAATCGGCCATGGAGAAGGGGAAGTAACGGCGCTTATCCACGAAGGCCACGAAGAAGCACGAAGAAAACCGAACAGACAAGCATTCTGAACCCCGCGTTATGCGGGGTTTTTTGCAGGGGAGAGATGGATGGAGCCGGTGAAGGAACGGCGATGGCGGCTGCGGGAGAGTGACGAGAGTGCGGTGGCGGCTGTGGCCGAAGGCGCCGGTGTCCCGGCGCTGCTGGCGCGGCTCATGGTCAACCGGGGGATCACCGACGCCGGTGCCGCCGGGCGGTTTCTCAACGCCGCCCTGGCCGACTGCCACGACCCGTTTCTCATGGGGGGGATGACGGAGGCGGTGGAGCGGCTCCTCGCGGCGCGACGGGACGGGGAACCGGTCTGCATCTACGGTGATTACGATGTGGACGGCATAACCGCCACGGCGCTCCTCATGGAGTTCTTCCGCAGCGTCGGTTTTGCCTGTTTCTATCACATCCCCAACCGGATGGAGCATGGCTACGGCCTGGCCGAGGCGGGGGTCAGGGCAGCGGCGGCCGCCGGCGCCCGGGTCATCGTCTCCGTTGACTGCGGCGTCACCGCCGTAACCGAGGCGCTGCTCTGCCGAACTCTTGGCGTCGATCTCATCATCACCGATCACCACACCCCCGGGGAGACCATCCCCGACGCCTGCGCCATCCTCAATCCCCATCTCCCCGGCTGTTCGTTCCCCTTCAAACTCCTTTCCGGCGTCGGAGTCGCCTTCAATCTCCTCATCGCCCTCCGGCTCCGGCTTCGGGAGAGCGGCGGGTTTGCGGTTGGCGGGATACCGAACCTGCGGGAGTATCTCGATCTGGTGGCGTTGGGGACCATCGCCGACATCGTCCCACTGACGGGCGAGAACCGGCTCTTCGTCAGGTTCGGGCTCAAGGAGCTCACCGCAACACGCCGACCCGGCATCGCCGCCCTCAAGAGTGTCTCCGCGGTGACGGGTGAGGTCTCCGCCTACGATGTAGGGTTCAAGCTCGCCCCCCGGCTCAACGCCTGCGGCCGGCTGGAGGATGCGACCCGCGGGGTGGAGCTTCTCCTGAGCCGCGACCCGGAAGAAGCGGCGCTCATCGCCGGGGAGCTGGACGCCAGCAACGGCGAACGCCGGCAGCTGGAGCAGGAGATCCTTCAGGATGCGCGGGCCAGGGTGGAGGCTGATCCTGTGGACCGGTTCGGGATCGTGCTGGCCTCCGAGGAGTGGCATCCGGGGGTCATCGGCATCGTCGCCTCGCGGTTGGTGGAGCTGTTCCATCGCCCCACGATCCTCATCGCCCTCATGGAGGGGAGCGGTCGCGGCTCCGGCAGGAGCATCCCCGCCTTCCATCTCTACAATGCTCTGGTCACCTGCTCGGGAAATCTTCTCAAGTTCGGCGGTCACAAGTACGCGGCCGGGCTCTCACTGGCCGGGGAAATGGTGGACCTCTTCGCCGAGGAGTTTAACGCCCATGCCGCCGGGGTGCTGGCGCCGGAAGATCTCACCCCCGATCTCCTCATCGACGCCGAGCTGGCGCATCATGAGGTTACCGCAGCGCTCCCCGGGCTCATCGCCCGGCTGGCGCCCCATGGAGCGGGGAACCCTGCGCCGCTTTTTCTCCTCCGTCGGGTGCCTATCCTGGACAGGAGGATTCTCAAGGAGAAACATCTCAAGTTGCGGGTGGCGCTCCCCTGCGGAGCGGTGGACGCCATCGCCTTCAACCTGGCCGACTTTGTCTGCAGCGGCGTCGTCGATCTGCTCTTTTCACCGGAGATAAATGTCTGGAACGGTAGGGAGAGCCTTCAGCTCAAGATCAAAGAGCTGCGCAACTCAGTTGACTAAAAAACAGTGAAGAGGAGAAGCGGATGAACAAGGAAAAGGAACAGCAAGAGATCTCCGTTCTCGGACGGCTCCTCTCCATGGAGGCCTTTATCTTCCTCATGGGACTCGTCTCCCTGGGGTACGGGGTCGTCAACGGGATCGCCGTCAACGTCTTCTTCGGGCTATTCATCCTGGCAGGTGGGGTGGTGCTCTATTTTGTGAAGAGGAAGGACTGGAAGAAGCATTGGGAGGAGCAGGAGGCCATCAAGCTGCGACTCGATGAAATCAGGAAACGGGAGAAGGAGGCGCGAAAGCCATGAGTAAAAGAAAAATCGTCCTGGCGTCGGCCTCACCCCGACGTAGCGAGCTCCTGGAGTCCGCGGGGATCAGCTTCTCGGTGGTTCCGGCGGATATTCCCGAAGAGCCGCTGCCGGGGGAGCCGCCGCCGGATCATGTGCTCCGCCTGGCTACCGAGAAGGCGCTGGTTGTGGCGAGAACCGTCCCGGGGGATATCTTCATCGGCGCCGATACCGTGGTGGTCTGCGAAGGGGAGATCATGGGGAAGCCGGTGGACGCCGCCGATGCCCGGCGGATGCTCTCCGCACTCTCCGGACGGAGCCACGACGTCATCACCGGCTTCGCCGTGCATGACCGGAGCGCCGACGTGACGCACGCCGAAGTTGTCAGCACCCATGTCATCTTCAAACCACTGACGCCGGCGGAGATCGACGCCTATATCGCCACCGGTTGCCCTTTCGACAAGGCGGGGGCCTACGCCATCCAGGGGGGGGCGGCGTACATGGTCCGGGGAATCGAAGGTTCCTACACCAACGTGGTGGGGTTACCGCTCTGCGAGGTGGTAGAGGTTCTCAGGCGCTTGGGGGCGTGACCGGATTAGCGATGATCTTCACCTAAGCAGCAGCGACGTACCGGTAACACAAAGAGCGACGGGTCAATCCCGTCGCTCTTTATCGTTTATTTTCGGCGTAACTGCGTCAAGGCTTTTTATCCACAGATAAAGGCGGATTAACACCGATGACTGCACAACCAAGGTAACACAGTGTGAAAACTGTCTGAACCGGGATTTTCAGGATTACGGGATTTACTTAGATTGTGAATCGAAATCCTGAAAATCCTCGAATCCTGAAAATCCCGGTTCAGACGGGGGGTCCTACACGGCCAGCGTGCGCGTCACCGCATGGGTTACCGCGGACAGAAGCACCGGGTCGAAGAGGCACCCGCTCTGGCCGGTTAGCTTCTCTGCAACTCTGGCTCCGGTAACGGGGCCGTTTGACCGGTGAAAGGCGGCCTCACTCCAATTGGCAGCGGCGATGATCTGAGCTCCCAGCGGAATCTGCCGCCCAACGAGGCCGTCAGGGAAACCGCTGCCGTCGTAGGCCTCGTGATGGTGGCGAATGTAGAGCCCTATCTGCTGAAACTCCTCGATCTTGGCGAAGGCGCTCTGCCCCCTCACGGAGTGGGACTGATACTCTCTGATCTCGTCCGGTGAATCCAGCATCCTCCCCTTGGCGAGAAGCCGGTCCGACAGCCCTATCTTGCCGGTATCATGGAGGAGCGCCGCCATCTTGATCTCATCACGGAGTGTACGCTCAAGCCCCAACTTCAAAGAGATCCGATCCGCGAGAACCGCAACGATGCGCAGATGTTCGTCAAGCCGCTGATTGCGCAGTCCCAGCATGTCGGCAAAGGAGAGGACTACCGCGTCACAGATCTTACGGCTTCGACTCTCCTGAAGATTCTTTTCCTGCAGCTGCTTGCGCAGCTGAACGGTCTGCTGAAGGAGTCTCTTCTTCATGTTGTCATTCCATTGAGAGAGCTCCTCGTTCTGTTGTCCGACCAGAGTGGTAAGGCGCTGATTCTCCATGGTCAGATGATACCGTCGGACCCCATCCCGTACAGTCTGCAACAACTCGGCATCACCCCACGGCTTCGTCATGAAGCGATAGGCGCCCCCCTGATTGATGGCAGCGATGGTCGCGTCGATATCGGTGTATCCGGTCATGATCATGCGCGGAATGTGGGGGTGTGCTGCTGCCGCCTTCTGGAGAAAAGCGGCGCCGGTCATCTCCGGCATCCGCTGGTCGCTCAGGATCAGGCCGATATTGTTGCTCTCTCGGAGGATCGTCAGCCCTTCCGCGCCCGAGAGCGCCGTGACGACTCCGAACGCCTCACGCCGAAAGAGGCGGCGGAGGGAGTTGAGCACATTCTCCTCATCATCCACACAGAGAATGATGAGCGATGGAGAAGCCACACCATCTCCCTTCATGCCCGATTCCAGAACCTCACCCATGCCGACCCCGCTATCCATAGTTAACAAGCCACTTAAAAGCCACAGAGCCATCACGTCGTAATGGTCTGAAGGTCCTATATCAAGGAGCGTGCCAATGAGGGCCGGGGGATTCAGCGAGATATCCGGCTGTTGGATGGTGAAACTGATGGAATTCGGGAGAAACCCGGAGTCGGGCTAAAGAGATGTTACTTTTATTAACATCAGGGCTGAGGCGGGTAATGTCCTGAAAATATGAACGATTATTGTTGAGGTGAACTCTGACGACATTCTGATGGAAGACGTAACGTGCCGTAATAATACATATGTATATGTTTTGTTAATTTTATTAACCTGACCGGAGCTCTCTTCTGAGTGGCTCCCCCAGATTCTCTCCCGGGAGTTCCTGGCCCGGCGAAATAATCTTCACAGCTCCTCGGGGGTGAAGGCGACAGCCTGGTCGATGGACGGGAGGTCCAGGAGGAGCATGACGAGACGGTCCACCCCCAGGGCGATGCCGGCGCACGGAGGGAGCGTCTTCAGGTCGTCCAGGAATGGCCGGGGAAGGGGGTAGGGGTCCTTGCCGGCGAGGCGGCGCTCTTCACGGTCCAGCCGGAACCGCTCCTCCTGTTCTGTCGGGTCGGTCAGCTCCGAGAAGGCGTTGGCCAGCTCTACCCCGCAGAGGTAGAGCTCGAACCGCTCCGCCACCCCCGGGTCGTCGCTCTTGCGTCGGGCCAGGGCGCCCCGGGCCGCCGGATAGTCGTAGAGGATGGTCGGTTGCCCGATCCCCAGCCGCGGTTCGATCTCCACCGCCATCAGTTCGTCGAACCGGTCGCAACGCAGCGCTTCCTCGGCAGAGAGGGGGGTGTAGCGGCGGAACGCCTCCCGTACGGAGAGCCGCTCCGCCGGCTGGGCCAGGTCCACCTCCGTTCCCTGGAAGCTGATCCGGGCCGAGCCCGGAACCGCAGCGGCTACAGAGCGGAGGAGCTCTTCGCAGTCGGTCATGAGATGGGTATAGTCGGCGCCGGTGCGGTACCACTCCAGCAGGGTGAATTCGGGGAGGTGGAAACGTCCCCGCTCTTCGTCACGCCAGCAGTGGCAGATCTGGAAGATCCGCTCATGGCCAACCGCCAGGAGGCGTTTCATGGCCAATTCCGGTGAGGTCTGGAGATACCAGTCGCGGGAGGGGAGGGCGTCGATGTACGGTTCGGGGGCCGGGGCGGGAATGCGAGAGGGGGTCTCCACCTGGAGAAACCCCCTCTCTTCAAAAAAATCGCGGATGGAGCGGATGATCCGGGCGCGCAGCGGCAGGGTCTGTTTCCTCCCCCACCGGGAGCTCTGGGGCATTACCCCTTGACCCTCGTCGAGTATTCACCGGTGCGGGTGTCGATCACGATCAGCTCTCCCTCCTCGATGAAGGGGGGGACGCGGAGCGTATACCCGGTCTCTACGGTGGCGGGTTTGGAGTCGCTCCCGGAGGTGTCTCCCTTGGCCCACGGTTCCGTGGCGGTGACCCGGAGATTGACGAAGTTGGGGAGATTCACGCCGATGGCCTTCTCCCGGTAGAGCAGAACTTCTACCTGCATGTTGTCGATGAGGAAAAACTTGGAATCCCCCAGGGCCGACTCATCCATGCTGACCTGATCGAAGGTCTGGGAGTCCATGAAGGTATAGTGGGTGTCCTCTTTATAGAGGTAGGTCATGCTCCGGTCTTCCAGGTTGGCCGGTTCGAAGCTCTCGCCGGAGCGGTAAGTCCGGTCGAGGGTGGTCCCGGTGATCATGTTCTTCATCTTGGTCCGGTAGAGAGCCTGTCCCTTGCCCGGCTTGGTGAAGTCGAAGGAGGTTACGAGATACGGTTCGTTATCAAGGGTGATCTTCAGCCCTTTGCGCAGATCTGCGGAGGTGTACATGCTGATTCCTCTTCATGAAATAACCGGCAGAGATCTGCCGGTTTCTGGTGCAATGTGCCCCTCTGGTGTCAGATGCAGTTTTTAGGCTATTTGACCCGGTAGGTGATGCGACCTCTGGAGAGATCGTAGGGGGAGAGTTCGACGGTGACCTTGTCACCCGGGAGAATCTTGATGAAATATTTTCTCATCTTCCCGGAAATGTGGGCCAGTACCACATGATCATTTTCCAGTTTCACCCGGAACATGGCGTTGGGAAGGGGCTCGATGACCGTTCCTTCTACTTCAATTGCTTCTTCTTTACTCATCCTGTTTCCTTTCCCAAAAATAATTACCACACTTTACCGATATTTTGGAAAAAAGCAAGCACTGAATTGCATCCGCCCAGGAGCGGGGGATGGGATACGGCGGAAATTGTTTCTTGCAAAATGCCGTTATTCCTGTATTATTCTGGCTTTATTCTTTTCGGAAGAGACGACAATTCCCATGACAGAGCAGCTACCCCTCCGGCGGATCGACCTGCCCAACTCCCTGCAACTCGTTTGCCATGATGATACGCGCCGCTATTTCGGAGATTATCATCTGGTCAGGTTGCTGCTGACGCTCCCCATACCGCTGGAGTCGCGATTTTTCGAGGATGAGGCGGCTTGTCTGGTGGCGCGAACTCTCCTGCCCGATCCGCTGCTCTACAGCCGTTCCGCCGAACGGATGGGGGTTCCCTCCGCCCAGGTGGAGGGGGTCCGGGTGCTTCTCATGGACGACCTCCTCTGTCATGCGGGGAGCTATCTCGGTTCGATGGAGTTCCCCCGGCGCTTCATTCAGGTGGAGCTGGCGAGGCTCCGTACCGGCAAGAGGCGAACCATCGACTTCCCGGTCTTTCGGGGTGCGTGAAGAGTGCATCGCCATCGACCGGCTCGCTTATGGCGGTGCCGGTTTCGGCCGGATTCAGGGGAAGGCCTGCTTCGTCCCCTTCACCGTGCCGGGAGATCTGGCCCGGGTCCGGATTCTTAAGGAAACCGCCTCCTATGCCGAGGCCCGGCTCTGTGAGCTGCTGGAGAGTTCCCCCCTTCGGGTATCTCCCCCCTGTTCTCTCTTCGGCCGCTGCGGCGGCTGCCACTGGCAGCAGCTGGGGCATCCCACCCAGGTTGCCGCCAAGGAGGAGCTCTTCGCCGAGGCGCTCTGGCGTCTCGCCCGGGTGGAGCGGGAACGGCTCCTTCCGCCCCTGACCACTGACGCTCCGTGGGGCTACCGGTCGCGGGTTCAGCTGAAGCTTGACGGTCGGGGAGATGAGTTTCGTCTTGGGTTCTTCGCTCCGGGGAGTCATTCGGTGGTCGATCTCCCCGACTCCTGTGCCGTGGCCCATCCGGCCATCAATGAAGCCATCAAGGCGCTGCGGCAGCTGTTGAGACAGCTCCCCCAACGGGACCGGTTTTCCACAGTCGATCTGGCGGCCGGTGAGGATGGAGCGGTGATCCTGACGCTTCATTACCAGGGGGAGCGGCCGGAGCGAGCCGCGGAGTTCTGGCGCAGCCGGCGCCATGAACTCCCCTCGGTGGCCGGCGCCCTGCTTCGGCAGGGGAAGCGGGGGGCGCTGACGAGCCTGTTCGGTCCTCGGCGGCTCGCCTATACTGTCCCTGCCACGGCCTCAGCTCATGACGGGGAGAGCCTGGAGCTCTCCTTTACCGCGGGTGCCTTTTCTCAGGTGAACTACCGGCAGAACCGGCTGCTGGTCCGAACGGCCTTGGAGTGGGGAAACTTCACCGGGCGGGAGCGGGTTCTGGACCTCTGCTGCGGCAACGGCAACTTTTCCCTCCCCATGGCGCGACATAGCCGAGAGGTGATCGGGCTGGAAACCGGAGCGCTCGCCGTGGCCGATGCCCGGCACAACGCCGGGGCACTCGGTATCCATAACGCCCGGTTCGAGGTTCTTGACGGGGCGGCAGGGGTGCGGCGGTTCATCGCCGCCGGGGAACGGTTCGATCTGGTTCTTCTGGACCCTCCCAGGAGCGGGGCGGCCGAGATGGCTGGACTTCTGGAGGGGCTCATGGCGCAGAAGATTATCTACGTCTCCTGTGACCCCCAGACCCTGGGGCGCGACCTGGCCCGCTTGCAGCAGGGGGGGTATCGAGTGGTAACGGGGCGCGTGGTGGAGATGTTTCCCCAGACGTATCATATGGAGAGCATCACCCTGCTGGAGCGTGTTTGACCAAAGGAGGAGTAATGGCTTTTTTCAAGAATCTGTTCGGCGGGAAGGACCCCCGCTCCTCTCTCCAGAAGGGGATCCGTCTCCTCTCAGAGGGGCGCTATGCCGAGGCCCGAGGGTGTCTGGAAGACGCCGCGGAGCGGTTAGGGGGAGATGACGGTGCCCTGCGTGGTGAGATCGCAGCTCGTCAGGAAGAGGCCGGTGACGCCCTTGCCGGCATGAATCTGGAGGAGGCGGAGCGGTGTCTCGATGACGGAGACGTTGCCAAGGCTCATGATCATCTGGAGTTGGCCCGCCGGTTTGCCGTCGCGAAATCGCTCCGTGATCGGACGGTGCAGCTCTCCCGACGTCTGACCGCCATGACAGCGGTCACCGATCCCGCCGATTCCACGGAGCAGGAGGGGAGCTGTGGTTCCTGCTCCGGCGGCGCCTCTTCCCCGGGGAAGAGCAGCGCCGAGCCGCAACCGGCGGCCTCGGACGGACACCTCTCAGCCGAAGAGCGGTTCGAGCTGATGACGGCAGCCTTGCCCGATGATCTGCCGCTCCGTTACCGGGCGCTGGGGGGGCGGTTTGCGGAGGCGTACCTCTTGTCACACGATGGCGATGACGAGGCTGCTGCCAGGATCCTCGGGTCGATTACCATCCCGGCCTCCCAGGATATCATTCTCTATGAGCTGGCGCTCATTCGGCATCGACTGGGGGAGCAGCGGGAATGTGAGGCTCTTCTCCGCCAGGCTCTCAGGGTAAATGACCGGAATTCCCTCTGCTGTCTGGCGCTGGTGGATCTCTTTGCGGGGACGGGACGGTCCGAGGAGGCGCTGCTGCTCCTGGACGCCATGATCTCCGGAGAGCTGCTGCCGGCCCAGGCTCTCATGATCAGGGGGGATCTCCAGGAGCAGCTGGGGATGGAGGGGGAGGCGCTGGAGGGGTATGCGCGTCTCCTGGAGACATCGTACAAGAAGGAGGCCGCGACCAAGATCATCCCGATCCTTGAGAAGTTGGGCCGCGGTGAAGAGGCGCGGCGGATATTTAAACAGTACATCAAAGGGTGCTGCTAGGGAGAGGGCGCCGGGAGGGAATCCAATGAACAGGTCCGAACTTATCGACTCTCTGGCAGCCAGGCGCAAGCTTACCACGAAGAAGTCCGAGGCGGTGGTCACCACGATCTTTGCGGCCATGGCGGATGCGCTGGCTTCAGGAGATCGAATTGAAATCAGGGGGTTCGGCAGTTTCGTCATCCGCGAATACTCCTCATACACCGGCCGAAACCCGAAGACCGGAGAGACCATAGGGGTTCAGCCGAAGAAACTTCCTTTCTTTAAAGTGGGGAAGGAGATTCGGGAACGGCTTGCCGGAGAGTAGCCCCGGAACGGTCTGTCGCACCTCATCTCTTCCCGATTGATTCGTCTCACCCTGTGTCGGAGAAGAAATAACTTTTTATCACCTCTTCTTCTTGACAGAAGGGATCAAAAACGGTATAAGTGTGAACCGTTTTCCATAGAAACGGCAGTCGATTCAGCAGGGCGGCGTAGCCAAGTGGTAAGGCAGAGGTCTGCAAAACCTTTATCCCCCGGTTCAAATCCGGGCGCCGCCTCCAATAATAACAAGGGGTTAGCCTATTTAAGGCTGACCCCTTTATTTATGGTGGGAGCATCCCTCAGGGAAAAAAAACAACAACAATAGCGTTTGTTGTTGTCACGTATTCCAACTGTCCATTGTCGCAATGTCATCGGGGCCCGTAAGGGGAGCCAGCAGGTGGTGGCCGAAGAGATGATCCTCCGGGGTTGGCGGGGCAGAAAAGATTAAAAGACAAAAGCAGGCCAAGAGATTCGCGACCACGTACGGAGTGCGTACTCATACCAACTCTCGACTCCGAAAACCGTCTGGATCGGGATTTTTATGATTACGGGATTTACTCGATTGTGGTTCAGTTGCCAATTTTCTCGACGACATCATCGCGCGTCTCGCCAAGCCGGAAAATAAAGTAGTCGGCTCACTTCTCCAGTGTACGGAGGAACTGGGTCAGTCGCCCTTGGTCGGCGTCGGTCATGGCGAGGAACTGGACGCTGAACCCCGGCGGGAGTGTCGGCCGTTGGAGTGAACTCTTCGTGGAGATCCAGGTGATACGGCCCCACGCCTCGATCCATTCATCCCCTGTTTCGTCGATGGCGAAGAGCACGTCCACCTGATCGTTCACCTCTCCCCGGGGAGGAGTCGAGATGTAGATCCCGTTGAGGGAGAGGTCCTCACAGGTCGCATCCCAGAGTTCACCCCGGCAGGAGACTCGCACCGGGGCATGCCACTGATGCCGCTGCTCTCTCCGGTCAATTTCCGAAATGAACTCCCTCCCCATGGTCAGAAAATTGAGTCTTGTGAACGGTTTTATCAGATAGCCGCTGCACCCCGCGGCAGTACATCGTTCCCGGTCTTCCGCCAGGTCGGAGGTGGTGACAATGACGACAGGGATGCCGCTCAGTTCCGGTTCGGCCTTGAGTGCGGCGCAACAGGCGGCGCCGTCCATCTCCGGCATATAGAGATCCATGAAGATCAGGTCCGGGCGGTGAAGTCGAGCGAGTTCCAGCGCTTCGTGGCCGGAGTTGGCGGTCAGAACCCGTACCGGGGAGTGGCTCAGCATCTCCTTCTCTAGAGTCAGGAAGAGTCTTGTGTCATCGACGAGCAGGATGGTATGCAGTATCATGGTGATCTCCTGATTCATGCGCAACAGACAACATCAACGCATTTTGTTAAGTTCGCGCATCGTACCCAATTTCCGGCCGAAGGTCCAATTTTTTTACGGTTCGACCTCATAAGAGTGCGGATGCCATGCTTGACAAGGGGGAGGGGGGCGGCTACGATGGCCCCCACGTTACTTCCGGGGAACATGGGGGAGAGATGGCGGAGAATCTGAATGCGCAGGAGTTGCTACGGCAGATCAGCAGCGGGGCCGGAGTCATCTATGTGGTGACCTCCAGCGAGCGGAGGCTGGAGCAGATGGTCGGCACCTGCGCCTCCCGGATCCGTGACGCCGGCACGCCGCTCATCTGGAACTGCGCCGACGGCCTCAGCCGTGACGGGGTCCTTATTCCCGATACCGGTGATCCACTCACCGCCCTCACCCTGGCGCTGGAGCAGCCCGACGCCCGGATACTCCTCTTCAAGGACCTCCCCTGTTTCTGGAACGACAACCCGCGGCTGGTCCGGCGGCTCAAGGAGCTGGCGTCCGGTTCGCGCGGGCGGGGTAAGGTGGTCATCATCTCCGGGGATGACTCCCGGATTCCCGAGACGCTCCGGGGGGAGTTGCTGCTCCTCACCCAGGGGCTGCCGACCCGCGAGGAGATCACCTCCTTCCTGGGGCAGCTCCGGGAGCGGGAACCGCTGCTCAACGGTCTCTGTGCCGCCGACCCGGAGCTCCTCCCCCGGCTGGTCCTGGCGGCCCAGGGGGTGGAGCTGGCCCCGCTGGAGCGGGCGATCCGGCTGCTCCGTCTCAGCCGGGCGCCCGACGGCGGTGATGTCATCCGCGCCCTCTTTTCCCTGAAACGGAAGATCATCGGCGACAGCGGCATCATGGAGTTCGTGGAGAACGACGTTGACGCGTCCCAGGTGGGGGGGATGGAGAACCTGAAACAGTGGCTCCTCCGCCGGGAGAAAGCCTACGGCCTGGCGGCCATCGGGTCGGGCAAGAGTCTCCCCAAGGGGATCCTCATCATGGGGGTCGCCGGCTGCGGAAAGTCGCTCTTCGTCAAGGCCGTTGCGGCCCAGTGGCGGCTGCCGCTGATCCGGCTGGATATGTCTTCTGTCTACGGCGGACTCTACGGATCACCGGAGGCCTCTTTGCAGCTGGCCTTCCGGAGGGCCGAGGCCATCGCCCCCTGCGTCCTCTGGATCGACGAGATCGAGGCGGGGATCTCTTCCCAAGGGTTCAAGTCCGAAGGGGGGAGCGCCTCCCGGGTGCTCGGTTCATTTCTCACCTGGATGCAGGAGAAAAAAGCGCCGGTCTTCGTGGCGGCCACCGCCAATGCCATTGAGCTGCTCCCGGCCGAACTGCTCCGCAAGGGGCGCTTCGACGAGCTCTTCTACGCGGGGCTCCCCGATGGACCGGGGCGGGAGGAGATCTTCCGGATTCATCTGGCGCGGCAGGGGGTGTCTCCTTCGACCTATGACCTGCCGTTGTTGGCCGGCTCCACCCGGGGGTTCTCCGGTGCAGAGATCGAGCAGGCGGTTCTGGCCGGCTCCTTTGACGCCCTCTCCGAAGGGCGCCCCTTGGCCAGACAGGACCTCATGGCGGCGGTGAGCCGCACCGTACCGCTCTCGGTCACCATGGCCGATCAGATCAAGAAGATCGAGGCATGGGCCTTCAAGCGGGCGGTCCCGGCATCGGGTAAATTCAACCAATAGAGTGCGGCAAGGGTTTTCGCCATGAAGGGAATCACCGGCAATGTCCTGATCCTGGGGCTGGTCAGTTTCCTGACCGACGTCTCCAGCGAGATGATCTATCCGCTCCTGCCGCTCTTCCTCACCACCGTCCTGGGGAGCGGCCCGGCCTTTCTCGGGATTATCGAGGGGATCGCCGAATCCACCTCCTCGCTGCTCAAGCTTCTCTCCGGCATCGTCTCCGACCGTTGTCACGATCGCCGGGGATTGATCCTGGGAGGGTACGGCCTCTCCTCCCTGGCGCGCCCCCTGGTGGCCGTGGCCACCGCTCCCCTGGGGGTGCTGGCGGTCCGGTTCCTCGACCGGGTGGGGAAGGGGATCCGGACATCCCCCCGGGACGCCCTCATCGCCGACTCCGTCGATCCCTCCCTGCGGGGGAGAGCCTTCGGCTTCCACCGCTCCATGGATCATGCCGGCGCCCTGGTGGGACCGCTCATCGCCGCCGCTCTCCTGGGTTACGTCACCGTTGACCTCCGGACGGTATTCTGGTGGGCGGCGCTCCCCGGACTCCTGGCGGTCCTCCTCATCTTCTTCAAGGTTCGCGAAACCGGTAGAGAACTCCCCGTGCCCCCTCTGGACGGGTCGTTCCTCAAGAGTCTCCCCCGGGGACGGCTCCGAAACTACCTCCTCATCCTTCTTATCTTCACCCTGGGGAACTCATCGGATACCTTCCTCCTGCTCAAGGCGGGAAAGTGCGGGATCGGCATGGCGCAGATAACCCTCCTCTGGGCGCTCTTCCACCTGGTCAAGATGGCGGCGGCGCTCCCCTTCGGTGCACTCTCCGACCGGATCGGCCGCAAGGGGGTCATCGTCGCCGGGTGGCTGATCTACGCCGCGGCGTACCTGGGGTTCGCCAGCGCGGAGAGCGCCCCCCAGATCTGGGGGCTCTTCATCCTCTACGGCCTCTTCTACGGCCTGACCGAGGGGGTGGAGAAGGCGCTCCTGGCAGACATCGCCGCTCCCGCGGAGCGGGGGGCCGCCTATGGCTGGTATAACTGTGCCCTGGGGATCGGGGCGCTGCCGGCGAGCCTCCTCTTCGGTCTCATCTGGGAGCGGTTCGGATCCGCTGCAGCCTTCACCCTCGGGGCGCTCCTGGCGGGGGGGGCGGCGTTGCTCCTTCTCCTGCTGCCGCTTCCCGGGCAGGGGGAGATTGCGTGATCCGGCGAATCAGGAATATCCTCACCTACATCGGCCCCGGCCTGCTGGTTACCGTCGGCTTCATCGATCCCGGCAACTGGGCCGCCAATGTGGCCGCCGGTTCCACCTATGGCTATTCGCTCCTCTGGATGGTCACCCTCTCTACCCTGATGCTGATCATCCTCCAGCACAACGCCGCCCACCTGGGGATCGCCACCGGGCTCTGTCTCTCCGAGGCGGCCACGGCCCATCTTCCCGGAGTGGTGGCCCTGCCGCTCCTGGCCACGGCGGTGCTGGCTGCCATCGCCACGGCCCTGGCGGAGATTCTCGGTGGCGCCATCGCCCTCAATCTCCTGGTCAAGACGCCGCTCATGGTCGGGTCGGTGATCATGGCGCTCACCTCCGGGCTCCTCTTCTTCACCAACGCCTATCGCCGGATCGAGAAGATCATCATTGGCTTCGTCTCCATCATCGGCCTCTCCTTCCTCTACGAGCTGAATCTCATGCCGATCCAGTGGGGGGAGGCGCTCTCCGGGTGGGTGACCCCTTCCTTCCCCCATGGGGCGATGCCGATCATCATGAGTGTGCTCGGCGCGGTGGTGATGCCCCACAACCTCTTCCTCCATTCGGAGGTGATCCAGAGTCGCAAGTGGAACCGGGAGGATGAACAGATCATCCGGAAGGAGCTCAACTGGGAGATTCTCGACACCGTAGCCTCCATGCTCATCGGGTGGGCCATCAACAGCGCCATGATCATCCTGGCGGCGGCCACCTTCTTCAGGAGCGGGACGAAGGTCACGGAGTTGGACCAGGCCCAGCAGATGCTTCGGCCTCTGGTGGGGGATTCGGCGGCGCTCATCTTCGGGGTGGCGCTCCTCTTTGCCGGGCTCTCATCCAGCATCACCGCGGGGATGGCGGGGGGGAGCATCTTCGCCGGGATCTTCGGCCGGGAGTACGACATAAAGGACCGCTACACCATCATCGGCTCACTCCTCACCCTCGGTGCGGCCACGCTCCTCATCTTCACCATCGGTGACCCTTTCCGGGGGCTCATCATCTCCCAGATGCTCCTGAGCATCCAGCTCCCTTTCACCATCGTGGGTCAGATAGTGCTTACCTCATCTCCCAAGGTCATGGGGAAGTACGCCAATCCGCTCCCCGAGCGGATCGCCCTCTGGCTCGTGGCAGCCATCGTCATCGGGCTCAACCTGTTGCTCTTGGGGACTCTGCTGAGAGGGTAGGGGGAAAGGTTATCGGTAGACTTCGCGGCGGTTGCCGATCTTTATGACCAGGATGGTTATGGTGGCGTCTTGAATGTTGCAGATGATGCGGCAGTCGCCGACACGGTATTTCCAATAGTCGCCAAGGGGGCCGCTTAAGGTTTCCCCGATACAGCGCGGGTTTTCCAGTGTGGCTACCCGCTCCTCCAGGAACCGCGTGACTCGGATTCTGACTGGAGTGTCCAGACGTTTGAGCTGCTTCTCGGTATCACTTTGGTAGTTAATTTGCCAGGTCAAGGCGGCGATCCATTTCGGCAGAACTGATCACCTGCGACTTACCTGACTTGATGTCTGCCATGGCGGATACTGCGTCACGATAATCTTCCAGATCCTCCAGGTAGCGGTCAAGCGCTTCCCTTACCAAGGCGCTGCGACTCTTTCCCAGGTTTTTTGATTCAAACTTCAGGTGCTCTTCAAGCCAGGGATCATTTATTTTAACTGCCAGCATGGTTGCTCTCCTCTCTTCTCTGCTCTGCAGAGTATGACGATGTTGCGCCTTTTGTCCATGGAGGGGAGGGGTTATTTCGCCAGTCGCAGCATGAGCGCAACAATTACCCCGGTCTGCATGAAGATTAGCCCGACAACCCACTTGATGATCTCTGCTTTGGCCTCGGCAAGGCGGGCATCAAGACGTAGCTCCGATTCCTTAACATCGCCCTTGGTGGCAAGGTCCCGATAATCAAACGCGGCTTGCAATGATTCCTGTTGAGCCATGGCCAGGGCTTCAGCTTGTTTCTCGGGGATACCTGATGCTTCCAGCGTCTTGATGAACTTGTGCGTGTCAAACGTCATTGTTGCCATGGTTCGCTCCTGTCTGCTACTGGAGGGGAGGGATTATTTTTTGGCGCCGACTCGGTCCAACATCTCTGTTAACGTATCGATCATTCAAACGCGAACGAACGTAACACGAAAGGAGGTGGTTAGAAAGTGGGAATCGACCTGACAGCAACGAAACATTCACTCAACCGATTAGCGATAATCTTCAGCTAGCGTTTGCACCGACCCGTAGGAGCGTCCTTTAGGCGCGAATTCGCAACATCATTCGCGGCCGTAGGCCGCTCCTACAACTGTCTTCTTTTTACTTACTTACTGGTTGAATATCATCGCTAATCAGGTTAACTCGTGGCTACAGGTAGAACAATCATTTGGTTTGCCTGCCCTGTAACATGCTCTGTTATTGCTATCGGTAGACTTCACGGCGGTTGCCGATTTCTACAACCACTATCGTCACAATATCGTCATGGATGGCGCATATAAGGCGGTAGTCGCCGACGCGATACCGCCAGTATGCTCCGAGTCGTGGCCCGATCAACGGCTTGCCAAGTGTGCGGGGATTTTCAGAACACGCCAATCGTTCCCTGAGGTAGGTGATAATTCGCTTCTGATTTTGTCGGTCCAAGCTGGCAAGTTGCTTCTTGGTGGATTCTGGCAGTTCAATTCGCCAGGCCAAGTTCCCGCTCCACTTCTTCAAGGGTATAGGTTTTTTCCTTACCGGAATGAATATCGGCCATGCGCCGGTCACACTCCTCAAAGAGTTCCCAGTCATGCAAAACGTTGTTGACCAATTCATGCACAAAGGCAGTTCGGCTTTTGCCTTGCTGTTTGGCAAACTTGGCAAGGCGTCTTTCTGCGGTGCTATCTAATTTTATGGCGTGCAACATTTTGTTCTCCTCCTTAATGTCGGCTTTGGTGGCGAGATCTTTCATTAGGTCCTCGCGCATCACGCGAAGAACGTCTTGAGCACCAGAGCAACAACTCCGGCCAGAACTGTACCCATCATCCATTTTACGACAGCAAGCTCTATTTCCATCTTGCGTAGATCTTCTTTCGAGGCAAATGCCTTTAAGTCAGATCTCAGCAGAGCAATATCCCCCTTCGTGGCCAGATCCCGGTAATCAAATGCCATGGTTCGCTCCTGTCTGCTACTGGAGGGGAGGGATTATTTTTTTGCGCTGACTCGGTCCAACATCTCTGTTAACGTATCGATCATTCAAACGCGAACGAACGTAACACGAAAGGAGGTGGTTAGAAAGTGGAAATCGACCTGACAGCAACGAAACCTTAACTCATGGCCACAGGTAGAACAATCAACTGGTAGCAGGTTTGAGAGACTCTGCAGAGGTGGGTAACAGGGGAGGGGTGGGGCATACTGTTCACCGTGTGTGGTACAGTTACGGGAACACCTGGAAAACCACCTGAAAGGGCTGTTTGAGGAAAAGAAAAAGCGCCCTGTCTACAATGAGATAGGACGCTTCTTTCGTTTAAATGGTGCCGAAGGCGAGACTCCGAGACAAGAATCTTGTAACCTGCTGAATCTACAGCTAAAATTGCTTCGTCGCTTCGTCCTCAAATCACCTTGATTTGTAGTGAAACTGTACCACTTTCAGTCTCAAACAACAAGGCTTTATTCGTTAAGTATATAATCTCTAAGGGGATTATATACCTTACTGTTTCGTATCCTCGCAGTAACTCCGTATGTTCCCCTCTTGCTTCCTCAGGTGCGACAAGTCGCACCTCCCCGAACTCCTACCCACTCCCCTTCCTTTAAAATTACTACAGCCCCGAACAACTAATTTCGAACTAATTTCAAGTTGGCTGACAGTTGAGTAATAAATTATAGCCTCAAAGTACAGAAAGTAGTTTGAGGGTAATTATTCTCTAAGCGACAAGGAGCATAACATGAACGTATCAGTAGGAGTAGACAAGCTTCACTTCACAATTCCATCGACCTACAGCCTTGATGAGATAGTCAACGGCCTTCCCGGATGGAACACACAACCTCTATTCCCCGGTATAACCGCAGACATGTTTGAAGAGTCTTCACCAGAGAACCGAAAGCGATCCTGGTACAGGAAGCACTTCTATCTCAGAAGCGAATTAGGAGCCGTTTTAGTTGGAATCCATATGGACTCTGTATCCAAGTACGGCAAGAGAAATATGGTTCAGATAAACGGACTTGCGTTTTCTGAGAGCGCATTGAATCCTCTACGTAAGATTGATCTTCAGTACCTTGCCCAGCGTATAACTGACCTTGAAGGAAAGATAACTGCTGTCGATACCTTTCTTGACGTAATTAGTCCGGCTGTACCTTTCGCTGAAATAGCTAGGCAGAGTCTAGCCCCGTCGCTGTTTCGAGTGGGTAGTTCACCAAATGGGGCGTCTCTGCGAGCGTTTTGACCACAGCATGAAGTCTGTCCACAGAGGGGTGAGCTTTGCCGGGGTGAGCGGCGTCCCCCCTCAACGCATGTGAAC
>CAIOGM010000108.1 GCA_903857795.1 uncultured Geobacter sp.
CTGGTCTTTAAAGCCTCGCGCGGGATTGAGGATATCTATGAGCTGACCTACATCCGCAAGGACGGCAGCCGTTTCCCGGCGGTCGTGTCGGTCACGGCCCTGCGTGACGCTCAGGACACCATCATCGGCTACCTGCTGATCGGCACCGACAATACCGCTCGCAAGCAGGCCGAAGAGGCGCTGCTCAAGGCGGGGGCGCTGCAGAGCGCGATTTTCAACAGCGCCAACTTTTCGAGTATCGCTACCGATGCGAAGGGGGTCATTCAGATCTTCAACGTCGGCGCCGAACGGATGCTGGGCTACGCGGCCGCTGACGTGATGAACCAAAACACCCCGGCCGACATTTCCGATCCGCAGGAGGTAATAGCCCGAGCCGAGGCGTTAAGCAGCGAACTCGGCACCCCGATCACTCCCGGCTTTGAGGCCCTGGTCTTCAAAGCTTCGCGCGGGATCGAGGATATCTACGAATTGACCTACATTCGCAAAGACGGTAGCCGCTTCCCGGCAGTCGTGTCGGTCACGGCCCTGCGTGACGACCAGGACACCATCATCGGCTACCTGCTGATCGGCACCGACAACACCGCCCGCAAGCAGGCGGAAGAGGCGCTGCTCAAGGCGGGAGCCCTGCAGAATGCAATCTTCAACAGCGCCAACTTTTCAAGTATCGCTACCGATGCGAAGGGGGTCATTCAGATCTTCAACGTCGGCGCCGAGCGGATGCTGGGGTACGCGGCCGCCGACGTAATGAACAAGATCACCCCGGCCGATATTTCCGACCCGCAGGAGGTGATCGCCCGCGCCAAAGCGTTGAGCAGCGAGCTCGGCACCCCGATCACGCCCGGCTTCGAGGCCCTGGTTTTCAAAGCTTCGCGCGGGATCGAGGATATCTACGAGTTGACCTACATCCGTCAGGACGGCAGCCGTTTTCCGGCGGTGGTGTCGGTCACGGCCCTGCGTGATGCCCAGGACGTCATTATCGGCTACCTGCTGATCGGCACCGACAACACCGTCCGCAAGCAGATTGAAGAAGAGCAGAAACTGCTCGCACAACGCCTGCGCGACTATCAGTTCTACACCCGCTCCCTGTTCGAATCCAACATCGATGCGCTGATGACCACCGATCCGTCCGGGATCATCACCGACGTCAACAAACAGATGGAGGCACTCACCGGGTGCACCCGCGACGAATTGATCGGCGCTCCGTTCCGGGGCTACTTCACCGATCCGGAGCGGGCCGAGACCAGCATCAAGCTGGTCTTGAGCGAAAAGAAGGTCACCAACTACGAGCTCACCGCGCTTGCCCGGGACGGGAAGGAAACGGTGGTGTCCTTCAACGCGGCCACGTTATATGACCGGGACCGGAGGCTGCAAGGGGTGTTTGCCGCGGCGCGCGACGTCACCGAGCGCAAACGCCTGGATCTGGTGCTGCAAGAAAAGAACGCCGAGCTGGAGAGCGCCCGGTCGGTGGCGGAAAAAGCCAATCTCGCCAAATCGGAATTTCTCTCCAGCATGAGCCACGAGCTCCGCAGCCCGCTCAATGCCATTCTCGGGTTCGCCCAGTTGTTGGAGTCCGACGCTCCGCCGCCAACGCCCGTCCAGAATGAAAGTATCGCTCAGATTTTGCAGGCGGGCTGGCATCTGCTGAAATTGATCAACGAAATCCTCGATCTCGCCAAGATCGAGTCCGGACGGGTGCCGCTGTCGCCGGAGCCGGTATCCCTGGCCGAAGTCATCCTCGAATGCCGGGACATGATCGAACCGCAAGGGCAACAGCACGGCATCCGGATGATCATTCCCCTGTTCGATACCCCCTGTTTTGTTCATGCTGATCGGACCCGGGTGAAGCAGGTTCTCATCAACCTGCTGTCCAACGCGATCAAATACAACAGCACGCCGGGAACAGTCGAGGTGGTCTGTGATGAGGGCATATCGGGACGGACCCGCGTGAGCATCCGGGATACCGGCGCGGGGCTGGACGCGGACCAGGTAGCGCAGCTCTTCCAGGCGTTCAATCGACTCGGCCAGGAGTCCGGCGGCAAGGAAGGCACCGGCATCGGCCTTGTGGTAGCCAAGCGGTTGATTGAACTGATGGGAGGCGAGATCGGCGTGGCCAGCAGCGTCGGGGTCGGCAGCGTCTTCTGGTTCGAACTCATCACGGTAGCAGAACCTTACTTGTTCCTGGAAGAAGGCGACATCGCGGCACGGCCTCAACCGCAGGCGGTTCGTGGAGAGCAGCTCCAGACGTTGCTGTATGTAGAAGACAACCCGGCGAACATGAAACTGGTCGAGCAAATCATCGCTCGCCACCCGGAGATGCGCCTGCTGACCGCAACGAACGGGGCGAGAGGGATCGAGATTGCCCGCGAATTCCAGCCCGAGGTGATCCTGATGGATATCAATTTGCCCGGTATCAACGGCTTTGAAGCGTTGAGCATTCTGCGTTTGGACGCGACAACGGCGCATATCCCGGTCATCGCCCTCAGCGCCAATGCCATGCCCCGCGATATCGAGAATGGCCTGGAGGCAGGTTTCTTCGGCTATATAACCAAGCCGATCACCGTCTGTGAGTTTATGGCGACGCTGAAGGTGGCGCTGGAATATGTGGAAAGAGGCAAATCATGACCGACACTGCATCGTTGCCCCCCCCGAACATCCTGATCGTTGACGACACTCCCGCCGACGTCCTGCTGTTAGTGAGAATACTCACAGCGAGTGGTTATCAGGTGCGGCCGGTTCTCAGCGGGAAGCTGGCGCTGCAGGCGGCCCGCACGGAACCGCCCGACCTGATTCTGCTCGACATCACTATGCCGCAAATGGACGGCTACGAACTCTGCGCACAGCTCAAGGCCGATGCGGCGCTGCAAGATATCCCCGTCATGTTCATCAGCGCGCTAAATGAACCGGAAGAAAAGGTGAAAGCGTTCCGGTTAGGCGGAGTTGACTTCGTGACGAAGCCGTTCCAGGTGGAGGAGGTTAAGGCACGGGTGGAGACCCATCTGAGAATACGTTCCCTGCAACGCCAGCTCGACCGGAAAAACGAAAATCTGGAGCAGTTGGTGGCGGAAATCCAGGGTGCCCGGAAATTTGCCGAGAACATTGTTGAGGCGCTTGATGGGCATATGTATATCTGCACTCAAGATTACCGTATTTCTTTTATGAATAAGAGGTTGATCGCGCGTACCGGCCGCAATGCTGTTGGTGAGCCATGCTACAAGGCCCTGCATGACCTGGATGCGGTGTGCCCGTGGTGCGTTAACGACCGGGTGTTCAAGGGCGAAGTGGTCCGGTGGGAGGTTCAGAGCCCCAAAGATCGTCTATGGTATGCCGTGATCAATACTCCGGTCCATAATGCTGACGGAACCGTATCAAAAATGGCGATGCTTCAGAACATAACCGAGCGCAAGCTGATCGAGGAAGAGGTATTTCGGGTCCAGCAGGAACGGAGTCTCATCCTCGAAAACGCCACTGTGGGGATTTTCATGGTCAGGGAGCGGCGACAGGTCTGGGCTAACCAGAAGCATGCGGAGATCCTGGGCTACCACCTGGAGGAGATGGTCAATCTCAGTGTCCGGTGTTTTTATCCCACGCAGGAGGAGTACGAGCGACTCGGTCGGGACGCCTATCCGGTTCTGGCCACCGGCGCCTCCTACCATTCCGAAACCATCTTCCAGAAGAAAAATGGTGAATTGATCCCCGTGAGGATCTCCGGTAAAGCCAATGATCCGGCGCATGCGAACGACGGGAGCATCTGGATCGTCGAGGACATCTCCGAGCGCAAACTGGTGGAGACCAAGCTCGTCCAACGCGAACTTCATCTCCGAACCATCATCGAGAACGAGCCGGAATGCATCAAAATTATGGACGCGGAAGGACTCCTGATGCAGATGAACCCGGCCGGACTGGCGATGATCGAGGCCGACTCGCTGGAGCAGGTTGCCGGGCGCCCGGTGCTTGAGCTCATCGCCCCCGAATACCGCACGGCCTATGCCGAGCTGCACCAGCGGGTGCTCGCCGGCGAGACCATGCAACTGCAATACGAAGTACTTGGCCTCAAGGGCGGGCGCCGCTGGCTGGAGACCCATGCCGCACCCATGCTGGACCAGGGCACGATAGTGCACCTCGGTGTCACCCGCGATATTTCCGTGCAAAAAAAGGCGGAACAGGAGCTTCAAAAAACCAATCACCTCCTCAAAGAAGCTACTACTCAAGCCGAAGCCGCCAGCCGGGCCAAGAGTGCCTTCCTGGCCAACATGAGCCATGAAATCCGGACTCCCATGAACGCCATCATCGGCTTGGGGCGGCTGGCGCTCCTGACCGATCTGACCGAAAAACAGCGGGATTACCTGGAAAAGATCGAATCCTCCTCGGGAACGCTCCTGCACCTTATTGACGACCTCCTGGACCTCTCCAAGGTAGAAGCCGGCAAGCTGACCCTGGAGACCATCACGTTCTCCCTCGCCGCTTGTCTGACCACCGTACAGAGCGTCATCCAGGTCAAGGCCGTGGAGCAGGGACTTGATTTCCGCATCACGGTCGCCCCTGAGGTTCCGACGCTCATGATTGGCGACCCCTTCCGGCTGGACCAGATCCTGATCAACCTGCTGGGAAACGCGGTCAAATTCACCGATCAGGGAGAAGTTACCCTGGAAGTGACTGCCGTTCTCACCGGTGCCGACGAGCCGGTACTGGTCACCTGCACGGTCCGGGATACCGGGATCGGCATGACCGCTGCTCAGATAGCGAACCTCTTTCAGCCTTTCACGCAGGCGGACTGCTCCACCACTCGTCGCCACGGCGGCACCGGGCTGGGCCTCAGCATCTCCCGGCGGCTGGTGGAGCTGATGGGCGGTGAAATCGGCGTGGAGAGCGAACCGGGCCGGGGGAGCGCCTTCAGCTTCACCATTCCCTTGGGTCGGGGACGACTGCCTGCCGAGTCGGCGCCACCGCTCCTTGATCCGGCCCTCATTACCGCGACCCTGAGAGGTCGCCAGGTGCTCGTTGTGGAGGATAACACCATCAACCAGCAGGTGGCGCGTGAACTGCTGCAACGGGTCGGCATGGTGGTCACCATCGCCGGCGATGGCCGGGCGGCCGTCGGCGCCGCGACTGAGTTCGGGGTGCACTTTGACGTTGTCCTTATGGATCTCCAGATGCCGGTCATGGACGGCTACGAGGCGACCCGGCTGATCCGGGAACAGCAACCGCCGGAGCTCCTTC
>CAIOGM010000109.1 GCA_903857795.1 uncultured Geobacter sp.
CTGCGGTTCCACCGATTACTTCGCTCATCGTCAGTACCCCCCTCTTCGCGGTGCGGTTGATGAGAGGAACCGGGTGCTTCGGTGACCTTCATGTCAGGAATTTCCCAGCGATTCCTGTTGCTGAATTATAGACTGCGACAGTTAGCATTAATAAAGATACCATGATCACTTCCACGGCTGTCATCCTGAGCGACAGCGAAGGATCTGCTTCTGCTTGAACAGCAGATCCTTCACTTCGTTCAGGATGACAAGCTAAAACATCCCGTCGTACTCAGCGGCCAACTCCCGGTCGTGCACTCCCCCACTACGATAACCTTTGCTAGTAATAGAAGTTTGCCGTTATCGAAGGTATGTGATAACTTCTGGCTACCTAACTGCGTCGGGGTACCTCGATGACCGTTGGGAATCGGGGACTTTTGTTGTTATTGGATCATATGAAATATCAATGTTTAGTAAACTATAATTGTAAAATTATGTATTTTATTTATTAGGTTAAAACAATGACTATGCCAAGCCATGAAAAATAATAACCAAATGTCGCTATTCGGCCCGGCTCCGGACACGTCCTCTCTTGAGGTAAATAAGGCCGACTTTGATAAAGTTGAAGCAGTGGCGCTTACCACCCGGTCGCAAACCATTGCAACACTCTCAACCATCGCCGCGATCATTGCCAACTCCTCTTCTCCACCCTTTTCTCTGATCGACCCGTTCACTGTCGGCCTTAAGGCCATTGGTCACGTGATCGATTCGCTGAAACTGTTGGATATCGAAGACAGTAACCTGACCGTACATGATCTGGTTGAGCTGGTCACTGCCGACCTGGAAAAACAATTTGAAGCTCTTTGTACGGACAAATCTATCCCGATGATGCCCTGGCGCTCCGAGATTGATGCCTGGAGCCGAGGGATTGTCGATAAGCTGCTCTGCAAGAAGGGGATGGGAAAGAAGATCGACCGCCTGTTTAACACGGAGAGCGGCCATTTCTACGATTTCCAGCATTCGCTGCTGGAAGAACGCGAAAAGATTACCGGGAAAGGCGGCATTCACGTCAAGCCGACGACCGCCTGCCTGACCCTTTACCTGGGGACTCTTACTCAATCCATCGGCGATGCTCAAGCGGCTTTCGCTGCGGTGATCCAAAGGCAGATCAGACGCGGGGAATACCATGCCGCATTGCAAAGCGCCCTTGAACACCAGCGGGTGACCAAACAGTATTGCGTCGAAATCCAGCAGTTCCGGCGCAAAATCCTCTCCGACGCCGGACGCCAGGGGTGGTCTGCCGATGTCATGCCGCTCATCGAAAAGACCCAGAACGAGGTTGACGATGCCATGTCCAGCGTGACGGAACTGGAATCGCATCTCGATGATAATTTTGAGTCGTTGCCGCGCGACAAGCAATCACTGGCTGAAAAGGTGCTGATGGTGATCCGTCAATCACGCACGGCGTACCGGGAGCTTCAGGCCATAATGATCGAGTTGCCCCGTCTCTACCACAAATGTATTGAATCTCAGGGGTTCGCCTCCCGGCATATCCCGCTCCCTTCACTGCGTGATGATCTGTTCCTGCCGCTTTTTTACCAGGTGACTGACAAGGAGCAGTTCAAAAAGGTCTGTGACGCCATCAACTTCGGCTGCGTTTCCCCCACTCCTCATCTGCTCTTTGACCCCATCGCCGCAACCGAGGTCCTCCTCAAGCCAACGACACAGGAAGAGATTCGGGATGACAGCGTAGGCCTGGAATGCATGGATGAGGAGTCCGTAACACTCTCAATCTTCGACGAAGAAACCATCCGGAAAGCCAAACGAACGCTGCTGGAAACAGTGACCGCTTCCCCCGCCACCCTTTCTCACATCACTGGGGAACTTTGCCATGAAGAGTTTTATGAGGAAGCTATCTGCGTGGCGCTCATGGTGAGTAATGCCTGGGTACACCGAAAGCTCATCGAGGGAGCCCTCAAGCCTACACGCACCTACGAAACATACGCATGTGCTTCATGCAGCGGCGACGATTACCTGATCACCCGAGAGGAGATTGGTCCATGAACATCACGATAGAAGCGGTTCGTGACGCTTCCGCCATCATAGAAGCCGGACTCGTACCAAGTCGACGACCGCCGGCGCAACGTCTCCAGGCCCTGGTCGCCGCCTACCAGACCAATGCAGGTGGGACCAGGACTGCCGCCAGGGAGATGGCGGGACAGTTCGGTCTGGTCATCGTTGATGTCGTCACGGAAGGTATCGTGCTGGCGATCGCACCGGAGCGGGATTCCATCTTCATGCCGAAGAGAAACGACCTTCTCAAGGAGCCCGGCTCCGAAGCGAGGCTGGTCAGGGGGCTGTGCAACGCCGCCATCCTCGCCTGCGCCTACGAGCGCCAGCAATCGCTGATTTCGGATGCGGTGCAGACTGTTACGGTCAATGACGCGTACGACCTGTTGGTGAGTTCCTCCGCGGTGCTGGCCAACAAGGCAGAGGAGTCCCAGTATAAAGGATTCACGGAAGCCGCCTTGATCGTCGAAAGGATCAAGGCTGAATCCTTTAGCAGCAAGTCCGAAAGGGCCCGTCACCGTACCCTGCGCGGGCGACTGATCGAGGCCTTTGAGACCTTCGTGGTCCAGGGACAAATGGTGAAAGACGGAGATGAAGATGGCGGCACCTATAAGACGCTCTTCAGGTTGCGAAAACTGCTCGCCGATGAAAGCGCCACGGCCATAGTGGACGTCATCAAGGACGCCGTCGAACAGTCGAGGGCGCTGCAGCATGCCGCCGCCGGGGAGGCCCCCCATGCCTAACCTGTTGTCAATCCGGTTCTCGAAGGTCGGCTATTCCGAAGCCCGGATCGACGGTCTCGGATACAGCCTCTCCCGTGACGGGGAGGCGAAAAACAGCCTGGTTCTTACCGGCAATGGCGGTGGCAAGACGACTCAGGTCCACCTGCTGTTCTCTTTGTTCCTGCCTCAAAAATACGATCTGATGACCTACAAGGACAATACCGGCCGCAGGTTCGAGTATTACTTCGAGGAAAACGAGATCGCCTTCATCGCATCGGAGTGGTCTATTCCGAACAGCCAGATATCGCTCTCCGGGCGTCTGAGGACCAGGGTCATCGGGCGATTCACACAGTTTACCAACCGGGAGAAGTACGAACACGAAACGTATTTCTTCACCTTCATAGCCGACGACGAGTTGGGGATAGATGACCTGCCGATCACCTCGTCCATCCCCCACCGGGTAAAGGCCTACTGCCGGAGTATCAGCGAGGCGAAGAAATATCTCAAGGAGACCTTCGACAAGCCGGGACGGGAGTTTTTCGGTCCGTCAGACAAGATGGAACAGTGGCAGAACCACCTGCGGACGCTCGGCTTCAATATCGACATTTTTCGGTTGATGCAGATGTTTACCATGAGCGAGGGGGACCCGGGGGCCTTCCTGAACCGGTATTGCAGTCAAGAGGCGGTTATTGGGATGATCACCCGGGAGGTTATGGACCGCTCTTCCACGGCGCGTCTGCGGGATATGTTGATCCAGCACCGGGATTCGATCAGCCTGGCGCCGATGACACGGGGTCAGATCACCGCCTATAACGCTCTATTCGAACTGTTTTCCAAGATGGAACCGGTGGCGGTAAGGCTCATCGACGCCGAAGCCGTCTTCGCTAAAGCCGTTGAGGAGCTTGGGACCGTCGCCGCCCGGATTGACGCAACCCTGACGGTGGAATCGGCGAAGGTCGCAGAACTTACCAGGATTCAGGGCGAAGACAGAGCCCTGCTGGCCAGGGAGAAGCAGCAGTTTCTCGAATTGCAAGCCGAACTGCGCGGCGTGATCGAACGTCTGGCAACTCTGGCCAGCCAGGCTGCCAAGGCTGACTATCTGGAGCTCACGGAACTCCTGGGAAGGAAATCCGCACTGCTTACGGCCATGCGGGCGGTCGTCGATCAGGTGGAGGTGCTGAAGGCACGGGCCCATCGTGATGATCTTGCCCTGCGACTGGATGCACTGGCAGAGCCGACGCGCAACCTCGCCGACGAGCTGGCCATGGCCGAGCAACTGCTGGTCGAATTCCTGGAGTTGGACCAGACCAGGGCCTTGGCAGCGGTTACGAAGCTGGAGTCGGAAGAGCGGGAGGTTTCCGAGGCGCGAAAAGGGCTCATCGACCATAAGCAGCAGTTGCTATCCGATCTTGCCGTGCAGAAAAAAGAACAGGCGTTGCTGCGGGAATTTGAGGATGAGCGGGTCCGCTCGCTGGCGGCGATCCCCGGGTATGAATCGGGGGGCGAGGACGGCAGACCGGCGCCGCAGAGGCTGGTGGAGCTGGAGGCCGAGTCGGCTGACCTGAAGGCTCGTCAGCAGTCGGCGCAAGCTGAACAGACCAACCTTAAAGGCGGGTTACTGTCGATCGATCTGCAGTTGAAGGGGAACCAGGAGAGGCTGGAGACCCTAAGGAAAGATCGGGTCAGGGGAGCGGCGGCCTATGAAGAATTCCGGAAAAGGTACGCCGCCGTAGCCGGAATGCGGGGGATCAGGGATCTCTTCCAGCTGGACACGCCGGATTTATATCTTCCCGGTCTGGACTCGAAATTGAAGGTAAGTGTCACCTCGTGCGAGATCGACATCCGGAATCTGACAAGCGATATCGCGTCCCGGGAAGATCGCATCCTGGCCATCGAAAAAAACGGCGGACTGCTCCCTTCCTCAGCAGATGTGGAGAGTGTTCTCGACGTTTTGCGCTCCGCGAAGCTCGACGCTCACACGTATTGGCAGGTGTTCTCTCAGCAGAACAGATCTTCAGTGGAAACCGTCAGGGAACTGAATAAGGACCCTTTCCGGGTCGGGGGAGTCGCCGTTTCGGGGCAGCTCGCCCTCGATAAGGCCAAAGAAATCCTGGCAGCCTGCAGCGTGCTTTCGCCGGTGGCCGTATCGGATTACTCTGCCGAAATAAAAAGCCGTGGGGAGAGTGGATTTGTCGTACTACCCGATGCCGCGCTTGCCATAGACAGGAAAGCGGCGGAGAGGTTCTGCGCCACGGCCAAGAGCGAAATAAATGCAATGACGTCAAAGATCGCCATCATCAAGGATGCCCGCGATGCGGCCGCGACGGCCCGCGATGCTCTGGTCTCCTTTCTGGGGGGCTATAATGAAACCTCGGAAGCACTCTTTAAGGGTGATATCTCACGGCTGGAAAGCGCTATCGAGTCATGCGGCGCCGAGACGCAGGCCTTAACCGTTAAGAATGCAGAGCTACGTGATCTCTCGGCCCGGGCGGACAGTACCTGCGCCGAGCTCGGCGACGCCATCCGGAACATTGAACCAATCATATTGCTGCTGCGTGACCATATCGCACGGTTTGAGTTTGGCCGGGATGCACGTCTCCAGCGTATGAACCAGCTCTCTTTGACCGTCGGTTCGACCGGGCGGGCCATGGAATTGCTGGAGGAACAGCTGCTGGTTTCCGAAGGAGTCGAAAGGGGGGCTCGCGCGGCGGCCGAACAGGGGCGCACCCTCGCCATGGGGGTCCAGAACGAACTGAACAAGCTGGGCGGCGTCAGGAAAGCTCCGACCGATGTTTTTCGGGGCCTGGCAACCAATACGACTTCGGCAAGGGAACTGCACTCCGGGAAGAGTCGGGCACTGGAGTCGGCCAACTCCAACGAGGAGTACCTTCGCATGCAGGCGATGTTTGACACGGCGAAAACGACCTATGAGGAGCGCCAGCAGAACTGGGACAATCGGTACGGCAGCGTGGCAGCTGATGCGCTGGCGGAAGCCCAAAGGGAGATAGCCGGTGCCGTAGCCACGGAAGATGATTACTTGAAGGCAGCTCAGGAAAAGGACGAGGCATACAAGTGTCAGCTCATGGCAGACCAGGCCCGAAAGAGGTGTGTAGAGGAAGAGGAAAACCATAAAAAAGCCCATTGCAATCTCCCTGTCATCCCGTGCTATTTGGACCTGGTCGAGGGGCGCAACCGGGACGCATACCTCTCTGGCGCCATAGAGGAACTGTCTGCGGTAGTCGCTACGCGCACCGATGCCCTGACTGCGAGAGATGCCGACTTGGGACGAGCTGAGCATCTGGTTCAGTTGCTTACGACCCTGGCCCCGGATGTCCCGGTCCCGGATAAGGTCTGTGATCCCTACGCCAATTTCCAGGAGGCTCAACTTGACCTTGCTGCCGCCAAAAATGCCGAGAGGCTGGCATCGGATGAGCGGGATTCTCTGGGTCGCAACCTGAAGGGGCTCAATATCAATCTGGCCGAGCTTCTGGACCATGACCTGTGTGCGCCGATCGCCTCCATGGGGTCGCTGATCAAGGAGGAGCAGCGCCGCTGTGGCGGAGTGCTGAAGGAGGAGATGGCGGGGTTCCTTGAAAGGATCCATAACGCCATAGAATCCTTGAAATTTGAATTAAGTCAGCATGAGCGAAACGAGCAGAAGGTGGTCGAGCAGGTCGTGCTGGACGTCAAGAAAGCTTTCGGGTATCTCAGCAAGCTGGCCGTCCGCAGCAAGGTTCCGGCTCTGGGCGGTATCTGGGCCGAGTGGTCCGGCAAACCATTCATCCAGTTCCGGACCCGCATCGAAATCGACAGCGATACCTCCAGGCAGGCGATCGCCGATACGGTGACCATGATCTCGCAGATACCCGGAGTTCTCCCTGGCGGAGACGAGATCATTCATACCGCCCTCTCGGCCGTTCTCGGCAAGGCATATATCATCGAGACGCTCAAACCGGACACCTCACCCACGACACTCTACAAGGGGATAGAGCACCCGACCGGCCTCAACGCCTGGTCAGGTGGCGAAAGGCTGTCCGGGGCGGTGCTTTTTTACCTGGCTATCTGCAACCTGCTCTCGGTTGACGGCCAGGGGGGAAACGTGATGCTGCTTGATAACCCCTTCGGATCCTGTACCAACATCGATTTCATACGTCTGGTCATCGCCCTTACCCGCCAGTACGGGGTCCAGATAGTCGCTTGTACTCCGACCGAAAATGAAGATATCCGCCGGTTATTTCCGCTCAACATCATGATCAGGAAGGGCGGTGCTGACGGCATCGTCAAAAGCACCGGCAAACCGTTGGTGAAATATGAAAGGACGGTCTACAACGAGGGGGAGATAACCACTCTCGATATTTTGCGTGAGGTCCCGCATGCAGCGCCCTGAGACCGTCCGGCTTCTGGACGTTCTTCCCTATGGCAGGACGACCTTGGACCGGATCTGGATCTATTTGTCGCAGGTGGCCACCGTTCCTCCAGGAGGGCAGAGGATCTTGTTGCGCAGCATGCTTGACGCGCTCAAAGCTGAAGAGTTCATTGAATTTCCGAAAATGAAAACCGGTTGGGACCACAGTGCATCGCCACCCCTGCCGAAATGGATCAGTCGTCCGCGACCAAAAATGGTAAGGCACTACGCCGAGAATGTCATCTGGGCCCCGGAGTTGAGCTTTCTCTCAGCAAAGAGAGAACCTGCCGACTCTCCGTGGATCAAGGTCGACGGGTGGCTCAAGGAAACCAGAAATACCGTCCGGGAGTTAGTCCCCATCAGGGAGCGATCGCTGGAAATTTTCGGTGATGAAAAGAGGCTCGATGCCCTGGTTGGCGCGCAGGCATTCAACTCCGGCAAAATTACCCTGGACGCTCTGTCTTGCTACTATGTGCCCGAGCCGGCGGCATGGGAGCGAGGGCCACTTGGAAGCGAGGCCAAGCCAGGATTATGTATCGAGAATTCGACGACCTATGATGTGCTGAAGAGGTTCAACCGTGAAGCAGGCTTTTGGGGTTTTGTCGTGTACGGTCGAGGTAATGGCTTTGCCTCGGTTGTCGAAGGGATAGTTCCGATCATGGAGGAGTTCGGGCATGGACGAATTCTTTATTTCGGTGACGCCGACCACGAAGGACTGGAGATCGCCGCCCGCGGGGCCCGGAAATTCAGTGCTGCCGGCAAAGTGCTGGAGTTGGACGCTCGACTGTACCGCCTGATCCTTATATGCGGGAAACCTGCCGCTTCAAAGACAGGGGGGGTGCTTTCGCCTGGCGCTGCCGAATTAATACGGAAGGCCGATCTGAATGAGGTACCAGCGCTTTTTGTGGAGAACATCAGGTTTTCTCAGGAGTGGGCCGGGTACCGGCAGTTGAAGCAGTTTGATTGGGAGATGGGGGAACCACCTTATCTCCAGCGGGGCGGGGAGTGAAGTTGGGCGCCAACAGCTGCGCGGCGCGTCACGAGGAGATAACCTGTATGGAAACGTCGGTCGGCTCAATACTGATTACTGGCGCCACTGGTTTCATCGGCAAGCGCTTGGCTCAACGGCTTGTTGCTGACGGTTATTCCGTGCGCTGCATGGTGCGCCAGGCCGCCTCCGCCGTTCCGGAGGGCACCGAGATCGTTCAGGGTGATCTGCTTGAGCCGGCCACACTGGACAAAGCCCTGGCGGGGATAGACATAGCTTATTATCTCGTTCATTCCATGTCTGGTGGCCGGGCTGGCTTTGAGAGGCGCGACCGGGACGCCGCCCGGAATTTCGTCGCCGCCGCCAACAGGGCAAACGTCAGGCGTGTGATCTACCTGGGAGGGTTGGGTGAAACCGGAGATGACCTCTCGGAGCATCTCAAAAGCCGCATCGAAGTGGCTGATATTCTCAAAACCGGCGTATTCTCCACCACGTTTCTCCGGGCAGCCGTCATATTAGGCGCCGGAGGCGCTTCATTCGAGATGGTGCGGGCGCTGGTGGAGCATCTGCCGATCATGATTACCCCCCGCTGGGTGTCAACCCGCTGCCAACCCATCGCCGTTGATGATGTCATCGGCTATCTGGCTGCCTGTGCGGTCGATGAGCGGACCAGCGGGAGGACCTTCGATATCGGAGGACCCGAGGTGCTGACCTATCGGGAGATGATGGAACGATTGGCGCACATCGAGGGGCGAAAGCTTTATATTTTTCCGGTACCGGTGTTGACCCCCAAGCTGTCATCATATTGGGTCGGTTTCATAACCCCGATCTCGCCATCGGTGTCAATGCCGTTGATTGAGGGGTTAAAAAACGAGGTGATCTGTCGCGATAACGCAATCCGTGACCTGATCCCCTTGCGGTTGACTCCGTACGATGAAGCCGTTCAAAAAGCCTTGATGGGATCATGATATCATCCGGCTCATATGAGGAAAGGGTATGCCGATCAGGGAAAGTAACATAGAATTTCATCAGGTACTCAAAACGGATGGCACTGTCCATTCCCATCAGTGGATTGTCCTGCCGGACAACTCTGCCGCAGAACTTTTTGTTGAGGATATCGCTGCACGCTATTTTGCCTTTCTCCGATCCTGTACTCTTGGTCTGGTCAACCCGGAGCGTAACGCCGACGGCATAGCGCTCCGCTTCCTGGGATTACCACTGATCTGTTTATGCCTTCCGGCTGTCACCTGTAACGAAACCGCCACTCATGCCGATCTCTTTATCAATGGCGGCCTCCTCGTGCAGCGCGACTCATGTTCCCGGGGACAACTCCGCTTTTCCATTCTCCGCACTCCGGGGCAGATTCGGATTGAAATCCGCCTGTCGGACTACTGCCCGCTCCTCCTTGGTTCCCACACCCCCACACGTTTTCGAAAGTGGCTGTACCACATGACCCAGGCATCTATACATAAGCTGGTTACCATTCGCTTCCTGGCCAGACTCTGTAGTGACCTTACCGGAATCACACCACCATGTAACGTCGTCAATACCTCGCTCGCCGATGCCGAGGATATTTGACCCCGGCCCAATAGATGCCGGTCAGTATCAGCCCCGTTCGACTGCAAGACCACAACAGGAGGTGCAAGCGATGATGCCGAAAATGATGATCAAGAACCAGGTGTGGTGGCCCAGGGGCGCCTGCCTGCTTCCGATGCCGTTCGTGGTTCTGGTTTTACTGTTGTTTCTTGCGGCAGTTACCCAACTGGTCGGCTGCAGTGGTGGCGGCGGGGGCGGCGATCCGATCTCTCCGCTACAGCGCGACACGCGCCTCGGCGCCGTTATGGGTATGGATAACTCCAAAACCTCAGGCGCCTACGGCTGGCTGGGTATTCCCTACGCAAAACCGCCCGTAGGCGCATTGAGATGGATGCCTCCGGTTGATGCAGTTGCCTGGTCAGGCGTTCGCTCGGCACAGCAATTCGGGGCTTCATGCGCTCAGGTCGGGAGCATCTTTGGTCCGGCGCAAGACAACGTCTACGGTCTCTCTGTTCGCGATAGCTTCAATAAGCCCGTTGGCAGCGAGGATTGCCTGACCCTCAACATCTGGCGCCCCTCGACCACAGAGACGAAACTGCCGGTCATTGTCTATATCCACGGTGGCAGCAACATATCGGGTTACACCGCAGACCCAACCTACAATAGCGAGGCGCTGGCCACGAAGGCGCAGGCTGTCGTGGTGACCGTCAACTATCGCCTGGGCATACTGGGGTGGCTGGATCTGGCGCAGCTCAAAACAGGTGAACTGCTGGCAGACTCGGGCAACTTCGCGACGCTGGACCAGATCCAGGCGCTGAAGTTTGTCCATACAAATATCGACGCCTTTGGCGGCGACCCCGGCAACGTCACCGTTATGGGGGAGTCGGCCGGCGCGGCCAATACCTGGGCCATGCTGGTTTCGCCTCTGACCGAGAACCTGATGCATAAGGCGATTGCGATGAGCGGAGGGCTAACCACGTCAACTCCCGCAAACGCCAGGAAATATGGAAACGGCGTGCTCACGGCACTGGTCATTGCCGACGGCAAGGCGGCAGATCCGGCCTCGGCTCAACTCTATCTGGCGACGCAGAGCGCCTCCCAAATAGCCACCTATTTGAGGGCCAAGAGTTCAGATGACCTACTGAACGTGTCCTTGGCCATCAGAAATGCGAACGATCTGAAATTCGCGTATGTCATCGCAGACGGCACAGTCATCCCCACCGACCCGTTCGGCGCCATCGCCGCCGGCGATTACCGCCATGTCCCGGTACTGGAAGGCAACACGGCGGAAGAAGGAAAGCTTTTCGTCCCGCTCAAGCCAAACAGCTACGACAGCTTCACGATGCAGTACAACTTCGACCCCGACGCGGCGCCCACATTGGTCGAGGGCGATCTGCTCAATCCTCAGTACTTGCCGGTCGATATGCCGATCAGGGGGTGGAATGCTGTTACAGCGGGCGTCACAGCGACAATGTTCCTCTCAGCAAACAGTGCATCGATGACCGCGTTGGCTGAGAAGCAGCCCACGCAACTGTGGTACTACCGGTTCGACTGGAATCAGCAACCGACACCATTTAATACCGTCTATGGCGCGGCGCACGCGATGGACCTCCCGTTTGTGTTCGGGAATTTTGGGAAGAACAGCTTCTCCTTCGCCTACAGCAAAGCTAACAAGCCGGGGAGGGAGGCGTTGTCCAACGCGATGATGGCCAGCATCGCCGCCTTTGTGAAAAATGGGAATCCGAACAACGCAGCGCTTGGCGACAGGTGGGATAACTGGCCCGCGACTCTCGTGTTTGATGCCTCTGCGGTCCAGGCGCGTATTTTTTCAAAATGACAGCATGCAGGTGTGCCTGTGGTCCCACCTGATCGTGCGGGTCGATCCGGGTCCAACAGTTGAAGCACCAAAAGTGCACCAAAAACAAAAAAAGGACTCAAGCGAATGGCTTAAGTCCTTGTTATTATTGGCTGGGGTACCAGGATTTGAACCTGGGGATGCCGGAATCAAAATCCGGTGCCTTACCGCTTGGCGATACCCCAATAGAAACATACTTCAGCTTGACTATAGACTCCTGGCGGCGACGCTGAACCAGCCGCTTTCGGCAGCGATGGCTTCCGCACATGCCTTGGCTGCGGCCTCGTGCTCAAAAAGACCGAATACCGTCGGACCACTGCCCGACATGAGTGCTCCTAACGCCCCTCCATGGAGCAGTCGCTCCTTGATCTCCCTGATGACCGGATAACGGGCGATCGTGACTTTCTCCAAGTCGTTGGCCAGGACCCCGCAGAGGTCATGAATCGTCCCGTAAGAGTTCGGTACTATAGAAATTGTGCCCTGATTTGTCAACTGCAAACTTTGATATACCCAGGCCGTGGAGACCGGAACCCGCGGATTGACCAGCACGAACCAGACCAGGGGGACCGCATCCAGTGGGGTGAAGAGCTCCCCGATCCCTTCGGCGATAGCGCTCTTCTTGAAGATGAAGAACGGTACGTCTGCCCCCAGGGTCACCCCGATTGCCATCAGTTCCTGCTCCGTCAGGCCGAGCCCCAAAAGCTCATTCACCCCCATGAGGACCGTGGCTGCATCACTGCTCCCGCCACCGAGACCGGCCGCCACCGGGATCTGCTTGTCGATGGAGATATCTATGCCGCACAGCCCATCGCTTCGTTGCAGCAGGAGCTCAGCGGCGCGCCAGGCTATGTTGCCGGGACCGTCGGGGACCTCCTCACTGCCGCAGGTCACGTTGACGCCGGGTTCGGCGGTGAGGCTGAGAGTGATGGTGTCGCAGAGATCGACCCGCTGCATGAGCATTCGCAGATCATGATATCCGTCAGGACGCCGGCGAAGCACATCAAGGCGATAGTTGACCTTGCAGGGGGCCTTGAGTTGGATGGTGGTCATGGCAGACTCCTCGGTGTGCGCAGAGTGCGCGTTGGCTTTCTACCCCAGAGCCGTCCCGAAATCAAGATAAAATGAGCTTCAGTCACGACAGTCGCAGATTCTTTTTATGGCAATGGTCGGCTGTTGGCGCTATGATAGCCGGCAATCAGGCGAAACGGGGGTGGCTGGATGTGCCGTAAGATCTTTATCGCGGGGACGCATCAACATTCGGGAAAATCGACGGTCAGTATTGCGCTCATGCACCTGGCCCGGATGAAGTATGAGCGGGTCGGTTATGTCAAGCCCATCGGCCCCAAGGTGGAGACCATCAAGGGACAGGTCGTGGATATGGACGCCGTGCTCATGGCCCGCCTCTTCAACTTGGGTGAAGAGTTCGACCTGATGTCTCCCCTGGCGTTTCATCGTGATTTCACCCGGGATTTTCTCAACGGTAAAATGAGCCGGGAGGAGATTCACCAGAAGGTCCGTCACGCCCGGGACGAGTTGGAAAAGAGGTATGATTTCCTGGTCATCGAGGGGGCCGGGCACGGCGGAGTCGGCTCGGTAATCGGGCTCAACAATGCCCAGGCCGCGACCCTCTTCGACGCGCCGGTGATGATCGTCACCAGCGGCGGCATCGGGAGCGCCATCGACGCCGTTCAGCTCAATGTGGCGCTCTACCGGCAGGAACAGGCCAGGATGAAGATGGTGCTCATCAACCGACTCCTCCCCGACAAGCGGGAGATGGCCCTCTCCTGCCTCCGGAACGCCTTCAGCGCCCACGACATAGCCGTGTTCGGCGGTTTCGATTACTCCCCCATTCTCGCCAATCCGACCATGGCGCATGTCTCGGCTCTGGTCAGGATCGAACTCAACGGTGATCCTGATTCAGGAAGGAGGATCATCCATCATATCCATCTTGGGGCCGCCTCCTCCCAGAAGGTCATCGACGAACTTCAGGAGTCGACGCTCCTCATCGTCACCAGTTCCCGTGATGAACTGATAGTCACCCTCGCATCCCTCTACCATATCCCCGCCTACCGTCAAAAGATCGCCGGATTGATCATCTCCGGGCACTCTCCCGTCTCCCGGGTCAGCCAGCAGATTCTTGATGGGAGCAGGATCCCTTATATCCGCTTTCCCGAGACCACATCAAACGTCTTCACCACGCTGAAGGAGGATGTCTCCAAGATCTCCTCCGTGGATGAAGAGAAGATCGCCTGGATCAAGGAGCACGCCGAGCGGCATATCGACTTTGCCGCCATCGACGAGCTCCTCTGAGTCAGGGAATCAGGCCGCCTCGCCGGCATCCTCCAACTGCAGTTCCCGGATGGCCATGTCCCGGAGCTTGAATTTCTGGATCTTGCCGCTGGCGGTCATGGGATACCCCTCCACGAACTTGACGTATTTGGGGATCTTGTAGTTGGCGATCTTCCCCCGGCAGAACTCCTTGACCTCCTCCTCTGACATCTCCACCCCTTTTTTCAGGATGACGGCTGCCATGACCTGCTCTCCGTATTTGCGGTCCGGCACCCCGTAGATCTGCACGTCGGAGACCTTCGGGTGGGTATAGAGGAACTCTTCGATCTCCTTGGGATAGATGTTTTCCCCCCCCCGGATGATCATCTGCTTGATCCGGCCGGTGATCTTGCAGTAGCCGCTCTCGTCCATCACCGCCAGATCCCCCGTATGGAGCCAGCCGTCGGCATCGATGACCTTGGCTGTCTCCTCCGGCATCTTGTAGTACCCCTTCATGACCATGTAACCCCGGGCGCAGAGCTCCCCCTGTTTCCCCGGCGGCAGGGTGGCGCCGCTCTCGATGTCTACGATCTTCACCTCGGCGCCGGGAAGGGCGCGTCCCACCGTGGCTACCCGCAACTCCACAGGGTCTTCGGTGCGGGTCTGGGTGATGCCGGGGGATGATTCGGTCTGGCCGTAGACGCTGGTGATCTCGGTCAGGTTCATATCCTTTACCGCCCGCTTCATCACCTCGATGGGACAGACGGAACCGGCCATGATGCCGGTGCGGAGGGTGGAGAGGTCGAAGGAGTCGAACTGGGGGTGCTCCAGCTCGGCGATGAACATGGTCGGTACGCCGTGGACGGCGGTACACTTCTCCTTTTCGATGGTCTGCAGCACCTTGAGCGGGTCGAAGAGTTCCACCGGGATCATGGCCGTGCCGTGGGTGACGCTGGCCATGACCGCCAGCACCGAGCCAAAGCAGTGAAAGAAGGGAACCGGGACGCAGAGCCGGTCTTTCTCGGTGAACTTCATGCATTCGCCGATCTGGAATCCGTTGTTGATCAGGTTGTAGTGGGTCAGCATGACCCCCTTGGGAAAGCCGGTGGTCCCTGAGGTGTACTGCATGTTGATGACGTCGTGACACTCCAGGGTCGCCTCCACGGCGGTCAGGGCGTTATCGGGAAGCTCCTCACCCATGGCCATGATCTGTTGGAAATTGAGCATACCGGCCGGAGTCTCCTCACCGATGAAGACCACGTTCTTGAGGAACGGCAGCGCGGCGGTGGTCAGAGCGGCCGGCTGCGCGGTGGTCAGCTCCGGCGCCACTTCGTTGAGGGTCGCCACATAGTCGGTATCTTTCCACGATTTCACCATGAACAGTGTCGTCGAATCCGACTGTTTGAGGAGATACTCCAGCTCTGCAGACTTATATGCGGTATTGACCGTGACCAGGATGGCGCCGATCTTTGCCGTGGCGAACTGGAGCATCACCCATTCGGGGACGTTATAGGCCCAGATGGCGACGTTGTCCCCCTTCTTCACCCCCAGCTTCAACAGCCCCTTGGCCAGCCGGCGGCAGAGTGCGTTGAACTCCTGCCAGGAGTGGCGGATTCCCCGCTCCCAGTAGACCAACGCGTCACGGTCGGGGTAGCGCTTCGCAATATCGTCCAGCAGCCCGCCGATAGTCAGCTCGATCTGATCCGCCATAAAAACCTCCCTCGTACGGGCAGTAGCCCGGTTAACTCGCTAATTAATATCAACTTGGGGCATATCTCGTACCACACGCCCGCGCACAAGTCAAGAATTTCAAAACAAGGTTATTGATCTGGCGGACTCCGTCACGGGTAGAGATCTACCGGAAAAAGAGGTACCTTTCCAGCGACCGTTACCGTCCCCTGCGGGTGGCTGGCCGTCCTTTTTTCCCCTCTTGTCGGTTTACCGGCACCGGATGCGGCGCAGTAGCTCCGCCCAGTAGCTCCCGGGCCTCCTCCTCCCTCCCGCAGCTCTTCAGCGCCTCCATGACCAACCGCCGCTGTTCGGGGAGATGAAAGAGGAGGAGCGCCTTCTGGTGGCTCTTCTCCCGCTCGCTCCGGGGAACGTACAGTTTCTCGCCGGTGAGCGGATCCAGGCCGGTGTGGAAGATGCAGGTGGCCAGGCTCCCCGGTGTCGGGGTGAAATCCTGGACCTGTTCAACCCGGAGATGGTGGCGTCTGAGGTAGAGGGCCAGATCGACCATGTCACTGAGGGTGCAGCCGGGGTGCCCGGAGATGAAGTAGGGGATGAGCGCCTGCCGTTTGCCGAGCCGGCTGCTCTCCTGACGGAAGAGGTCGAGAAATCGTGCAAAAGCCTCTCCTCCCGGCTTGCGCATGACCGCCGTCACCTTTTCCGAGATATGTTCCGGGGCCACCTTGAGTAGCCCCCCCACGTGGTGAGCCAGCAGTTCCCGGGTGTACTCCGGCTGTCGCTCCAGGAGGTCGAACCGGACCCCCGAGGAGACCACGACCTGTTTGACGCCGTCTATGGAGCGGGCGGCGGCGAGGAGTGCCGCCCCCCTCTTCCCCGACGTCACGAGGTTCCGGCAGGGCGCAGGGTAGAGACAGCTCCCCCGGCGGCAGCTCTCTCGAGCCGAGGGGAGCCCGCAGGAGAGGCCATACATATTGGCGGTGGGCCCCCCAAGATCGCTGACACTTCCCCGAAACCAGGGGCGCTTCGAGAGGCGCCGCAGCTCCTCCAGGATCGACTCTAAGCTTCGGGACTGGATGAACTTCCCCTGATGGTGGGTGATGGCGCAGAAGGCGCAGCCGCCGAAGCAGCCCCGATGGGTGGTGATGGAGGCGCGGATCTGCTCCCAGGCGGGAACCGGCTCCTGGTACGAAGGGTGCGGCGCATTGACGAAGGGGAGCCGGTAGACGGCGTCAAGCTCCCGGGAGTCGAGGGGGAGAGCAGGGGGATTGCAGACGAGAACCCGGTCGCCGTGGGGCTGGATCAGGCTCCTGGCACAGAACGGATTCTGTTCGGCATCCCGCAGCCTGAATGCCTCGGCATACTTCACCTTGTCGGTGGATACCTCCTCAAATGACGGCAACTCTCCGGAGGGGAGAATATCAACATCGCACCCCTTGCGGATGAACGCCGTTCCGCGGATATCGTTAACCAAGCCAAATGGCTCCCCTCCTTGGAGCCGCCGGGCCAACTCCACCAGAGGATGTTCGGCCATGCCGTAGATGAGGAGGTCGGCCTTGGCGTCGAAGAGGATGGAGCGCCGGACCGTGTCGCTCCAGTAGTCGTAGTGAGCAAAGCGGCGCAAGGACGCCTCGATGCCGCCGATGACCACCGGCACGTCGCGATATGCCCCCTTACAGCAGGAGGTATAGACGATGACCGCCCGGTTGGGGCGGGCGCCGTGGCGGTTGCCGGGGGTGTAGGCGTCGTCGCGGCGGATTTTCTTCAGGGGGGTGTAGTGGGCCACCATGGAGTCCATGGCACCGCTGGCGACGGCGAAGAAAAGCCGGGGACGCCCCAGCAGCCGGAACGGCTCCAGAGAGTGCCAGTCGGGCTGGGAGATTATCCCCACTCGAAATCCTTCCGCCTCAAGGAGTCGCGCCAGGAGCGGGACCCCGAAGGAGGGGTGGTCGATATAGGCGTCGCCGGAGACGAAGACGATGTCCAGCTCGTCCCAGCCGCGGTTTCGCGCTTCTTCGAGAGTGGTGGGGAGAAAAGAGCTCTGAGATTCGATCAAGGGGCGCCTGCGTTAGTGGTCATCATTCTACCTGAAACTCATGTTCTCCGAGGATTACCCGGTCCCCGGGGTGGAGCTTCCTCCCCCGGCGCAACTCACATTCGCCATTAACCTTTACGAGGCCGTCGAGAATAAGCATCTTGGCCTCTCCTCCCGACGAAACAATATTCACCGCCTTGAGAAAGCTGTCGAGTTTGATGAATTCACCGTCTATTTTCATGAATCCTCCCCGGTTGAACAAGCATCGGGTTGAACTTACCACGTTTTTCTGATAGACAGAAGAGAACTATTTTTTTTGCGAAAGGATACCCATGATTACTACAGCTGATTTCAAGCGAGGCATCGTCATCCAGGTGGATGGCGCTCCCTGTCTCCTCATCGACGTCGCCTTCCAGTCCCCCTCGGCCCGAGGCGCAAACACCATGGTCAAGACCCGATACCGGAACCTCATTTCCGGGCAGGTCCTGGACAAGACCTTCCGCTCCGGCGACAAGCTTGACGAGGCCGATTTCGAACGTCACAAGGGGCAGTTCCTCTATGCCGACGGTGACCGGGGAATCTTCATGGACCTGGAAACCTACGAACAGTTCGAACAGGAAGAAGAGCAGTTCTCGGCCATCTCCCCCTATCTCGTAGACGGCGCCGAGGTGCAACTCGGACTCTTCCAGGGGCGGATGATCACCGTGGAACCTCCCAACACCGTAGAGCTGAACGTTACCGAAACTGCGCCGGCACTCCGGAACGCCACGGCCACTGCCCAGACTAAGGAGGCTCTGCTGGAGACCGGTCTCAGGCTCCAAGTTCCCCCTTATCTGGAATCGGGCGAGCGGATCAAGGTCGATACCCGTGACGGTCGGTTCATCTCGCGGGCATAACCAGCTCGGTATGTGGGCCAACCGACAAAAAAGTAGCAAATTTTTTAAAAACCTGTTGACAACATCAGGGGAAATGGATATAAAAGGTTTTCTTCCGCCCGGGTAGCTCAGTCGGTAGAGCAGAGGACTGAAAATCCTCGTGTCGGCGGTTCAATTCCGTCCCCGGGCACCATTAGCTAGCTGATTTTATTCAGTTTCATGAAGAGCCTTCGATACCCATCGGAGGCTCTTTTATTTGTTGCACCATTACTGTGCGGCATTACTTGTCTGAAAAGTTGATAAACCCCTGTGTAGCGGCGTGCGTGATTTGGAAGTGTTTAGCGGGTGATTTGGAAGTATGGGATTTCATATATATTGGCCTTGAATGCCTTTTGAAAGGGTATTCCAAGGCCATTTATACAGCCAATAAACCCGACAGGTTTTTGAACGC